>JBDNIE010000254.1:0-16738 GCA_041688425.1 Halioglobus sp. | reverse complement strand
TATCTTCTTTACCCGCGAGCGCAAAGCCTCAGGGGTGCAGCCTATCTTGGAAGCCACCGACTGTATGGCTGCCCAACGGGATGAATGGTCATGCTCGCCGGTTAACACCAACCGAACTGCACGTTCGCGTACTTCTTTTGAGTATCCGGGTCGTCTGTTCATTAGCCAATCCTCTCAAGAAAATTAGCCTCCGGCAAATCCGGGGCGATTCACCCCTTGACCCCCATCGATTCCCTTCTCAGGCATTTCCTCTGGCTACTTCCCAGCCGAATGCCGCCCAATCGCCGACCCTTCACCCTCCTCAAATATCTCCTCCAACCGATCCGCCAGATAATTCAGCAGCCGTTTCACCCGCTCATCGCGATTCGTCATTAACTGCCCAGCCGCCATGCCTTCCATCATGAACTTGGTGACGTCCATGGCGAGGAGGAAGCGGTCGCCGCGGTCTTTCCATTCCTCAAACATATTGGTGTTGGATTCGCGCACGTGCTTCTCGAACAACACCTGTGAGTTTTCCAGGATGGCGCTCAGCTCGGGGTCGGTGCGGCTGGATACGCACAGTTCGTGGTACACCACGAACAGGTCGCCGGTGAGGTGATCCCAGTAGGCGTCGATACCGGCGCGGCGGCGTTTCTTGCCCTTGAGGGCGGGGGGGATGCCGGCGACGCGTTCGGTGTAGTCCTCCAGCAGTTTGTCGTGCAGGAATTCTACGGCGGCCTGGATGAGTTCGGTTTTGGAGGGGAAGTGGTGCAGCATGGCGCCACGGGATACCCCGGCGGAGCTGGCGACCTTGGCGGTTGTTACGTTGGTGTAACCCAGCTCCACGAAGCAATTGATGGCGGCTTCGAGGATACGGTCGCGGGTCATGGCGCTTTTTTGCGCCTGCCAACTGATGTCCTCGCCGTCTTTGTTCTTTAGGGCAACTGCCTTTTTGCTGGACATCAGATATTCAAGCCTCGAACGTAATTTAAAAACAAGCACGACTGATTAAAACAGGGCGGCGTCGACGGGATTATAGGCGATTTCGCATTAAACGGCGCGGTCTTTTGTCCGTAACCGGCCCGTTTGCCTGGGCAGTGTTACTTCACACCGCCCGGCTACTGATTGGCCTGCCAGCGTCAGTCGTTCACGCCGCCCATGCACAGGTATTTGATCTCCAGATAGTCATCGATGCCGTATTTGGAGCCCTCGCGGCCGATGCCGGATTCCTTCACGCCGCCAAAGGGTGCCACCTCGGTGGAGATAACGCCCTCATTAATGCCCACGATGCCATACTCCAGTCCTTCTGAGACGCGCCAGATGCGGCCGATATCGCGGGAGTAGAAGTAGGCGGAGAGGCCAAACGGTGTATCGTTGCCGATGCGGATCGCTTCCTCTTCGGTCTTAAATTTGAACAGCGGCGCGATGGGGCCAAAAATCTCCTCGTTGTAGACATCCATGGTGTCGTCCACATCAACCAGAATGGTTGGCTCGTAGAAATTTTCGCCTTGCGCTGCGCTGCCTTTGCCGCCGATTAGCACCTTGGCGCCTTTGCCGGTGGCCTCATTGACGATAGCGCTGACTTTGTCGAACGCGGCATCGTTGATCAGTGGGCCAATCGTCACGCCATCATCGGCGCCGTTGCCCATTTTGAGCGCTTTTACCGCGGTCAACAGTTTCTCTGCGAAGGCATCAAACACTGATTCCTGCACCAGGATGCGGTTGGCGCACACACAGGTTTGTCCGGCGTTGCGGTATTTGGAGGCCATTGCGCCGACTACTGCGGCGTCCAGGTCGGCGTCATCGAACACGATGAAGGGTGCGTTGCCACCCAATTCCATCGATGTTTTCTTCACAGTTTCAGCGCACTGCGCCATCAGTATTTTGCCAATTTCTGTGGAGCCGGTGAAGGTCAGCTTGCGCACGATCTTGCTGCTGGTCATCTCGCCGCCGATCGCTTTTGCATTGCTACCTGCCACCACACTGAACACACCCGGCGGTATGCCGGCTCTTTCGCCCAGGGCTGCCAGTGCGAGTGCGCACAGCGGTGTCTCTGTAGCGGGCTTCAACACCACGGTGCAGCCAGCGGCCAGTGCCGGTGCAACCTTGCGCGTGATCATCGCAATAGGGAAGTTCCAGGGTGTGATCGCGGCAACCACGCCTATCGGTTGTTTGAGTGTGATGATGCGCTGGTTGGGATTGTTGGCGCTAATAGTATCGCCATAAATGCGGCGGCCTTCTTCTGCAAACCACTCGACAAAGGCTGCACCGTAGGCCACTTCACCGCGCGACTCAGCCAGCGGCTTGCCCTGTTCTGCGGTCATTAACTGCGCCAGATCTTCCTGGTTGGCCATGATCAGCGAGAACCAGCGCTTGAGAATGGACGAACGCTCTTTGGCCACCACATTGCGCCAAGTGGTAAATGCGGTGTCTGCGGCTTCGATAGCGCGGCGAGTTTCGGCCGCACCCGCATTGGGGATGGCGACAAGTTCTTCTTTGGTCGCGGGATTAAACACGCCCATGGTCGCGCCGTTATTGGCATCAACCCAGGCGCCGTCAATGTACAGTTGTGAGCACAGCAGAGTCTTATCAGTCAGTTTTAACATGAGACGGTTTTTCTCCTTAAAAGATAGGGTGGCAGTCTACTTGCCTGCGAGACGGGCAACAACTGGCGCAAATGCTTCCACCATATTGTTTGTTCCGTCGTCGAGTACGGCGATATAGGAAATACCATAGGCCTCGCGGCGACGTTGCAATTCCTCGCAGATAAAATCCACACTGCCGATCAGGCAGTGCGGATGGGTCAGAATATCCTCGGCCGACATGCCCAGTGCATCGCCAATAGCTTGAGCGGTCGGCTCCGGGTGATCGGTAATAATCGTGTTATAGGCACCAATTTCCAGTTCGATATTGTCAAAGCGCGCACCGGCGCCGCTTTTGATCCACTCGATTTTTTTGGCCGTTGCGGCGGCCAGCCCCGAGTTCATGCCATCGGGGCCGAGCATGCCAGCGCGATTATTGAAGTTCAGGCTGACGATGTCTGCTTCCTGTCCGGCGAAGTGCAGGATTTTTTTGCTGCCGCCGCCGATCATCAGTGGCGGGTAGGGCGTCTGTGCCGGGGCGGGTGTGCCCGAGAAGCCTGTCCAGCGCACAGCATCACCGGCGATATCCAGTGGTTCGCCGGACATAAATGCTTTATAAGCCTGCACCGTTTCGGCAAAGCGTGCGAAGCGCTCGGGGAATTCATCGAATGGCAGGTTAACGGCATCGTATTCGTTCTTGATCCAGCCGGCGCCGATACCAAACTCCAGGCGGCCACCGGACAGATAATCCATGGTGGCCGCTTCTTTGGCCAGAATAATCGGGTGGCGGTAGTCGTTGCAGAAAACGCGGCAGCCTACGCGCAGGGTTTTGGTCTGCTCCAGTGCCATCGCAATGGCGGGCACCGCGGCCAGCATTTGTGGCGGATGGTAAGTGCTGTCCAGCGCGGGGCCGGTGCTCAGGAAGTGATCTGCCAGGAAGAATGTGGAGTATCCCAGGTCTTCTGTTTTGCTGATCAGCTGGCGCCAGCTGGCGGGCGAGTCGGTGTTGAAACACTGTAGGGAGAATCGAAATGGCTTTGGCTTGCTCATGTGGTTGCTCCAATTATTCTTGGTTACTGGTTACTGGTTACTGGTTACTGGTTACTGGTTGAGTGCAATTAGTTGGGCTTTCTCTCCTGGAGTCGTTCCATCTCCCGTTAAAGCTGATTTTGTATTTAAAACGCTTAGTGGCACTGCGACGCTCCAGCAATTCTCAAGTTTGACCCTCCAGATTTAGAACTAGATGGCACGACTGAAGGAGGATGGGGAAGTTCTCGTGTGCCGGGAACGTCTGGCGACAGGACGTCGCCAGCCGAGCCTGCACATGGATGTGCGCAGTTTGGCGTTTCCCGGCACACGAGAACTTCCCCATCCTCCGTCCCCGACCCAAGTTCCTAAACCTACGCAGATATCAGTCACAACATCACGACAGCTTACGAATCGCCACAGGAATACTGCTCTGCCGCGCCATGCCGGAATATTTCTCCGCGCGGTCTCTGTTGTCCACCAGTCGATTCGTGTTACTGCCAATCTCGCGAATCTTGCCGTCGGAATTAGCGCCGGGTGCGGGCGAGCCGCCCCAGCAATGCGACATTGAGATAACGCCGGGGCGGATGTCATCGCTGGCTTTGGCAATCGCGGGAATAGCGCCGTGCTTTGATCGCACTTCCACGATGTCACCATCGGCAATGTGCAGAGCCGTGAGGTCTTGTGAATGCATAAACGCCGGGTTGAAGGTGCCTTTGCTTTTGAGCAGGCTCAATTCGGGTCCGGTGGAATTGTAGGTGTTCTTCATGCGGCGGCTGATCAGCGTCAGCGGAAAATCGGCGTCGGAGGCTGCGCTGAGGTCGGCATGGGCGGCGGCAATTTCCACATCCAACCCCGGCGGGTAGAGTTGCAGGCGGCCTTGGGTTTCGGGGTCGGCGGGCTCCAGAATCACATCGGGTACATCAAAGACTTTGCCGCCCTCGGTGTTGTAGATATCCTCAAGCGGCACGCGCGAGCCCTTGGTGATGTTGGCGAGCAGGTCAAACTTGCTGGGCTTTTCCTGCATGTCGATAGGGCCGTGCGCCAGGTTCAGTGTCAGCCCCATGCGCTTGCCCATCGCCCAGAAAAACTCCCACTCCTCAATTTTGTCGCCTTCAGCTTCCACCACCGTTTTGGTGTACTGGCTGTAGGGTTTGTCGTGCCAGATATCGGTGAGCAGGGTGACGTCTTCACGCTCCAGGCAGATTTTTGGGGCCAGTACGTAGTCGGCCATCTGCGCAGTGGCAGCCATTTTAAGATCGATGCAGACGAGCAGTTCAAGCCCGGCCAGCGCGCGGTGTGTTTTTTCCTGATCGGGCCAGGCCAGCAGCGGATTACCGCCGACGCAGATCAGCGCTTTTATCTGGCCGTCGCCTTCGAGCAGCATTTCATCGCTGATGGTCGCGGTGGGCATTTCTTTTAGCGGGCCGTAGGGGGAGAGCACGACGGTCTCACAAACATCGTCCGACACGCGGCTTTTCACACCGTCGGTGAACCATTGTGGTTGCGGGCCGGTGGCCTGCGCAGCGCGCGGTCCTGCGGGGGTGAGTACGCCGGGGTTTGGCAGGCGCTCGCCGGCGCGGTAGTGGCGGCCACAAATGGCATTCAGTGATTGCACCAGGTGTTGCAACAGGTTGGGGTGCGGGCCCATCTCTGGGCCGGTGCCGGTGACCGCAGTACCGCGCGGTCCGGCGGCAAACATTCTGGCGGCCTCGATTATCTGCTTGGCGGGAATACCAGCGGCGGTGGCCACAGCATCGGGCGTAAAGACTAGCGTCTGCTGCTTTAATGACGCCAGACCTTCGATGTGCTGTTCGCAGAACTCTGCGTCGTGCAGGTTCTCTGCCAGTATCACCGCAATAATCGCAGCGACGACTGCTGCATCATGGCCGGGTTTTACCTGCAGATGCAGGTCAGCGCGGCTCGCCACTTCGGTCACACGCGGGTCGATGCAGATCACTTTCATGCCGCGCTGTTTGCCTTCGCGCAGGGCGTTGTGCGGGCTGAAGGAAGGAATGCCGCCGGGTATGGAAAAATGCGAAACCAGCGTGTTATTGCCAATGATCAGCGCCACATTGGAGTCGTTCCACATATGGCTGCCACCGTTCCACCAGCCCATGCGTGTCGGCCCAATCGCTACCTTGGCCGGTTGGTCAATGGTGACGCTGGTGTAATAGGAGGGCGAGTCTATGGCAGCGTGAAACGCCCTGGCAACATCGTGCGCGGCGGAGTTCTGGTAGGAGTAGGTACCGTTGTAACTGGCGATACTGCGCGGGCCGTATTTGTCGAGAATTGCCTGCAATTGTGCTGCGATTTCATCCATCGCGGTTTCAGTGCCGATGCTGGTGAAGGAGCCGTCGGCTTGTTTTTTCTGCGACTGCTGCAAGCGGGTCGGGTGGTCTATTTGCTCAATCAGCTGGCGACCCTTGATGCACGTATAGCCGCCGTACACTTCGTTACTGGTGTCTGGCACTAATGCAATCAGGCGGTTGTTTTCTACGGTGGCTTCCATCGGGCAATACGCGTGGCAGAAGCGGCAGTAGGTTTTTATTTTTTTTTGCGCCATGGCGGTGTAATCCTTAGGATGGTTCCAGCTGCGTGAATCTTGGTGTGTATTAGTGCGTCTTCAGGCGGTAAAAAAATCAGCTCTGGGTTTACCCTGCGGATCGTAAACAGGTTCTTGCAGTGCAATTTTGAATTTTGATACTTCGGTGTTGGTGACACCGTATTTGCCCAGTGTCGCGAGCATATTTTGGTAGTACGGTCCGGCCAGATGTGCGGCTAAATCTTCAACGCTGTCCCAGTTCTCGTACACATAAACGCGAGTGTCGGACGTGGGATCGGCAGACCACACATAATGCTGGCAGCCCTTTTGCGTGCGCGTCTCGGTCACCAATTGTGCGGTTTCGGTCAGCGCTGTTTCGCGATCCGCCGCGGGGAGGTGAAGGGTGCCTGCAATCAGTACGGTCATGGTGGGTTTCCTGTGTCAGAAACAAGGTGGTGCGTTGTTCGTGGGGAGCTTCGCGGGAAGCCTTGAAACAGTAGCAGAGTGAGGTTGCTAAAACAATCAGGGTTGACTGATTTTTTGCAAGGCGTTATGTTGCGCGCATGATAACTCTGATAAATCGCCAGTATTACCTGGCCTCGCGTCCCGTCGGGCAACCCACGGCCAGCAACGTACCGGCGCGCGATGTTCCCGTGCCTGATCTCGCCGAGGGTGAGGTGGTGTTGCGCAATCTGTATATCTCGCTGGACCCGGCCATTCGCGGCTGGATGGGTGACGATCCCAATTACATTGCGCCGATTGCGCTGGGCGATGCCGTGCGCAGCTCGGTGATTGGCCGGGTAGTGAAGAGCAACAGCCCGGACTTTGTGCCCGGCGATGTCGCCATGACCATGGGCGGTTGGGAGCGCTACACCACGGTGCTGGCTGCCACCCTGAACAAACTGGATGAAGGCATGGGTATTCCGCTCAGTACGTTCCTCGGTGCGCTGGGTCCTACCGGCCTCACGGCGTATTTTGGCTTGCTGGAAGTGGGCAAGCCGAAGGCGGGGGAGACGGTACTGGTCAGCGCAGCGGCCGGAGCAGTGGGTTCAGTAGTGGGCCAGATCGCCAGAATGCAGGGTTGCCGCGCGGTGGGCATGGCGGGCAGTGACGACAAGTGCCAGTGGTTGACCGGAGAATTGGGTTTCGATGCGGCCGTTAACTACAAGACCTGTGGCGATTTGGCGGATGCGATTCGCACAGCCTGCCCGGACGGCGTGGATGTCTACTTCGACAATGTCGGTGGCGAGATACTGGACGCGACCTTGCTGTGCCTGAACAAGCATGCACGGGTCGCCGTCTGCGGCTGGATATCAACGTACAACATACCCAATGCGCCCGGCCCAACCAATCTTTGGCAATTGGTAGCCCAGAGCGTCACGTTGCAGGGGTTTACGGTGCTTGATTACCTGGATCGCTTTGGCGAGGGTATCGGCCAATTGGCACAGTGGGTGATGGCCGGTGAGATCAAATACCGCGAAGAAGTAGTAGACGGGCTGGACAATGTGCTGCCGACATTTTTGCGGCTGTTTGATGGTTCCAATGAGGGCAAACTGGTAATTCGGCTTCCCGAGGATTGAGGTTTAATCGACACTCGTTTAATAGACACTGCCGGTTATCCCGGCAGTGTGGAAATCAACTCAGCTCAGTACCATATCCGCACGGTTCACCACGAAGGACTTTTCAGCCGCTTCATTGACCGCGTATTCTCGCGAATCAATCGTGGTCAAAAAGCGATGCGTTGCGGTGACGTTGTCAGCTGTGAACGCGATGTGTAAATACCCTCGACCTACCAGATTGGCGTAGTTCAGGTCATCAATAAGGCCTGCAACAAGCGGGCCAAATGCAGCGGCATTACCCGGCCCCAGAAGTCCTGGTCCATCGAATCCCGGAGAACTCACGCTGGTGCAACCAAATTCGACGCCGGCGATTTCGCCTTCTGCCGTTCGCAACTGCGAGGTCCAGGCGTTGTGTGTATCCCCGGCCAGTGCAACGAGTTTTGACTTCAGTTGGTACGCGTAATCCAGCACGGCATCACGTTCGAAGCTGTAGCCATCCCAGGCGTCAAGATTGTAGGGAATAGAACTATCCAGTAGGGCCTGTTCTTCCGGTGTTCTATCTTCGGGCGCCTTGCCCTTGGCGCCAACAGCGGCCAGCAGTGCCGCCGTACCTTTGCCCAAATCCAGTTCCAGTGTAAGGCCGGGGTCTAGTGCTTCCAATAATGGCGAGGGTATCTGGTAGCGTCCCATCAGCACCTGCTGACCCAATACCTGCCAGCGCGCGCTGCTCTGGTTAAGTTGCCCGCGCAGCCAGCCCAGCTGTGCGCTGCCCAGCAGGGTGCGATTGGAATCGCTGAACCCGGCGCGAACACTGTCTACGTCAATGATGCCGCCGGTGGCAAAGTTGCTGTACTCCAACTGTTGATTGCGCCCGACGTGGCGTGTGTCCAGCATCAGCAGGTCGATCAAATCACCGTATTGGAAGCGGCGGTAAATGATGTCGTCCATGGTGGTAGGAGGTCTGACTGGCAACCATTCGTACCAGGCTTGAATCGCCATCATTTTTCGGTCTGCGTAGGAACCCTCAGTCTCTGAATCGTGGTTTTGCGCGCCGTTCTCCCATGAGTCATTGGCGATCTCGTGATCGTCCCACACCACAATAAAGGGATGGGCTGCGTGCGCTGCCTGCAGATCTTCGTCGGTACGATACTGCCCGTACCGTATGCGGTAATCGCTCAATGAGATGATCTCGTTGGCGGGTACCGAGACCCGGCCAAGTTCCTCGGCGCGATCGCTGGCGTAGCCTCCGGCAGCGTATTCATACAGGTAGTCGCCCAAATGTAATACGGCGTCAATGTCCTGATTGGCGACTTCCCGATACACGTTGAAATATCCGGCGGGGTAGTTTGAGCAGGAGATCACTGCGAAAGTGGCCGCCTGCACCGCGCCCTGCGGCAGGGTGCGGGTTTTTCCTGTGACCGACGTTTTGTCGCCAGTCATGAAGCGGTAGTAATAGGTGGTGCCGGCCTGCAGACCTTCAGCGTCAACCTTTACGGTGTAGTCAACGTCGGCAGAGGTGGTGCCCTCGCCCTCGCCGATGATGCTGACAAAGTCAGGGTCCGCGGCAATCTCCCACTGGACTTGCACCTGGCCCTCCTCCTCGGGCGTAACGCGGGTCCACAGAATTACCCGATCGGTGAGCGGATCACCGGAGGCGATGCCGTGGTTGAAATCGGCGGGCACACTGGGTAAGCCCTGGGCGTTATTGAAGTTGTTGGAACTGTTTGAGCCGTTAGAGCAGCCGATCAGGTTGCTGCCCAAAATCGGGATCAGCGAGCTGACGGCGAGGGCCTTGACGAGTGTGCGACGCTTAAAGTCCGGGGGCGTGGTCATATGCGGTTCCTATCACTGTGGGGGATAAAAATTCTACCTTTGTTATAAGGCATTTCTATTACAGAGCAGCCACAGCATAGCGCCATAGATGCCCGCCATGCCACCAGTAAATATGCCCGCTACGCGACTAAAAACGTCCCTCAGAGAGCGGGTAATGGTGTGTGCGTTCCGCTCAGGTCGGCCGGCCCGTTGTACATCAGGTTGTAGTGCCGTGACTGGTACAGCCACTGTCCGTCCTGTTTTATATAGGTATCCAGATAGCGACTCAGCATCGTCAGGCCCGCGCCCTGGCTGTCGCGTAGGTATTCGTGCAGATACCAGTGCCCACTGGCGGTGTCGCCATCAACCGAGAACAAGCACGAGCTAGGCATCATCAACGCGAAATCAAAGCTCGACATCGTTTGCTGCCACAGTGCCAAAATATTATCGCGACCCGTAACCGGCTGTCCGAGCATATTCCACACACCATCGTGCGCCCACGTTGCGATCCAGGCATCGCCGTCGCGGCGATTGACGGCATCAATATAGCGCGCCATAAGGTCTCTTAGCGCGAGGTCATCTTCGATCGGATTCATGGTGGGTTTCCTGTGTTGTGGACGAGGGTTTACTGTAGCTGCCTTGCTGACTAAAAGAAACAGACGAGACTGTTTTTTAATAAGTTGAGCTGGTACTATCTGGTTCCCTGACTGTGTGATTTTGAAAAATCGATAATACATCTGAGGTGAACTAATGGATTTAAGTGCTTTTCCCTACTTGCAGGGTAACTATGCGCCGGTCGATGAAGAACGCGACCTGGGCGAAGATCAGCTGACTGTCGAAGGCGAAATCCCGCGCAAACTGGCGGGCGCATTTATGCGCGATGGCGCCAATGTGGCGTTCCAGCCCAACCACTATGTCTATCCGCTGGATGGTGACGGCATGGTGCATGCGGTGTACTTCAAAGACGGGCATGTGCAATACAAAAACCGCTGGATAGAAACCAACCACCTGAAGACAGAGCGCAAATTCAATCGCATGATTTATGGCAGTGTCGGTAAAGTATTGCCGGTGCCGCAGGACGTGATCGATGCCGGTGGTGAGCCTAATCCGGTGCGCAACACCGCCAATACCAACGTGATTTACCACGCCGACAAATTGCTGGCGATGTGGGAGGGCGGCTTCCCGCATCTGCTCAATAGTGATCTGTCTACTGTCGGATTGTACGACTACGACGGCGCACTGAAGCCCGGCGATGCATTGACGGCGCACCCCAAGGTTTGCCCGGACACCGGCCAGTTAGTCACCTGCACGCAGCGTTGGGACAGCCCCAATTACTGGGTGCAGATCTTCGATGCCAAGGGAAAACACCTGCGCACGATTCCGGTCGAATTTGAGCGCAAGGGCATCATCCACGATCTGCAGATCACACCAAACTACGTGATTATTTTCTACGCACCGGCCTTCCACAGTCTGGAAAAAGCCATGAAGGGTGAAGACCCCTTTATGTGGGAACCGCAGCTGGGCACCAAAGTGCTGGTGATTCCCCGCGATGGTTCCAGCAAGACCATGCGGTTTGACACCGACCCGTTCTTCAGCTGGCACTTTTGTAACGGCTTCGAGCGCGACGGCAAAATCGTCATTGACTACATCTGGATCAATTCCATTCCCTTCGCTACCGCGCAGGGCAGTGGCGTTGAGAAGCAGCCGCGCAGGATGCATCGCATGACGCTGGATCTGGCGACCCGCAACGTCACTGACGAAGAGTTCAGCGACGTGTTCTGTGAATTCCCCCGCGTGGACGAGCGCAGAATGGGCAAAGAGCACCGCTACGGATTTGCCGCTTCATCCAATCGTGAATGGGGTGATGCGCACGGTTACAACTGCACGGGCCGCTACGATTTCAAAACAGGGGAGACCAAGCTGTGGCAATTTGGCCCCGAGGCCAATGCGGGTGAGCCCGTGTACGTGCCCAACCCAGACAGCGATCGTGAGGAGGATGGCTGGGTGATGTGCTTCGTCTACAACCCCGGTGAAGGCGCGTTCCTGTCAATAGTCGGTGCCGGTGACTTTGATACAGGCCCCGTGGCTAAAGTCCATATTCCCGGGCGTGTGCCAAACGGCTTTCATGCCAACTGGATGCAAGGTTTGCGCCTGCAGTGATAAGCCACAACGATCCCACTCTGGATATCACTATGTACATCACTATGTATATCACTGTCTATCTCACTATTCAGCCCGAGTCAGGAGCTATCAATGTCACTGGATAAAAAGCAATTTCTACAGGCCTATCGCACCATGCGCACCATTCGCGATTTTGAGTATCGGGTGAGTGACGAATTCGGCAAGGGCAATATTCCAGGCTTCTTGCATCTCTATGCCGGGCAAGAAGCTATCGCCACGGGCATGTGTATGAATCTCGACGATGATGATTACATTGTCAGCACGCATCGTGGCCACGGTCACTGTATTGCCAAGGGCGGTGATGTTGGCGACATGATGAAAGAGATTATGGCCAAGCAGGGCGGCAGCTGTGCCGGTAAAGGCGGCTCCATGCATATCGCTGCAGTAGAGAAGGGCATGCTGGGTGCCAACGCAATCGTCGGTGGTGGTCCGCCGCTGATTGTGGGCGCGGCGCTGTCCGCCAAAACGCTGGGCACAGACCGCGTCGGTGTGTCCTTCACCGGCGACGGTGGTTCCAACCAGGGCACCACGTTTGAAGCTATGAACCTGGCGGTTGTGTTGCAGGTGCCGGCTATTTTTCTGTTTGAGAATAACGGCTACGGCGAGGGGACTGCTGCGGGCTATGCGGTCGGCTCAAAAGATATTGCCAGTCGTGCGGCAGCGTTCGGTATGCCCGCATTAAAAGTGGATGGCGCCGATATCTTCGCAACCTACGAGGCCTGTAAAAAGGCCGTGAAACACTGTCGCAGCGGCAAGGGGCCAATCGCCATTGAAGCCACTATCACGCGTTTTCGCGGCCACTTTGAGGGCGATGCCCAGGCCTATCGGGGCAAGGGTGAAGTCAAGCGACTGATGAAAGACATGGACTGCCTGATCATTGCCACTGCCAACGCCATCAAGAAGAAGCTGGTAACAAAAGCCGAGCTGACCAAAATAGATAAAGAGGTGGCCGAGTATATCGACGTGGCCGCCAAAGCCGCATTGGCCGCGCCCGGTCCGGATGTGTCCGAGTTGTTGACCGATGTCTACAGCTCTGCGTATTGAACCTCAAGCCCCAGAACAGCGTGTTAACGCAGACAGCACCCGGAGTGAATAAGTAATGCCAATCAAGACCTACAGACAGGCCATTAACGAAGCGATGGCGCAGGAGATGCGCCGCGACAGCACGGTCATCGTGATCGGAGAGGACGTCGCGGGGGGCGCCGGCTGTGACGGTGATCGCGACGCCTACGGCGGTGTTATGGGTGTTACCAAGGGACTGTTCCCGGAGTTTGGCGAGAGCCGCGTGATCGATACGCCGATTACCGAGTCCGCCATTATGGGCGCTGCGGCCGGTGCCGCGCAGACCGGTTTGCGACCCATTGCAGAATTGATGTTCATGGATTTTCTGGGCGTGTGTTTCGACCAGATCTACAACCAGGCAGCAAAGTTCCGCTACATGTTCGGCGGCAAGGCGCAGTGTCCGATGGTGGTGCGCACCATGGCGGGCGCTGGCCTGCGCGGCGGAGCGCAACACTCGCAAAACCTCACGCAGATGGTAACGATGGTGCCTGGCCTGAAAGTGGTCTGCCCTACCAACGCCTACGATGCCAAAGGTCTGCTGATTACCGCGATACGCGACAATGACTGCGTCATCTTTGTGGAGGATAAATTCCTCTATGAGACCAGTTGTGAAGTGCCGGACGAGATGTACACCATCCCCTTCGGCGAAGCCAATTTCCTGCGTGAAGGCACCGATGTCACCATCGTGGGGATATCCAATTGTGTAAACAAAGCGCTTGCGGTCGCTGATCGACTGGCTGCCGAGGGCATCAGCTGTGATGTTATCGATCCGCGCACCACCTCGCCGCTGGACGAAGAGGCCATCATCGAAAGCGTCGAGACTACCGGGCGACTGGTGATCGTTGATGAGATGACCCCGCGTTGCGGGATCGCGGCCGATATCTCCAGCATTATCGCCGAGAAAGCCTTCGGCGCGCTGCGCGCCCCCATCCGCAAAGTCACTGCAGCCCACTCGCCGATTCCCTTTGCGCCGGCGCTGGAAGACGCCTGGATGCCACAGGAAAGTGATATTGAGGAAGCCGTGCGCTTTGTGTTGGGGTACAAGCGATGAATACACTGCATGCCCTCACTGTGCCCAAGTGGGGAATGTCCATGGAAGAGGGCGAGATCACTGAGTGGCGCGTTGCGGTAGGTGACAAAATTGCGGTGGGCGATGAGCTGGTCGATATTGAAACCTCAAAAATCGTCAATGCGGCAGAGAGTGCAGTTGCCGGCACATTGGTGCGCATCGTGGGTGATGTCGGCCAGACGTTAAAGGTGGGTATGTTAATGGCGGTGGTGGCCAGTGGTGAAACCAATGACGCTGCCATTGATGAGTTTATCGCGGCGTTTGTGCCCGCTGCAGCGGGCGCTGCACGCGCGCAGCCTGCGGGCACCCAAGCGCCACCACCTCCCGCTGCGGCAGTGCCCCAGGTTGCACACGCGCTGCCGGATGCGCCTGTGCAGCCTGCCGCCGCTGCCTCGAATGCATTGTCGCAGGGCCCGGACGATGCAGAGGTGAAAGCCTCTGTCGTGGCGCGCCGTATTGCCCGCGCGCACAATATCAACTTACACAATGTGGGAGCCACTGGTCGCAACGGGCGCGTCTCCAAGGCCGATGTTGAAAAAGCGGGCGGTATTCGTGTAGTTGCTGAGGCCGATGAAGCTGCGGTCGGTGGAGCATCTGCTAGGCAGGAACCGAGGCGTTCGACTGCCGATGATGCCCATATAGCGTCAACGCCGGTCGCCCGGCGGTTGGCGCGCAGTCTCAATATCAACCTCAATGATGTGACGGGAACCAGCAGACGCGGTCGCGTCAGTAAAGAAGATGTGGAACGCGCCGCCATCGCCGCGACGGGTCTTGCGTACTACACCGAAACCAAACACAGCAGCATGCGCAAAACCATCGCCGCTCGACTGTCTGAGTCCAAGCAGACTATTCCGCACTACCGCGTCAGTGTGGACATTGAGATTGATAGCCTATTGCAGCAGCGCGCCTACATGAATGGCACACTGGGACACAAAATCTCAGTGAACGATTTTGTGATCAAAGCCTGTGGCGGCGCACTGACGCAAGTTCCCCAAGTGAATGTGCAGTACTCACAGGATGTTATTCGCCAGTTTGACCAGGCCGATATTTCCGTTGCTGTGGCAGTGAAGGGTGGGCTGATCACGCCGGTGATTCGCAATGTCGGCGCTAAGGGCCTGCCGCAAATCGCAGCTGAATCCCGCGATCTGGCACACCGCGCTCAGGTGGGCACGCTGGGCGTCGATGAATTCACCGGCGGTACGTTCAGCATCTCCAACCTGGGGATGTTTGGAGTCGATCAGTTCGACGCCATTATCAACCTGCCGCAGGCGGCCATTCTCGCGGTTGCGGCCGGTGTCAAAAAGCCAGTGGTGCGTGGCGATAGTATTGTTGTCGCCACGGTCATGCGCGTGTCGCTGTCGGCGGATCATCGCGCGATAGACGGCGCAGTCGCGGCGCAGTTCCTGCAGTCTGTGAAGGGTTTTCTGGAGAATCCGGCGTCGATGCTGATCTAGTGCGTTGCTGAGGAAAATCCGTCGGAAAAGTGAGAGAGAACACTATGGGAAACGCAGTACCTATCGCCGAGGGTCTTTTTACATGGCCCGCAGCCAAACCAGCGTTGCTGGCTAGTCGCTGTCAGAACTGCGGCATCGCCAGTTTTCCCGCCGCGCAATCCTGTATGGCGTGCTCGGGGCAGGATGTCGTTATAGAAGAGCTGCCAGGACGCGGTACGTTATGGACGTGGACTGTTCAGCAGTTTATGCCCAAGACACCGTATCGCAGTAACGAGACACCGGAAACTTTCAAGCCCTACGGCGTCGGTTATCTGGAACTGCCCAATGGTGTGCGTGTAGAGGGTCGCCTGACCGAAAACGATCCGCAGAAACTGCATATTGGCATGGCCATGGATGTGGTGTTCAAGACTTTTCGCACAGAAGACAATGGCGACGAGGTCATTAACTTCTTTTTCCAGCCCGTCGCATGATTGTGCGAGATAGCGAACGAGAGAAACAGTAATGGACGTAGCAATAGTTGGTATCGGAATACACCCGTTTGGGCGCACTCCGGCGCGCACCGGTTTGCAGCAGGGCGCCTATGCCGCGCGCCTCGCGCTGCAAGATGCGGGTATCGAGTGGCGCGATATTGAATTTGCCTTTGGCGGCAGTGCCAGCTCTGGTAGCGCCGATGCACTGGTCAACGAGTTGGGCCTCACGGGCATTCCCTTTATTAATGTAGCCAACGGCTGTGCTACCGGGGGCAGTTCGTTGATCTCCGCCTTTAACGCGATCAAGTCTGGTGAGTACGATATCGGCATGGTGTCGGGTTTCGACAAGCACGACCGCGGCGCCTTTAGTGCAGACCCCAAGGACTTGGGTATTGGCGCTTGGTACGGCGAGGTGGGAATGATGCTCACCACGCAGTTCTTTGCGATGAAAATCCAGAAGTATATGCACGACTACAATATCACTAACGACACGCTGGTCAGGGTATCCGAGAAGGCCTTTATCAACGGCTCAAAAAATCCCAACGCCTGGCGGCGTGAACCGATCAGTGCCGAGCAGATTGCCACATCAATGATGGTAAACGACCCGCTGACCAAGTTTATGTTTTGCTCGCCGTCCGAAGGCGGCGTCGCACTGGTGCTGTGCCGTGCGGATCACGCCACGCGCTATACCGACACGCCGGTGTACCTGAAGGCTGCCACTATGAAGTCGCGGCGCTTCGGCTCCTTTGAGGTTTTTGCGCCGAGTCAGGCGCTGGTGCAGGTTGACGGTCCGACAGTCGATGCCGCCAAGGCCGCTTTCGAAATGGCCGGTGTCGGCCCCCAGGATATGGATGTGATGCAGTTGCAGGACACCGAAGTGGGCGCTGAAATCATGCACATGGCTGAGAACGGCTTCTGCGAGCACGGCGAACAGGAAGCGCTGATTAAGGCGGGGGCCACGTATATCGGCGGCACCATGCCGGTGAATACCGACGGTGG
>JBDNIE010000028.1:0-2778 GCA_041688425.1 Halioglobus sp. | reverse complement strand
TGGATTCCTGTGGGCTACCGCCTGGAAACGACCACAAAAGATTTGCAAGTGGACGAATGCGAGATCGATTTCAGCTCGTTCGATGCCAATCGCCTGATTCAATGCACGAAAAGCATCGGGATACTGGGAGAAAAATTTCCCTTATAGGCCTTTTATCTGTCTTATACTCCTCTACAGTCTTTTAGATAGCTCCAGCTGCGCGCACAAATCTTCTTCAATGGAAGAAATAGAATTGTCGATCTTTCCGTCATTCTGCTCGTCTGCAACCAGCCTTTCATTAACAATCAATGGTCTGCCAAGAACGCCGTGAAACTGGCCGTTGCCCTCTTCGTTCTGACCAATAAAAGTTGAGTTGATATAGGCATCGATAGGGTCCTTAAACGACCCCGAGGTAAATTCAGCTGCTTTCTCTCCATTCACCCAAAGCTCCACAAGAGAAGACTTTGACTTGGGCATGACATGGCCAGGATTGAATTGAGATGTAACAATGACTGAAGAACATATTCCGGCAGGTGGGGCCGGAGCCTCCAAATGTATACCGTTAATCTCTAGATGCAGCTTTGAGCCCTGCTGACCTAATCGCCACATGTCGCGCTGAAATGCTATGAATTGTGGGCCATCACCAGGAAACGAAATACTCTCTTTGTCGGGATTATCTGGCACCAGCGCGATCGCAAACGTAGATCCCCCGTAACCGGGTGCACGCTGCAATGAATTACCCTGTATTTTCGCCCGACCGTTACTCGACAATTTTTCATAGGAGAAATTCACCTGTCGCGACTTCATCCGCCACTGAATGTAGTCCTGCCTCAAGCGTTTGGCAATTTCGGGATAGCGCTTCGCCGCATCCTGGTCGCCAACCGGGTGTTCGAACAGATCATTGAGCTGCACTTCACCGACAAAGTATTGCCCCAGGCGCCATCGGCCGTCGCCTGACAGAATTGACCAAGAATGATGAATAGAATTACTGGTCTCCCAGTAGAAATTTCCTTGGCGTTTTACCTCACCCTTCAAAATATCAAAAATATTAGCACCTTGTACTTCGAGTGGCGGCTCAATCTGTGCAACGGCAGCAAATGTAGGATAATAGTCCAGATAATTAACGACGTCATCGACAACTCTTCCCGGCTCAACCTTACCCGGCCAGCGGATAATTAGCGGCGTACGCAGGCCTCCTTCATAAAAAGTAACTTTTGAGCCGTAAAATGGCAGGTTGTTATCGATCTCCTTGTTGGTACCGCCATTATCACTGACCACAACCACAACCGTATCGTCATCAAGACCGGCTTGATGCAAGGCATCGAGCACCCTACCCACTGAGTGATCGACCTGTTCAAGAAGCGCAAGATACTTTCCGGCTGGCGTGTCGGGATACTTGGTGGCAAATCGTTCCGCTGGATCTATAGGCGCATGAGGTGCATAAGTCCACAAGGTGAGGAACCATGGCTTCTCCTCTGTCGCTAGCGTTTGGATAGTGCTTATCGTATGTTCCGCCAAAATATCTGATAAATGACCTGTGTGTATTGTAGGCTCTTCTTCGTTGTGCTGAAGCTGTGGATTACGATACGTCGGGTGTCTGATTAGCCATTTACCATCGCGACGACCCCGCAAAAGGTTCTGCGACAAAAAACCAAAAGAACTATCGAAGCCCTGCCGGGTCGGCCACGCCAGCTTGGACAAAAATCCAAGATGCCATTTGCCAATATGATGGGTGCTGTATCCAGCCAGTCGGAGGGTTTCCGGTAAAGTGATAGCTTCCGGCGAAATGCCAATCGCATCCGGTCGAAAACCATGGACTTCGGGCTGCATTCCCAGCATGATACCTGCCCGCGTTACGGTACAGGATGAGTTAACATAATTGCGGGTAAACCTTGCACCCTCAGAGGCAAGCCGGTCCAGATTGGGGGTGTTAACAGAAGGATTGCCATTGGCAGCCAGATCGTTGTATCCCATGTCGTCGATAACAATGAAAAGTATGTTCGGCGGCTTTTTACTGCTCTCCGCGCGCGCGCGATCACTCGAATCAGGGCCGTACAGAATTACGGAAAACGCAAGCAACACTAATGCCGCTGCGACTACAAAAACGGGCCAGAAGATCCAACTGCGGCTGCCTGCACTCATTCTTACCACCATGCTGGTTATAGACAGTCATAGTTTATAGGCTTTTGAGCGGTTATTCGATCTTGCACTGTCCCAATTGTCTTTCTAACTGCAGCTGCAAGGCAGTTGACACGGGGGTTGTAGGGCACCAGCATCACATTCTCACGCCCTGGCACTGGCTACATCTACGCCGATCTAAACGGGCAATCAGGGACGCTGGGCTACCAGATTTGCGATGGCGGCAAAACCACGGGCAGCACCATGCAGTCTCACGGCGATAGTGACGCGGAATTTGCCGCAAAGTGCCGTAGATGGTACCGATCCTACTTGCAGAAGACAGCACGGATATTGCAATTACAGTCAGCGACTCGGTGGAACAGAGCCTACGCGCAGAAGACAGCACACTGATTGCCCATGCGCCGAGCGGTATCGCACTCGTGGCACCGCTCCCTAGATCACGCCCGCACCAGATACCCCATAACAAACCCACCCGCCAAGCCTAGAGCAACACCTAGCCTGCAGGACTCTCAGAGGCTTGTAGTAGATGCTTTTTAAGGATGGACCACGCTGAGTATTAAGCGTTTTTATGTAGGGCTGGTAGAGGGAATAATAATTCGTTTTTTTTAAGCGTATGATTTTATTGGATATTTTACTAAAAATGGAGGCAATCCAGACAGC
>JBDNIE010000253.1:0-3815 GCA_041688425.1 Halioglobus sp. | reverse complement strand
TGAGAGTCGAGATTCTTGCCGGTAAGCTGAAGAATTGTAACGGATTTTTTACGGGTTGTGGTGATGGGTACCTGAAACCGAACCCAGGCCGAACTTGGTTCGGAGCGATTTGCGGGGTCGGCGCGAGTAAGTCGAAGATTGCTAAGGGGTTTTCGAAACCGAACACCGAACCGGGGCCGAACGATTAACTTGTAGTACGGCTTTAGAAAACGGCCGCAGCTACTCCGTGCCCCCGTTTGGCTTAGAAAACATGATTACTTGTTTCTTAAGCGCTTCAATAATGGGCGGTATCAGGGTAGACACCCGGGGTTCCTCTCCTTCAATGAATTTCGCAGGTCTTGTGCAGTCGATTGCTGCAATCCCGATCCTGCCAGTATATATCGCTGCGCCAACGCCTTGGGCAAAGGCGGCAACCACTGGAATTCCAACACCAAGTCTCGATGCGCTTTCCGCTGCAGAATTTATCAGTACTTGCGTCCCACCGACAAAAGCCATTTTTCCAATAACCATGCGAAGCAGTTTGACTCTATTGCCGTAGCCGGGGCGAAAGCCGTAGATCGCTGAGATTTCCTCGACCATTCGGACATTTCGCCAAAGCGCGAGGCTTGCATCCATAATTGCCCAAGGGCTCAGCGCAATTGCGGTTCCGGTATATAGCGAGTGTTCGGAGACTCTCTGGATTGCAGCGTTATCAAGCCCCTGGAAAAAATGTCGCTCCATATGGATCAGTACTTCGCTATCGTCGGAGTAGTCCGGCAGTTTTTTGATAGCGTCTTCCAGTAGTCCAGATTGGGGTTTTCCCGCATAAAAGGTTTGTAGTTCCTGCACCAGTAAACTAGCCTGTCCCTTATCCTTGGAGTATCCAATTCTAGCAGCGAGATTTCTGATAGATTCAAGCTCACGCAGACTATCTGAGCCTCGAAGGTACGAAGTCGCAGCAGTAATGCCAAGCACAAGTACTGCAGCAACAATCGCGAGAAAAATGCTACCGACAGCCCAATGGATTTCCCATAGAGAAATGGTGGTGCTGTATAGCTCAAATCCTAAGTAGATAACGAGTAGCCCAAGGATGGCATACGCCAATGGCCTGATACCCTTAACAGGCAAGGGCGGTAGTTTGATTATGGGTTCTCCTATCGGTGGAGTGGTTTGCTGGCCGCCTGGTCTCGAATCAGGCGTAGTCTGTGGCCCTTCGGGAACGGGGATCTCATGACCGACGGTTCGTCCTTTAGTTGACTCGGGTTTACGTGCGTCTTGTGGAGGAATGTGCCTCCCTTGCGCCCTACCTCTATCTGGTTTATCTCCGTGGCTACTCATTTGCACACATCTCCAATCAGTGCATTTATTACTGTATCTAACCTTATATGTGGAATTACATCATTGTTCTCGGCGGAAAGGCCCCTTGGTGGTGCCAGCTTGGGAATCTCCCATTCAGTGAATGGCCTCCATTCTTGACCAGACGGTATCTTCGATGGCATCTTGGGGTGGACGTAGGCAATCGCCTCGCCGTCTGCCTCATAGCCCATAATTCCCGGCTCAGATCTGCCCCGTATTTCTGAAGAAGATCTGACGGCAGCAATCGCCTCGATAAACGGTTCGACACCTTCATACTGCATGTCTTTATATGCCTCCCTGACGATCACAGTCAGTAACTGCCTTACGGCGTCGTGGTCCTCGGAAACAACTTGATCTACCTTTGATGCGGCAAATACAACTTTTTCAATTTTATGCTGGAACACCCGCAATGGTCCTTTGGCGGTACCATACGAAAAGCTGTCGGCGATGTTTGTCAGCGCCTGACGCATATCGTCGACGTACTCAGAGCCCCCGTTTAGTGCATTGATTACATCCACTAGCACAATTTGCCTATCTACATTTAGGCAGTACTTTCGGTAGAACGGCTTGACGAGTTCTTTCACGTAGCGCTTGTATCTTTGGCTACACACATAAAAGTAACTATCCTTTCGCGCCTTCCTCAACTGACCATCTGTATAGCTGCCGCATTTCAGTAGGGGGACAAATGATAGTATTTCCTCGCCTTCGACGTCCCCTGGGATGAGGAATCGTCCAGGCTGTATTAGGCTTAATCCATTTTTCCCGCTTTTACACTCAGCAAGGAATGCTTTGAATCTCTCAGAAAGACGGTCCAATCGTTCCAGATTGGCTTCAGCGAGCGGGTCAATATCCTGAAGCTCATCAAGTAAAGCACCAAGTAATGCAGCCCGAGGGTTCTTGGAGTACTGCGCACTGCATTGGCTACACCAGCGGAGATAATCCATGTCAAGAAGAGGCAAATCCAACAACCACTCCCCGGGATAATCTCTTACCTCAATATAGCGTGTAGATGTTTCCGCAGAGAAAGGGTTCAATATCGATTTCTTCTTGCGCAATTTAAGTTCAATAACGCAGCCACTTTCTTCCGATGTGGAATTTGGCCATTCCGGGTTTTCACATGCTATTGATTTATAGCAGCTATCGTAATCAAAGGTGGCGACGCCTTCATCTGACAGCGGTCCGATCTTGACGCCGATTAGCTTGTCATGGAAAACAGGAGAAAATCCTTGGAGAGCAGCTCGGTCATGGTTGGTCAGTTGATTCAGTAGGCTGGTAATAAATGTAGTTTTTCCGCTCTGGCTCAATCCAGTAATGCCTAGGCAAAAATGGCGGCCAACCAATTTCTGGTAGTAACTTTTCATAATTTGTACAAACGGGTTAGCTTTTTTCGTTGATGCATCTGTAAATTCCTTTGTATTATTTTTGACCAATAGGCCAAACTTTTTGCGACGTACATATCGAAAAGGTCGCCGTCAGATTGGAAGAAAAATGGTACGCGCGCAGAGCTTCGAAAACGGTAATCATAAGCTTCAATTTCTTGACTTGGAGTGTAGAACAACAAAGACCGAAAGCCTGTTTATAATGAAAGCAAAAAATGCGGCCCAGAAAACCGGAATAAGCAACATCGAGTAAATCTGATCGGGTATGGGTAGGTAGTAGTCAGCAATTAGTGCAACCACTATCACTACGAGGGCGATGCTTTCTAGCGCAACTCCCAGCAAAATGTAGATTATTGTTATGAGAAACCCACCGCCGCTAGCCAAAGCAGCGACGCTAAACATTGTGAAAAAACTTACTACCCATGCCTGCACTGCAACGAGCTTTGAGCCGGTGTACCAGTAGTACCAAGGATTTTTTGATAGCTTGACGATGCGCCAAAGTAAGGAGAGCGTGCGTCGAAAAGCGGATTTTGAGCGGTCGCCCTCTGCGAACTCCTCCTTGAAAATAGAAACTATATTGGCCCAAGAAAAGTTCGCCTTAGCTTCACTGAGCAATCCATCTTTTTTCATAGAATTAATGTCTCGGACAAACCATGTCCATTAGCCTATTTATGCTGCCACCAGATCAGCAGTTTGATAATCACATACCAGACACCCCCGATCACCATTGTAGAGAAATTGATTTGACCTGAAATGAAGAATAGAACTGGCCCATACCAAAACAGGAAAACAGATATTACAAGCTGCACCTTGAGCACTTTGCTCGTGCGCTGGGTGGTGACCGTATCATTTGGAATTTTAGTTGCCATTTACCAGTGCTCCTATACGCGTGTAGGCTCGGTCAAGAATAGATTTAACGTTGGCACTGAAGGCCGCTCGGTCTGGTGATGGAATATTCGTTGCGTAATCTTTGAACACCGTCGTCGTTGCGATGATTTTCCCTTTGACAGCTCCGGTTTGTTCGGCAATTATTTCTTTGGTTTTTTCCACAGGCTTCTCGCAGAAGGTGTCTGTATACACTTGATAGGGTACTCCTAGTTC
>JBDNIE010000252.1:0-10779 GCA_041688425.1 Halioglobus sp. | reverse complement strand
CTACCAAGAAGTGTGGGATGGCAGTCACATACCGCTGTTTGCCTTGGACAAAGACGATAATTTGCGTGCCTTCACCGACAGTTGCCAGCCTGAGGTCAAGCCCGGCTGGACCCTGCTGTCGCTGGTCTCACCAGGAGAAGCCACGGCGAGTTCGGCGCCGCAAGAAGCATCCGGGCAAGTGCCCAATGCAGGCGCGGAAGCTTCCTGAGGGATTTACCTGGCGCACGAAAAGCTCAACGCTCAGGAGAGCTTAGAGTTTGTTTGCAGCACGCGGCGCAGCAACTGCGCACGAACCACTCCCACAATGTCACTGGCCTGGCACTGATCGGGATTGCGAGAGACCAGCACAAGCTGTGCCCCTGAATCCCATAAAGCACTCACTGCCTCGAGTGGCGTAGTGTCCTCAGTCATCGACAGATAAGGCACATGCACCTCAGGCTCTTGGCTACGGGCTGCGGCAGGCGCCGACTTTGTGAATAGGCAAACGCCCATAATCATCCCGTTTTGCGTTCGTACGGCGACAGCAGTCCCCTCAGGCACGTCCTCCCCCTCGGCAACGAGCGCAAAATCCTTGTCCATCAAATCGCGCATGCGCTGCGACGTCATAACGGCCGAATGCAATCCTTCTGGCACCGTATGTCCGCGCGCACGCAGCTTCATCGTATAGATACTGTCGGTCATGATGGACTTGCGCACCGCGTAGGCGACGGCACAGGTGAGGATCAGGCCGACTGTGATCGACGAATCCATGGTCATCTCCGTCAGCATTACAATGGCTGTGAGTACTGCTCCGGTCGAACCAGCGACTGCTGCGGCCATACCCGCAATGGCGAACGCAGGAATACCGATGTTAAGGTCCGGTACCAGCACCAGGCATGCATGGCCGAAAGCCGCGCCGCCGGTTGCCCCCATAAACAATGCAGGTGAGAAGACGCCACCGGAGGCACCGGAGCCCAACGACAAACAGGTTGCCAGAAGTTTAAGCGCCAGCAGCATAAGGAGGAACCAGGGATCGGCCAGGATGCCTTGTAAAACAGCCATGATTGTCGCGTAGCCGACACCTTCCACGTAGTACTGGCCGCTTTTCTGCAACAGAAGATAGATCATGATGCCGACGCAAAACATGCCCAATGCATGGCGTGTGTAATAGTTTCCCGGGAGGGCATCGAACACGTCCTCCATGGCATAAAGTCCACGTATGAAGGCAACACATATCAACCCCATAGCGACGCCCAGTAACGCGAACATTGGAAGGCCCCAGTTATGCAGCAAATGAAAGTCAGGCATCTCCAGGCTGGGTATATAGAATGAAGGGCCGGTGCCAAGCAGGTGTTGGCTAATCTGGGTCGCGACAACTGTCGCGGCGCAGACCAGCAGGATATTACGCGCGTTTATCGACACCAGTAGCAGCTCGATCGCAAACAGAATGCCCCCCAGTGGGGCATTGAACGTGGCCGCGATGCCTGCTCCGGCCCCCGCTGCAATCAGTGTTACCCGGTCACTGATGGAGATGGGAAACAATGCGCCTAGTGTTGAACCGAAGGCTGAACCGATCTGGACGATCGGCCCCTCGCGCCCGACAGAGGCGCCGCTGCCAATGGAAATTGCCGACGCCAGCGATTTGACCAGTGCAACCCGCGGTCGAATCCTGCCCTCGTTGTAGTAAATGGCATCCATCACCTCTGGTACGCCATGCCCCTTGGCTTCGGGTGCAAAATTTTTGACGAGCCAGGCGACCATCAAAGCGCCAGCTACGGGCACGAAAATAATGCCGATTCCCCACGGGCTTGGTGATGTAAAAATATTCGCGTCGTAGTCAACACTGAATCGACCCAGAAACATAACGTTGTGGATAAAGCCGATCAGCATACGGAATGCCCAGGCTCCCACACCTGCCACGATGCCAACGGCAATCGCTAATAGCAGCATAAAAAGCAGTCCACGTGACGGCAATGGCGCGGTTGCGGCCGAGCCAAGCGTCGGAATGGGAGCCAGCTCGCTCACAGTTGAGCGATCATCAATAAACGCGAAAGTATGTTAGCCAAGCTACTCAACCCGCTGAATACCGGGGGGCGCCCATTTGCCCTCCAGTACCTCTTCTTTGGGCGAATAGAGACGCATTACCATATAGATAGGGCCGTTTGGTGCTGGCAGCCAGTTGGCCTTCTGTTCAGATTCTGTCGGTTCGTCCTTCTGGATATAAAGGGTCAGTGAACCGTCCGGGTTCGTCATTAACTCGGGCAGCATCGGAGAGTTGATCAGATAGCGATTGATCGGGTTCTCGATCAGCAGCTGGGTTTTGCCGTCGTACACGGTGATTGACCAGAATGCATGGACCGGTGGCAGGTCGCCCTCGGGGAAAGTGAGCGTGTATTTTGAGCTGGCGCCATCCAGCGGTTGGTTATCTTTGTCCTGCCGAGTGATGGCATAGATGGCCTCGGCTGGGTCATTGGCCAGAATGCCGCCGGTTGCCACCGTCGCGCGCAGTAACCAATCGCCGTTGTAGATCTCGCGATCACCAATGCCCGAAGTGATCAGTGACCAGCCTTCAATCGGCGTGCCAACTGTCTCAAGTTTTTCTTTGATGGCCGCTTCGGCGGGCTTGGCTGCCGATGCAATCGCGGCCTTGTCGGCGTCCGTCAGTGCCACACTGGGGAAGGTTCTGCCAGGCCTGATTCCAATCACGGCAAATCTTTCACGCAATGGAACTTCGACTGCTGCAGGGCCGATAGGCGGCGCGAATTGCAGCATAAACGCAAGATAGTTAAACAGGTCGGCGCGGGCCATTGTACTGTCAATCGCTGGCCAGTTAACCGCTGCCGTTGGCTTTGCCTTGGGGCTGCCGAGAAAAACGGATAATGGCTTGGCTTCATATTTGGCCTGAATGGCCTTTACGTTGTTGATATCCGCTGCGTTGAAAAGCTGT
Source organism: Halioglobus sp. (assembly GCA_041688425.1). GTDB lineage: Bacteria > Pseudomonadota > Gammaproteobacteria > Pseudomonadales > Halieaceae > Marimicrobium. Next base: position 7,853 of record JBDNIE010000252.1, on the reverse strand, counting down.
GTGCGATAGGTTGCTAATGCAAATTCCGTTTCCGAGGTGAAGACGGCCTGCAGCTCCGGCGGCATATTACCCGCCCACGTTGGCCCGACTACGCCATAGCATCCTGCGCCGTTGCCTGTCGCGCGCGTGCCAATATAACCAAAGTTGAAGGTGTACAGCGACGTTAGCATGATGGAGTAGTAGCGGCCCTGCTCAATTTCCGGCACGCACAGCACCATCGGTTCGGCGCGTAAGTCCATCCATAAGAAGGAGTAGGGCGTGTCGCTGTTGGGCGTGACGATGGCGGTGTCTGCCGGAGTATATACCTTGGGAGCATTGGCAATCGTGTTGAACGTCGCCTTGAACTGTGCAGAGGACTCGTTGATGGCGTACTCGTTCATGATGTTGTACATCATCGCCATCGGTAGTCCGTAGAGATAGGCCTCCTGCGCGATCGCTTCTATGTCGGCAGTTGTCGCCTGTGTCTGGGACGTGGTGGTTGCAGAAAACGTGATGGCCGAGAAAAGGGCTACTGCCCCCATGATCTTAATCGTTCGCATGAGTTCTTCTCCCTTCTGTAAGATGGCTGTGCTGGACCGCAAGCATCCCGCTAGAAAATATCGATTGGCTTTCAACGATGGGCTTTCAAATTATTAGTAATAGATCGAGTGCCTAAGAAAGCCGAAGGTCATCTTGGCAAGTTTTACCATGAACGACAAGAAGTTATTCAGTCGTGAGAGTGCGATGGCAGCACAGGTAACTTGATGTGACTGTGTTGTTAACGCTTGAGATAGCCGTTTGGATTATTGGAAATTGCCCGTCTAGCGCTGCTACTATGGTTCTCCCTAGTTTAGTAACAGGTAGCAGCACCATGATCGTTGAGCAGATATGGACAGGAAACGCGTACCGCAATTTCAATTACCTGATCGCCTGTGGCGAAACAGGTGAGGCACTCGCCATCGACCCTCTGGATCATGAAAAGTGCCTCGCGCGTGCCCGCGAACTGGGCTGGAACATTACCCAGGTGCTCAATACTCATGAGCATCCCGATCACACGGGTGGCAATGCTGCAACGATTGCGGCCACCGGCGCACGCTTGCTCGCACATGCCAATGCGCGCGACACCATACCTGGAATTGATCGCGGATTGCAGGCAGGTGACATCATTAGAGTCGGCAAGACGGTCGAGCTAGAGGCGCTGGATACTCCGGGGCATACGATGTGCCATATTTGCTTGCTGTCGCACACAGATACCCCGGCGATCTTCTCAGGTGACACACTGTTCAATGCCGGAGCCGGTAATTGCCATCACGGTGGTCACCCGCCACAGCTATACAGCACGTTCTCCGAGCAACTCGCGCAGCTCGCGGATGACACACTGGTTTACCCGGGACACGACTATTTGACCCACAATCTTGAGTTCACGCTGGACAGAGAGCCTGGGAATGATCAGGCAGCTAATTTGCTTGAGAAGGTTAAGGATCAGGACCCCAATCGGCCCCTGGTAACAGACATGGCGCTGGAGCGTCAGATAAATACCTTCATGCGTTTAGACAGTCCGATTGTTATCGCCAAGCTACGTGAGGCATTTCCCGACTTGCCAAAGGAGCTTGATTCCCAGACAGTCTTTTTGAAACTGCGTGAGCTGCGTAATAGCTGGTAATCGCCTTATGCGAAAATCGTTCGAATTTTTTCGACTACTGGGCAAACGTTATCTGTTAAAGACAGAGTTCTGTTCATCTCATCTCACACCGTGACAACGCCGCCATGTCAGAGGCGCCAATGTCACGCAGAAAAACGTGTAGTATCAGGAGCTAAGTACCGACAAGCGCCACTGATTTTCATAGCTGAGCGCTTCACTCACGCTACCAGCTGCGCCGTTGGGTATTTGTCAGGTATTTCGTGGGTTGGGAGGAGGCGGTCGATGTATTTCTTTGAATGAGTTGTCCGCAATTGTCCCTAGTATGACGACCTGCTCATAAACAAAGAAGTTTCAATTACTAACATGTCAGATAGACTGTGGTCGTACTCAAAATCAACCTGAATTCTCACTTTTATATGGGGCTCGTCTTAATGCTGAGCATGCTCCTGACAGCCTGTACCAATGCCGCATTCAAAACATTTAATGCGCCTTCCTACCTGCTTAATAAACACACACTGGAGCCAAACCTTGCCTACGGCGATAAGACCTATCAAAAGCTGGATCTCTATGTTCCCAAAGACCAATCCAACGCCACAGATCAATTAATAGTATTTGTCCACGGCGGGGGTTGGACCAGTGGGGCAAAAGAACACTACTACTTCGTCGCCGATGCATTGACCTCTGCCGGTTACGCTGTCGCCATACCGGATTACATCAAGTACCCCAACGGTGAATTTCCCTCGTTCGTGGAAGATATTGCGCTTTCGATAGCCTGGCTTGTCGCTAATGTGCAGCAGTACGCTAACATTAATGAGTTCATCATTATGGGACATTCCGCCGGAGCACACACCGGTGCACTGCTGATCACTGATCCGACATATCTGGCTGCACACCAACTGCAGACGGACGTCGTTCATGCATTTGTTGGCCTGGCGGGCCCCTATGGTTTTACACCAAAGGAGAAAAAGTATCGGGATGTTTTTGCCAATCTTGAAGACTACAACCAAATGAAGCCCCTGTATTTCGCCAGTGGCGAGGAACCTGCCATGCTGCTACTGCACGGCAATGACGACACCACCGTACTACCCGTCAATACGCGAAAATTTGCCGAGAAAGTAATTGAACAGGGCGGAACAGCAGTCACCTATTTGTACGACGGCCGCGGACATATCGATATTATGCTGGCGTTCTCGCGCGTAGCCGGCTCAAAAGATCCCGTTCGCATGGATATTTTGGATTTCCTGCAGCGGCAAGCGAAAAATCAACCTGAGTAATAGCTGTCAGGGCAAAAAACTGGGGCAAAAGGTGCGGCTAGCATTCAAAAAATATGCCTATCGGTAAGCCTATTGCTACACACTTTGGTGCTAGCCGGTGCATTACAAGTGTGATGGCCCCGTATGATCGTCCTGTAAGGTAAATAACCGCATCTGGCTGAAATTTCTTCAAGCGCACGAAAAGCTGCAAGTCAGCATCTGGTGTATTTCGGCGGCACCGTGCGGCGGCAATGGCGCGAGCGGCGGGCTGGGCGAAAGCTCTCTCGCGCCAGTCCCACTTGCGCTGGGCTCTGGTATGGTTTTTGCGCTATCGCTCTTTATCAGTAACAACACAGGAGTGCATTTGACTAAGCATAGTTTTACGCAACGCAGGATGTAGACTATTGTTTAGTGAAAGAGTCTGGGTCCGCGTGCTCATTTCGCTACAGAGGAAAGATTATGTTGTTATCGTTCGTATTGTTTTTGGTTCTTATCACCTTGGTCTTTTATTACAGGCCGTCATTGTCGAAGGGCTCTACCATTGTCGTTTTGGGCACTGCGGCACTCACCCTTGTCGATGGCAGCGCATGGCTAGTGTTAGTCCCGGTATTACTGGTGGTGCTAGTGCTAAACGTACAGGCATTGCGTCGGCAGTTACTGACTGAGCCCGCTTATCGGCTGCTGCGAGAAGCCTTGCCAGCGATGAGCAGTACCGAGAAGGAGGCGCTGGAGGCCGGCACAACCTGGTGGGAAAAGGATCTGTTCAGCGGGAGTCCGGATTGGGACGTGTTCGATCGTATCGCTCTGCCACAATTGAGCGAAGCGGAGCAGTCCTTCGTCGATGTAGAGGTGGAAGCATTATGCCAGTTGATCGACGATTGGGATGTGCAGCAACGACAGGACCTGTCGCCAGAAACCTGGAAGTACCTGCGCGAGCATGGTTTTTTCGGGCTCATTATTCCGGAAGAATTCGGCGGCAAGGCTTTTAGTCCTTATGCCCAAAGCAGGGTGATGAGTAAGATTGCGAGCCGATCTATCACTGCAGCTGTTACCGCCATGGTGCCAAACTCGCTGGGACCGGGTGAGTTGTTGGCTAAGTACGGTACCGAGGAGCAAAAACAGCGCTGGCTGCCAGGTCTTGCCAATGGCTCGGAATTGCCCTGTTTTGGTCTTACCGGTCCAGAGGCGGGTTCTGATGCTGGCGCCATTCCGGATGTCGGCGTTGTGTGCAAAGGCGAATTTGAAGGTGAGGAAGTACTCGGCCTGAAACTTACTTTCAGCAAACGCTGGATCACGCTGGCTCCGGTTGCCACTGTGGTAGGGCTGGCGTTCAAGCTACGCGATCCGGATGGACTGCTCGGAGACGCAGATAAAGTGAACTACGGCATCACCTGCGCGTTGTTACCTGCCAGTCATCCGGGTATCGAAATAGGCCAGCGTCATAATCCGGGAGTGCCCTTCATGAATGGCCCTATCAAGGGCAAAGACGTGTTTATTCCGATCGACTGGATTATCGGCGGAGCAGAGATGGCGGGCAAAGGCTGGCGGATGCTTATCGAATGCCTTGCCGCGGGACGCGGTGTCTCGCTACCGGCGCTGGCCACAGCCAGTGGTGAAATGGCGTACCTGACAGTGGGCGCGTTTGCTCGCATTCGTCGCCAGTTCAATATCGAAGTGGGTAAGTTCGAAGGTGTGCAGGAAGCCACTGCAGACATAGCCGCCGGCGCTTATACACTCGAAGCGATGCGTCAACTCGTCACTCGCGGACTGGACGAAGGTGCGCCTTCAGTTCTCACGGCGATGGCCAAGTACCATGCAACCGAGCGCATGCGCAGGCTGGTGAACCATGGGATGGATGTCGTCAGCGGGCGCGCAATACAGCTGGGCCCGAGGAATTTCATGGCGTCTGCCTACCATGCGCTGCCAGTCGCCATTACGGTAGAGGGCGCCAATATACTCACGCGCTCTCTGATGATTTTCGGACAGGGCGCGCTGCGCTGTCATCCCTACCTGTTCGAGGAGATGCAGGCTTTACAGGATGACGACAAACAGGCGGGAATCGATGCCTTGGAGCCGCTGCTGCTGCAGCATTTAGCCCATGTTGCCGGCAATTTCTCTCGGTTATTCCTTTACGGGGTCACTGCCTCACGCCTGAGCTCAACGCCTGCTGGTGCCAGTGCATTCAGCAAGCGCTGGTATCAGCGTATCAATCAGTTGAGCGCGGCATTGGCCAGTTGTGCCGATGTGGCGCTCGGAGTTTTGGGAGGAGACCTGAAACGACGTGAACTTTTATCAGCGCGTCTGGGCGATGTCCACAGCGAACTGTTTATCGCCTGCAGTATCCTCAAATATCATGATGCAGAACCACAAAGCGCGGCGGCGACTGAGCATGCCGCTTATGCCTTGCACCAATCACTGAACACTGCGCAGAGCGCGTTAGCCGCATTCTGCCGGAATTTCCCGGTGCGCTGGTTGGGGCGCATCCTGTACTTTGTCTGCCTGCCTCCCGGCAGCGCTGTGCGGTCGCCGGATGATGATCAGATACGGGCGCTTGGCGATCTGATTCTGGAGCCTAACCCGGTGCGGGCGGCATTGGCCGAAAGGGTCTACGTCAGCAGCGACCCGGGCGATGCGGTCGGGCGTCTGGAGACAACCTACCAGATGCTGCTCGATGTCGACGGTGCCTACCAGGTGTTTTCACGCGCTTATAGTAAGGGCGAACTGCAGGCGCTGGATATCGAAGGAGCATTACAGGAGGCGGCGGACAAGGGCTTGATAACTGCCGAACAGATCTCAACGCTGGCCGAGTACGATGCGCGTCGGCATGACTGCCTGCTCACAGATCACTTCGATACGCTTGTGGGCAGTGTGCCGGTAAAACCGAAACGCCGAGCAGCAAACAAAAAGCAGGTAGTGGCTCAGTTTGAAACCTAATGGGTTCTATTGAACACGAGCCTCCCAGATTCTCCATACGCGAAAAATTTCAAACTGAATCAAAATCAGGAAATGTAGATTCTTGCAGTGCAGTGTGGTGTATTAGGGATTAGCATGTCGATTTTACAATCAACTTGGCGCATTTACGGGGTCCGCATTTACGCGGTCAGAGTGGAATGGCACTTACTTTAGCGCAACAGCAGGACATAGGCGCCAAAGCAAGTAGAATTGAAGGGCAGAGCGCCGAGACACTATCGGGGTTATGCACGAAGTTGCGAGCTGTTTGATATCACAAGGAGTTCTTATGAAGTTCATTGTTGACCCACTGCCATTTGCCGAAGATGCCTTGGCGCCGCATATCAGCGAGCGTACCGTCAATATTCATTACAATAAACACCATAAGGGCTACATGACAAAGCTCGACAAGGCGTTGGAGAATGACGAGCGCCGCGATATGACGCTGGAGCAAATTGTTCGTTCGTCGGATGGGCATGTTTTTAATTGCGCAGCGCAGGTATGGAATCACAGTTTTTACTGGCAGAGCATCGCGCCGCATAAAGGCGTCGAGCTTGATGATGGGCCACTACTGGCACAAGTTAGAACTGACTTTGGTTCGCTCGACGCACTCAAGAAGGAGCTGAAAGCTGTCGCCGCCGGCGAGTTTGGGTCGGGTTGGGGCTGGTTGGTGTTCGACCGAACTACCAACGAGCTGGCAGTCGTCAGTACAACGGACGCTGAGAACCCACTACCGGCCGGACGCTTGCCCCTGCTGACCCTGGATGTTTGGGAGCACGCGTACTACCTCGATTACCAAAACGAACGGGGGAAGTATCTCGACGCGATGATCGACCATCTTATTAACTGGCAGTTTGCGGTAGATAATTTCGCTTCGAAAGACGATTGATATCGGTTTTTAGCAAGCCCGCACTGTGACGCGGAATCCAATGTTTTGTGTTTTTATGCACGGTGACGGTGCTTGACCAGTCGCCGCGCCGCCTGTCTGGTGGGCACGCATTGCTCGTTGAAGATTTTGACCATGTGTCCGATCATGCGCCCGACTGCAACAATTTCGGCTCTTGATACCATGATCAACCTCGTGGAGAAGGTCAGAGATGAGTGAAGAGGCAGGCCTCCCTGAGGATGTTGTTGCGGCTCTGCACGCGGATCATAAGGCAGAAGCAATAAGGCTGTTGCGTGCGCATCAGAATATCGGATTGAAAGAAGCGCAAGAGCGTGTGGAGGCACACTGCGAAATGCATATGCCTGACAACGCGCATCCTGTACCGTCAGAGAATATCGGTATCGGTCGATTGGTTGTCGTCGGGTTGGGGGCCGCCGTGCTTTTTACACTCTACAAATATTTTGCATAATACGGATGTTTCAGCCGCTCGGCGGTGCGATGTAACCGCTGGACGAAGATCTCTCAATAGACAAAGCGAGGTGGCCTAAATGAGTGGCACGGTGTCGTTGCTGGAAGGCATTTATTTTGGTGAGGGGCCTCGCTGGCATGATGGTCGTCTTTGGTTCAGCGATTTTTACGCGCATGCGGTTAAGTCCGTCGATGAGGCCGGTGCGGTGCGCACAGAACTGGCGTTGGATGACCAGCCCTCCGGTTTGGGCTGGCTGCCGGACGGGCGCCTGTTGGTAGTCGCCATGAAGGAGCGTGCGATCAAGCGCCTGGACCCGGGCGGCGTAGTGCTGCACGCCGATATCAGCCACTTTTCGACGCACTTGTGTAACGACATGGTGGTGGATGCCCAGGGAAGTGCTTGGGTCGGCAACTTTGGATTTGATCTTGACGCCGAGCTAAAGGCGCGTGGCGACGATCTTTTCAGCGATTATCCCGTCACAAATCTGGTTCGCGTTGACGCCGATGGTTCTGTTCATTTAGCCGCGCAGGATATGCACTTTCCCAACGGCAGTGTGATCACGCCAGATGGCAAAACACTGATTGTTGCCGAGACACTGGCGGGCTGTCTGACAGCTTTCACGATCAACAGCGACAAGTCGCTTGTGGGGCGACGCGTGTGGGCATCTCTTCCCGG
>JBDNIE010000251.1:0-19187 GCA_041688425.1 Halioglobus sp. | reverse complement strand
CAGTTGTCGCTAAATACGGCAGCGAAAGCAGTATTAGTTCTCGTTTCGCAGGAATGACCGGGTATCCAGCATCAGTTCGCGCAACGCCGGGTCCTCTCTGCTCGCCTGCAGCAGGGCCGCGCTATCGAGTTTGCCACGCACGAAGTCCACGATCAGATCAAGCAGTACAGGGGTCATGGGTGGATCGCGTTCCCAGCGCGGGGCGTTGACCAGATTGCCGGTGACCAACCCTTCGCTCAGACGCAACCAGTAACCGCCGCAACTGGAGAGGCTGTAGTCGAGGAGTCTTCCGTAGCTGATATTGGGAGTGTTAGGATTAAACCCTCCGGGGATGACCTCGGTAATTTTATCCAGCGCCATTACCCATTGTGTGCCCACCGGGAAGAGATCGGCGTCTGGCCTGCAGTAGTCTGCCGTTTTTAACCAGATGCGCAGTATTTCGGGCGGTTCATCGCGGCGTAAGCTTCGGGAGACATCAAAATCAATGGAATTTCCCTGGCTGGCGATCACTGTGCCGCTGACTACTAGATCCGCCTCCTGCTGTACATCGGTGAAGGAGCCCTGCCACAGGCATTCGCATTCCGCATAAGCTGCCTTGCTTGCGAAACATACCAGTAAGTACAGGCACAGCCCGGTGCGCATCACGGGATTACTGCTGTTGCAGGGCCTGAGCGGCTTCCAGCGCGAAGTAAGTTAGTATTCCGGCACAACCGGCCCGTTTGAAGGCGAGCAGGGATTCCAGTATGACCGCTTCTCGCGGCAGCCAGCCTCTTTCGAAGGCCGCCACTTGCATGGCGTACTCGCCGCTCACCTGATACGCGAAGGTGGGCGCGCGCAACTCTTCCGCCACCCGCCGCACGATATCCAGGTAGGGCATGCCCGGCTTGACCATAATCATATCGGCGCCCTCGGCAAGGTCCAACGCGCATTCATGCAGGGCCTCGTCGGTGTTGGCGGGGTCCATCTGGTAACTGTGTTTGTTACCTCCTTTGAGGTTCCCGGTGGAGCCGACCGCATCGCGAAAAGGGCCATAGTAAGCGGAGGCGTACTTGGCGGAGTAAGCCATGATCATGGTGTTGTGATAGCTCGCGCCTTCCAGTGCCTGGCGTATCGCGCCGACGCGGCCATCCATCATATCTGAGGGCGCTACCACATCGGCGCCGGCAGCGGCATGGGACAACGCCTGCTTGACCAGCACTTCGCTGGTGACATCGTTCAGCACATAGCCATTGGCATCGATGATGCCGTCCTGGCCGTGAGTAGTGTAGGGGTCCAGAGCAACATCGGTGATGACGCCAAGCTCGGGAAGAGTCTTTTTCAGTGTATGCACGGCGCGCTGTGCCAGCCCGCTTTCATTGAAAGCCTCCTCCGCCAGTGGCGTCTTGCTCTTTGCGGCGACCACAGGGAACAGCGCAATTGCGGGAATGCCCAGTTGTTGGGCAAGTTTGGCCTTCTCGACCAGCAGGTCGATGCTGAGGCGCTCTATGCCGGGCATAGAAGCGATGGTTTCGCGCTGGCCGCGGCCCTCAAGGACAAACATAGGGAAAATAAGGTCTGCCGCACTTAGCGCATGTTCGCGTACCATCGCCCGCGAAAAGTCATTGGCCCGGAGGCGGCGCATTCGAGTGTGGGGGAACATGCCGCGGTGGGTACTAAATGCCATAGTGAATCCTCAATCAAAGACCGGCGAAGGCGATGCTGGCCATCGCGAGGGTTTGCGCGATGTCGTCGTCGCTGTGCATGCTGGACATGAACCCCGCTTCGTAGGAGGCCGGCGCCAGATAGACGCCCTGATCCAGCATGGAGTGAAAAAATCGGTTGAACGCAGCGGTATCGCAGGCCATGACCTGATTATAACGGGTGACATGGTGCGCGTCGGTAAAGAAACCGCCAAACATGGTGCCGGCATGGTTGGTGGTGAATGGCACGCCCGCTGCGTCAGCCGCCTTACGCAGCCCTTGACACAGGTGCCTGGTGCGCTCGAATATCGGCTCGTAAAAACTCGGTTGCGAGATGATATTCAGAGTGGCAAGCCCCGCCGCCATGGCAATGGGGTTACCAGACAGCGTTCCTGCCTGGTAAACAGGCCCCAGCGGGGCGATCTGTTCCATGATGGCGCGTTTGCCGCCGAAGGCACCTACTGGCATGCCACCGCCGATCACTTTGCCCAGTGTCGTCAGGTCGGCATCGATACCGTAATAGCCCTGCGCGCCCTGTAGCCCAAACCGAAAGCCGGTCATGACCTCATCGAGGATCAACACGGCGCCACTTTCAGTGCATACCTCGCGCAGAGCTTCCAGGAATCCGGGTATGGGCGGGATGCAATTCATATTGCCGACCACTGGCTCAACGATGACACAGGCTATCTTGGGTCCGTGTTCGATAAAGGCCTGGCGCAGGCCCTCGATGTCGTTGTAGGTGAGTGTCATGGTGTAATCCGCCAGCGCGGCGGGAACACCCGGAGAGCTGGGCACGCCCAGCGTGAGCGCGCCCGAACCCGCCTTAACCAGCAGCGAGTCAGAGTGCCCGTGGTAGCAGCCCTCGAACTTCACGATAGTATCCCGGCCGGTATAACCGCGCGCCAGCCGAATTGCGCTCATGGTGGCCTCGGTGCCCGAGCTAACCATGCGCACCATATCCATGCCCGGCATGATGTGACAGATACGTTCCGCCAGCTCGACCTCCAGCTCTGTCGGGGTGCCAAAGCTCAGTCCTTTCAGGCATTGCTGCATCACTGCCTCGCGGACTGCAGCGTGATTGTGACCCATCAGCATGCAGCCCCAGGACAATACGTAATCAATATACCGTTTGCCCTGGCAGTCAAAGAGGTAGGGCCCTTCGCTGCGCTCGATAAAAATCGGCGTACCGCCTACCGCTTTGAAGGCGCGCACTGGCGAGTTGACGCCCCCGGGGATGTATTTTTGCGCGCGTTCGAATAGTTGTTGCGAGGTGCTCATGGTGTATCTGTCCTGAAAAGTTGTTGGCCCCACGAAATTCTCGTGTAGGGCGATAGTGAAATTATCGACGCTGCGTCGAACAATATCCAGTGGCGTCGGTGCGGTTGTCACCAGATATCGCTTTTACTGGGTCAACTGCGGGTATGTTTACGGTGGGTAGCCCCGTTCCGATTGGCCTGCGATCGACATCAAACGGGTTTTATGATGGTTCAGTGATAGTTGGGGCCGCTGGTGATCCAGCAGTGAGCTGTCGAGGTCGCTAAACACCAGAAAGGTTAGTGCATCGTCGTTCATGTTAATCCGTCCAAATCTGTGCGGTGCTGGTAAGCGCTCACCTCGCGCTGCTCAGTCAGTTTGAACAGGTGGTTGACGCGTTCGGGCAAAGCACTGAGGCACTGCCGTGTGATCCTCTCATAGTGCTGTATAAACCTGTGTAATGCGGGGTCATCCATTAACGTGTTGGTCCGTTGCGACGGGAGCGAGGCGGCGAGCTTACGCTCCTGCTCTTGCCGCCACTGGAAAACACAGTCAAACGACGGTGCTTGCAACATGATCCATTGATCGACGCGCGCATAGAGCGCGCGGAACTCCGTGTCCAGAATGGTATTGCTGTATTCACGCCAGCGTCCCTCGGGATCTTCATTTTGCTCCAGCGTATTTAGCGGTTGTAACAACAGGTCGGAGTGTTGCGGGAGGGCGCCCAGGCACCAGCCCTCCAGCAAAACAATCTGTACCGGTGTGTTAATACGGTCCCAGCCTGATGGCGGATACCTGTCGTCCTCGGCTTTGTTGAATCGGGGGATGGCCACCGGTTCCCGGCGCTCTGTGTCCAGCAAGGCGTTGAGGGTCTGGTGCAGTAGAGCCATGTCGTGGGTGCCAGGCACGCCGCGCGTAATCAGTAGCGGATGCACAGATGCGGCGAGCGCGCGGCGCTGGCCGACGGTCAGGTAAAAGTCGTCCAACGATAATGCGACGGCATGAACTGCATGTACTTCGGCTAAATGCGTACACAAAAAATCTACAACCGTCGTTTTACCAGAGCCCTGGCAGCCGTTGAGTGCCACCAGAATGGGTCGATGCGTACTATTTTGGTGCTTAGCAAAGACGCTAGTAAGGGGCGCGAACCATTTGAGCGACTCCGCCAAGTACGTTTTATTCAGCCGATGTCGTTGCAGAAACTCGTTCTGCCATGCGGGTCTGTGGGGTGGTCCTGTTGTGGATAGCACTGGGCACCGTGGGTAGCTGTATTGCCTAACGATACAGCAGAAAACGTGTCAAATGGGGCTACAGCGCAGCGCTAACCCGCGCGCGGAGGCGGGGGCCGCGACTTACGCCAGCCCAGAATGAAGACCAGTGCAAGCAAACCCGCTGCACTGGTCATCAATGAAGGGAGTTGTAATTCAGCCACATAGGGATCGCGGAATGATTCCAGTAGCCCTTTAGTGCCCTCGTGCAGCACAAGGTAGAGCAGGGCGATCTGCCCGTTGAAGCTGCGCCTGCCGTCCAACCACATCAGGAACAGGCCGACGCCCAAAGACGCGCCCATAAAGAGGAAGTGCAGCGCTAGCGTGGGCAGACTTCGATGTAGAGAGGATTCCAGCAGGCCTTGCTGCAATTGCAGATACCACACATGGCTGCCGGGCGCGTAACTGAGGCACAGTAACCCTGAGCACGGCGGCCCAGTGCAGCAGCCGTTCATCCAGCAACTGAAGCGCACCAGCGCCAAGGCAAAACATACGGTGATTGCCAGTACATCCAAAAAGCGCGCGAGGGGTAATTCAGGCAGAATCCACCCCTTTAGCAAGGGGCCCAGAACCACCATCGCAATCAGCGCGCCGGGATAGCGCAAGCCGCCGCGCAGTTCCGCGGAAAGTGGTTGATAGGCTTCCCAGCCGCGTATGTGCAGCGAAAACAGCTTTGCGCCCATGATGGCAACAACTGCAAGCAGCAGTAGTAGTGCTATGGTGCGACCGGTGCGCACGCCGTCCTGGCGCAGATACAAAATGAAGAACGCCATGCCAAAGAGCGCGATGGGCGCGATCAGTAACTGCAGTGCTTCTAAGCCGAAAAGGCCCTGTGGATACATCTCTGGCCCAATGTAATGAAGGAGGGAGCGCGCGCCATTCTACTGTGGTGCGCGCCTTTCCTGCAGGAGTTTTGTTAGCAGCCGGGTGGTAGACCACTGCAGGCGTTACCCCGGCCATCGTTATCACTGTCCGTCTGGTCGGGGTTGTGGATCCACGGGCAGTTGTCGACGCCATCCAGCACGCCGTCATTATCTGCGTCTATGATTGGGTCGCAGACATTTCCAATCCCGTTACTATTGGCATCCGACTGGTCGTTACTGGCTAGCGCCGGGCAGTTATCGCTGCCGTCCAGGGTATTGTCGCTATCACGGTTGATACCCATGCGTACGCCCGATCCAGGAGGAGCGCAGGTATAGGTGAGCGGGCCTTGGGTAGCTGCGTAGCCGCGTAAAGTAGCGTCGCTGATCACATCATTAAGGTCAGAACGGAACTGGCCGTTTGATTCGCGCACCCAGCCGCGCTCCGCGCGTTTGAATGTGCCTTTCACAATGAGGTCACACTCTTTCACCGTACCGCCCAACATCAGTGAGCTGAAATTCGCAGCGGCACGGGCAATCAGCAGGTCGATGCGCGGATTGGCGACGGCGCCGTTGTTTGCAGTGAGCGTCACCTGTTGGCCGACAATAGGCGCCAGGTCGGTGGGGAACTCCAGTGAGAACGCCTCAAGGTTAGCCTCTTCAGTGTTGTTGAGGCTGAACACGCCCGCCCCAAGGAAGTGGTCGACAGTATCGACCGTGCCATCATGCAGAAAGCCGAAGCCTCTAATCTGGTCACCTGTGGACGCTGTATCGGTTGACATGCCGAACATGCCGATCTTGTGATACAGATTGCGCATGTGCGGTATTTTGACGTTTTGCGTTAGCCCCTCGAAGCTTTGTTCGCCGCCAGTACCGAAAAAGCCCTGAGCAGGATCCAGCGTGTGACAGCCAGCGCAGTTGGTCAAAGTATCTGTGGTGCGGCCGCTAAACAGTGTCTGCCCCGCTGTGGCAGCACTGGTCAATGAATTGTTCAGCGCTCGAACCGGGTTGGGGGGTAGCATGATCTCTAGCGTAAAGTCTGTAAATTGTTGCATCTGGCCGCTGGTGATCGTGCCCTCCATGCCAACAAGACCCTCGAAAGCGACGATAAAGTTGCGGAATGAGGCATCTTCCGAGCAGGGCGCCCCGCTGGATTCTGCGCAGGGGTCGGTACCAAAGAAACCGTCTACGCGGTCACCACGCCAGTGCAGTCCGCCGTGTGTCGCCATGCCGCGCAGGGTCTGTGTTGTCATGGGTCCTTTCATGGGGTGGAAGCTTGTCGACACTTGAAAGGGGATGGCTGCAGGCTGGGTGTTGAGGGTGACGTGGTCATCAGGGTTGCCAAGGTTCCAAGCGAGTTGGTCCAGATCGGCAAAGATATGGCAGCTTGAACAAGAGGCCTCGCCATTACCCGATGTTGCAACGGCGTCGTACAGGAAGGGGCGTCCAGCGACCACTTCAGGGGGTTCCGGACTATGCAGTACGTGTGTCTCGACGATGCCATTTGAGTTGAGGTCAACCACTTCTACCTGATTGCCAAAACGTGTCAGCACGTAGAGCCGATTGTTGATTTCATCCAGCACCATGCCGCTGGGACCGCCCCCGGTAGTAATATAGTGGGCGCTCTGGGCTGTCGGGTCGAAGTCGCTCTCAAAATCGCTGTTCTCGATAGCATCTGTGGTAAATACACCTATTTTCGCGGAGCCGAATGCGGCTACGTATAGCGTCTCACCGTCGCTTGACACTACCGGTTGCAGCGGTGTTGCAAGACTGTGGACCTTTTGTGCCTCAATAGAAGCATGGTTGGCACCGGCGTCAGTGTGAAGTTGGCCGTAGTCGATGTGCTGGTTCAGGTGCTGCACATCAACCGTCTGGGAATTGGGATCAAGCACTGTGATGCGAGACTCAGACAGCCGCCCCTGCACGGTGCTGCCGCCGTGGATTCCCGGGCCTTCAAAATTAATGTGATTGGGCAGCTCTGTGTTCGTGACATAGACCTTGCCTGTCACCGGGTTAACCACAAGATTAAACAATACCGTGCCGACATGGTCGTACTCCACAATGGAGTTTGACGCCAGCGTGTTGGCATTAATAGAAAACACGTCGTGGTCGGGTAGGTTGAACTTGACTTTATTGCTCCAGTTTGTGCCCTTGGAATCGACCCACTGGCTGCCGTCAAACTTGACGATAACGCCAACTTCCGGCGCGTTAACGCTCTCTTCGCACTGTGGGTCAGAGTCGGTTTGAAAGCAGTTTTTGTTCGGTCCTGGCACACCATTTGGGCCAAAGCCGTTGGGCACTACTGTTTCATTGATGACGGTGGTCTGGTTGCCCGACTGGAATGCTGCTACATAAACGGTGGCGCCATCAGGTGTAACCGCAAGTCCTCGTGGCGTGTCGGAAAAGAAACTCAGGATGCGCTGAGGGGTGCCCCCCAGGGTGGTGCCCAGGTTGCTGGAGTCAAAGACCCATACATCAGCCCGGCCGATACCGGGCGTGGTCAGCAGGGGGTCGCCAGCACCGGTGACCGATGCTATCGAAGCATCCGAGCGTTGCTGGCCACGCCTGGCGGTGGTGATGAAGGCGCGAGTGAATCCGGTGCCGCCGAAAACGATATCGCGCGGTTCGTCTCCGACCAGCAAGGTGCGAGTCACTTTTGCGGGACGGGCAGAAAGATCAATGATGCTCACGCTGTCTGACAGGTGGTTGACCACCCATATTTCGTTATTGGTGCGTGCGGCCACCGCAACGGGTTCCATACCCACGGGGATGGAGTCGATATGCGTGAGTGAGCCTGCGTTAACCGTGAAAACCTCCAGTCGGTTGTCCGGTGTGTTAACAGCCAGTAATCTGGTGCCGTCTGGTGTGATGGCCACGGGTCGCACCTGCCCACTTTCAAAGGTGATGAAGGAGGGTTGTGCTATTACCGGTGCAGCCAGGCTGCTGAAGATGATCAAGCTGCAGCCCAAAACATGGGCCCTCACTCGGGTGAGCAGGCCAGAAGTATTCAGGATATTGGGCATTGGTGGAGTCCTCTTATAATTTTATAGGCCTATTGTGTGTGTTGCGTATTCTTCTGGCTACACATAGGGCCTGATTTAAGAACACCTGCGGATGAGCAAGCAACATTTATTCCGCACCGTGACAACTTATTGTATTTCTAGCCAAATTCACAGCTTTCTGCGCAGAAATATTCACTCAATGTAAAGAATCCTGACAGTGGGTCACATTATCGTAAGTCCGACAGGCTTCAAGGCCTGGCTGGTCGTCCCGTGCTTCGCAAACGACAGAGCTAACGGGCTTTGCGCAATGATCATGTGTTCACTATGCTGTGCAACGCGCGGTCCAGGGAGAGCGCCCCTTTTAGGTTCGAGGTCGATGAAATGGTTGCATTCAGAATAGTCTTGTCACTGGCGCTGAGCATCATGTCGGCAATTGCACATTCGCAATCGCCCTTCACGCTCAATGGCCTGCATATCGACCTTGCTCTGGCAGAAGCTGTGGCGCAGGCTGAAAAGCTGGGTGGTCACTGCGCGCCAGGCAGTTTCAATCGCTCGCAATTAGAGGGTGACAGCATTCATTGTCAGTTTGCAGTCTGTGTCGAACGAGACAGTGCGGGTGAGTGTGACAAAGTGGATATGAGCGAAGTGCCGAACGTTGCCGCACAGCCGATTCTAACTATTGTGTTGGAAGCGACTGAGGTGGGCGGCCCACTGAATCGAATTATGATCTTCCATGAAGGCGACACCGATGCGGTTGCTGCCAGCCTTCTCGCTGAATTCGGCCCGACCGATGCGGATGGCTCGCCAACCGGAAAACTCAGCTGGAGCCACGCGCGCAGGTGGAATTGGACGCAGGGACCTTACCGCTTGGGCCTGCTGAATATGCCCAAGATGATGGTGCTGGCTGTTGACCGGGTGCAGGAGTCCGCTGTTGAGGATTCCGCGGCTATAGCCGCTCCCTCGCAGATTAAAGAATAGGCACTGTCCTGATTCCTGTGCCGGCTTGGTGATGGGTAGATGTATACAGTGTGTCGGCTGCGCACTCTGTTTGGCCCAAATAGTGAGAGGAGCACCATGCAGGTTTGCTAGAAGGGCTTAAGCACTGCGAGGATCACAATGGCGAAGAGGAACAGTACGGGAACTTCGTTGAAGAACCGGTAGAACACATGATTGTGCTTGTTGCGATCCTCGTTGATCGCCCGCACATAACGTCCGCACTGCAGATGATAAACCACAAGGAAAGCCACGCCCCCCAGCTTCGCCCACATCCAGCCGGATGCCAGATAGTAGTCCGGATTGCGCCCAATCAGGGTGAGACCCAGAATAATGGCAATCACCATGAAAGGCGTTACAAAGCGGTAGAGTTTGCGTGCCATTACGGCCAGCTGTTCGCGCACGACAGCGTGTTCACTGGTAGCGTAGTACACAAAAATTCGCGGCAGGTAAAACAGGCCCGCGAACCAGCAAACCACAAATATGATATGGAAGGCTTTCAGCCACAACATTGTCTATCCTCATGCTGCATGATCTGGTCGGCGTGCTAGAGCACGCTGCCCAGAGTAAATTTCTCGATACCCTCACGGGTCAGTACGCCGTGCAAAATTTGCGTACCTGTATTCGGGCTGCGCTCGCATATACAAACCGCCTCTGTTGTCTGCGTATGCATTGTATCCATCGCCTGCCGCAGGGTGGCTTGTATGGGTAAGGTTGAGATCGCGAATCGCCGAATTCCAGCGCCGGTAAGGTCTTCCTTGCCGTCCTCAAACGGAGCGTCCTTCAGCCACTCCAGCAGTTTGGCACCACTCACCAGATAGAGGTCGCCGCCATCCCTCGCCACCAGGCACCACTGCGGAGTAAATTCGAGCAGCGGTTCGAGGTCGGATTGCGTCAGTTGCTGTGGCACTCTCACCACTCTGGTGTCCATCGTGGAGTAAACATTGGTTCTGTGCAGTAGCTGATTGAGTGGATCGTGCGGGATCACCCGTTGCAGCTGACGCAGCATAGTGTGGTGTGCCGAGCGCATGCCGAACAGGCCATTGCTGGTAAGCGTTGCAGTTACGATGGCGAGCATCGCAGCCATACTGATGCTTGGTGATTGTGTCATTTCCATCACAGCCAGAATGGCAGCCAGTGGTGCGTTAAGCACCGCACCTATGGTAGCACCCATGCCGATGACGGCATACAGGGTTGGATCGGAGGCCAGATCGGGTAGCAATGCCCCGCCTATTACTCCCAGCATGCCCCCGATGCAGGCACCGCTCAGCAGATTGGGGCCTATCAGTCCCACAGGCATTCCAACGCCACAGCTGACGGCGGTGGCGAGCAGTTTACAGGCAGCGATGAACAGCAGTGCCGATAAACCGAGCTCACCATGCATGGCAAGGCTCAGCGTGTCATAACCCAGTCCCAGGGTTTCTGGCACAAGCAGTGCGAGGCTGCCCGTGAGTAATCCCGCCACGGTAAATCTCAGCGCCACCGGCAACTGGGAAAAGCTTGCTGAGAATTTTGTGATGCGGATAAACGCCGCAACTGCAGCGCCGCAACAGAGCCCGATGAGAATAACGTAGGGCAGTTCCAGCAATGAGTTCAACTCCATCGCCGACAGGCGGAATAGCCATTCATCGGTCGTTAGTGCATGACTCACCGCTGATGCTGAAACGGCTGCCAGTATGATGGGTATGAGTCCGACCACGGTGTACTCTGCGATGATCACTTCCATCGCGAAAAGCACGCCCGCAAGCGGGGTTTGAAAGGCGGCTGCTATGCCGCCCGCAGTCCCGCAAGCGATCAACATGCGCAGGCTGTTATTCGGTAAGCCCAGCCGCTGCCCCAGCAGGCTGTTGACCGCAGCCCCGAGGTGCACGCCCGGCCCCTCGCGGCCTCCGGATTGGCCGGTTGCGAGGCTAAAAACCCCCCCTATGAACTGCACGATCGCGTTGCGCAGCGGCAGGATACTGTAATGCGAGTGCATGCTACTAAGCACATGCACGATCCCTGTCTCGCGATCCTGGGGTTTAAGCAACGTGTAGGCGCAGCCCAGCAGGGCCGCACCGCCGGCAGGCACGCCCAGTACTGAGTAGGCCAAGACTGAATCGTAATTGAACAGGAGTTTTCTGTAGGCGGCGAGCAGGCGGCGCACAATGGGTTCCGTCGATTAAGTTAAAAAAACAATATTAACAGTTATCTTGCCGCGTATTGCTTTTATACTAACGGCAAGAATGGTGGTGCCTTGAGCTCAAAAGTGGCATTAAGGCGATAAATTGAGTGCCATAGGGCGGGGGCTTTACGACGCAGGGCGCCGAGCCCAAGCCCCCCACAGATGGGTTCGCGGCGGGTCTCAACCTTATGGCGCTCGATTTGTTGCCGAGCTTGACGCTTAAGGCAGTGGCATTCTTAACGTCCGCATTTCTGGCCCCTTTGCATCTGTGGCCGTGAGGTAGGGGTTTGGTAGTGAGCACAGCTACTGATTATTTTCAGTAATTCTATAAAAGAGTTGAATGGAGTTATGGTTAAGGTCGGCATTGTTGGCGGGACGGGTTATACGGGCGTGGAATTGTTGCGCCTGCTGACCACGCATACAGACGCAGAAGTTGTCGCAATCACATCACGTGCTGAGTGTGGGCGACGTGTTGACGACCTTTTCCCCAATCTGCGTGGATATTATGACCTGAGCTTTTCGGAGCCCGATGTGCATGTGCTGGCGGCCTGCGATGTGGTTTTTTTTGCTACGCCACACAATGTCGCGATGAATCTGGTGCCTGAGTTGCTAGCGGCCGATGCCCGGGTAATAGATCTGTCCGCAGACTACCGCATACGCGACGCCAGCCTCTGGTCGCAGTGGTACGGTGAGCCCCATGCCAGTCCTGAGTTGTTGGCTGAGGCGGTGTACGGTTTGCCCGAGCTGAACCGTGAGAAAATCGCTGCAGCGCGCCTAGTTGCCTGTCCCGGATGCTATCCCACGTCGGTGCAGCTGGGTTTCATGCCGCTGTTGGCAAACGGCTTGATAGACCCTCAGCAACTTATTGCCAGTGCCGCTTCTGGAGTCAGCGGTGCGGGACGTCAGGCCAGGATCGACAATCTTCTGAGCGAGGCCGCAGATAGTTTTAAGGCGTACGGCGTGAGCGGACATCGTCATTTGCCTGAGATCGAACAAGGCTTATCGGATATTGCGGGCGAGAGTGCCCAGGTGACGTTCGTGCCACATCTTTTGCCCATTGTGCGTGGTATTCATGCAACGCTGTTTGGCCGACTGAATAACGACTCTGTGGACCTGCAGGCTCTGTATGAAGACGCCTACGCAGAGGAGCCCTTCGTCGACGTATTGCCGTCGGGTGTTTATCCTCAAACGCGCACGGTGAAGGGCGCTAACAGATGCCAGATTTCTATAGCCGTACCCCAGAACAGGAACACCGTGGTGGTAATGGCGACCATAGACAACCTCGTTAAAGGCGCCTCCGGACAGGCCGTGCAGAATATGAATATCATGCTCGGCCTTGATGAAACAGCGGGCCTGCAGCAGGTTGGCATGCTGCCCTGACCTTGCATCATTGAGTGAACGCAATGCTGTCACCGATCTCACGTTTAGCTGACCAACTCGGGCCGAAACTACTGCTTGCGTTGGCATTGATTTTCGCGCTGACACTGCTGGCCGGTATTTATGTGGGTAAGCAATTAGCCTATGAAGACATAAAGGTGGATTCCGAAACAGCGAAGAGCATGCTGTTGGAGTTGTCGGCACTGCGCGCAGCACTCGGCGCCACACGAGGTGATCTTGAGGTTCAGCGAACCCGGCATGAGGTGGATAAGCGCGCGCTGGAACTGGTGCGCAGCGAGATGGCGGCAGAAAAGGAGCAAACAGCCAATCTCGAGGAAGGTTTGAGCTTTTATCGAAGCATGGTTGCCTCTGAGGACCCAGGCAAGGGATTGAGTCTGCGCAAGCCCGAAATAGTGCCAGCGGGGACCCCCGGGCGGTTCAGATACCGCTTCTTCGTGCAGCAAAAGGACCGCGAGTACGAAATGGTAGAGGGAAGCTTCTCGGCAGAGATAGCCGGTATCAAGGATAAAAAGGCGGTAAGGTATCCACTGTCAGCGCTGTCGAGTGATCTTAACGAAAAGGCGGCCACATTGTATTTCCGATATTTTCAAGCTATCGAAGGCGAGATGGTACTGCCGCAGGGATTTGAACCCAGAGACGTTATTTTAGTGGCCCGCGCCAGCAAGCCACGCCAAGCAAAGGTCAAAAAACAATTTCCCTGGGAATTGCAGGAGCGATTTATCAATGTTGGGAAGTAAGAAAGGCGCAAGTGTATCCGGCGGTACTACGCTCATATCGCAGGAGACGATAATAGTCGGCGATGTGCATTTCTGCGGAAATCTGGATGTGGAGGGCTTGGTGCAGGGTAATATTATTGCTCTGTCTGGCAAAGAAGCGTTGCTGCGTGTGGTGGGTAAAGGACGGGTTGAAGGTGAGATCAGAGTCCCCTGCGTTATCGTTAATGGTGTGGTTCAGGGAGACGTCTATTCCAGCAAACATCTCGAGTTGGCGTCCAAGAGTCGGGTTCAGGGCAATGTTTTCTACACGCTGGTGGAGATGGCGGCCGGGGCCGAGGTGAACGGTAGCCTGACACATATGTCTGACGCCGATGCCGATGCCGATGCTGTCGCTGAGCAAGCTGCGCTGCAGACCGATAAAGCGGTGCCGGGCGCAGCACCTGAATAAGACACTTTGACAGAAGTTGACTAATTTAGTCGGACTTACGATAATGTCGAGGCCGAGTTACGTGAACCGGTCTAAGTTGACCCTGGAATACACCGATGTCTGTCGCTGAAACGTTCAACCCATCAAGCATCAATCTCTCGTCCCGCGCTGTTCAAAAGGTGCGCGATTTGGTGTCAGAAGAGGAAAATGACCAGCTTAAACTGCGTGTATTTATCACTGGCGGTGGCTGTTCAGGGTTCCAGTATGGGTTCACTTTCGATGAACTTGTCGCCGACGATGACACTGCATTGCAGACGGACGGAGTGACATTGGTGGTAGACCCGATGAGCCTTCAATACCTCGTAGGGTCCGTCGTTGACTATACAGAGGGTCTAGAAGGTTCACGTTTTGTCATCAATAACCCTAACGCCACAGCAACCTGTGGCTGTGGCTCCTCTTTCTCCATCTGATTATCGGCACTCCTGATATTCGAATTATGGCGATGCTGCTGGGTTTTTTGGCGGCAAATACTATAGTTGCCCAAGATTCTCCGGCCCAATACCAGAACTTTGTTGCTGATATTGAATTGCAGTCAGCTGACCAGTTTTTGGAACTGCTCGATCGTGCTGAGCAATTGATGCTGGCAGGCGTCGTGACTCCAGGCAGTGGACCGAAAGTAACACTGGTGCTGCATGGCCCAGTGGTGAGAACGCTACTGCGCGACAATTATCGGGATAACAAGCCGCTGGTTGATAAAGCCGCAAGTCTCTCCGCCTTGGAGGTGATTGATGTGAAAGCCTGTGCAACCTGGATGACAATCAATGGCGTCAACCCGGGCAATCTGCAGCCCTTCATTGAAATAGTGCCCTACGGATCAGCCGAAGTGCAGCGCTTGTTAAACGAGCACCTTTACCGGAAGTTCTAGTTTCCGCCCCAGTATATTGCGCCCAGTACGCGCGGCCCTCTTGCTCCTGTAACAGCGGTTGAGTTTCCGGCAAGCCCCTGCAGGCTGCGGCTGGCAAGCCAAGCGAACGTCGCGGCCTCGACCCAGTCCGGATCAATACCTATCGCTGCGGTAGTGGCAAGAATCGCCGGTGCTACCTGCTCGCCGAGGCGCTGCATGAGGTGTGCGTTATGAGCGCCGCCGCCGCAGACATAGACTTCTGAGACGGTGAGGTCGCAGTTTCGTATTGCATTGCCAATACTGATACTGGTGAGATCTACCAGTGTCGCCTGAATATCCTGTGCCGCGACATCTTCAAACTGGCTCAGACAATGGTCGAGCCATGCCAGATTGAATGCTTCCTTGCCGGTGCTGCGGGGGCCTGTCTGCATAAAAAAGGGGTGCGCCAACAGCGCATTCAGCAGCGCCTGCTGAACCTCTCCGCTTGCGGACCACTGGCCGTCGTTGTCGAAAAGCTCTCCGGTGTTGCGGTGTATCCAGTGATCCAGCAGTGTATTGCCTGGGCCAGTGTCAAAACCCATTCGAAGCTCATTCCCGGCCAGGATGGTGGCGTTGGCAATACCGCCGATATTGACTATCGCCCGGTTGCTATGGGGTGTGGCGAGGGCGGCTGCATGGAACGCCGGTGCCAGCGGCGCGCCTTGCCCTCCGGCCGCTATGTCCCTGCGTCGAAAGTCCGCAACCGTTGTGATACCGGTAAGCTCGGCAATGGTATTGGGGTCGCCGATCTGCAGCGTAAAGCTAGTTATGCTGTCCGCTGTGCTTGATGGCGGTCGATGGCGTATGGTCTGCCCATGGCTGCCAATCGCCCTGACCTCAGTGGGGAGGGTGCCAGCCTGTGCCAGCAGCTCCAGGGTTGCCTCCGCAAACACTTTGCCAAGTTCTCGATCGAGTACGCCCATGCGCTCGATCTCGTCGGCACCTGAATGGCTCAGGTTTGCAATTCTCTGTTTGATTTCGGGAGGAATAGGGTGTGAATGGGTGGCGATCATATCGACATCTGAAATGCCACAGCGCACGAGCGCGCTATCGACAGCATCCACGCTGGTGCCAGACATTAATCCGACGTAGAGAGGATGCTCATGTCCCAAGTTAGTGTGAGTCGGCTTTTGAGTCGGCAGTGTCGTTCATAGCCAGCTGATTGCTGGAACGCAGCACCGCCAACTGAAAGTTGGGCCGATTGATTGTCTGGCGAAAATTCGCCATTTCCTTTTTGGGCAATTGCATCGCCTTCGGAAGGTCTTTGAGGATGGTGCGTGGATTGTGATGTACGCCATTCACCAGAAATTCATAATGCAGATGCGGGCCAGTGGCGGCACCCGTGGAACCTACCGTCCCAATAACCTGACTTTGCGAGACGTGTTGCCCCACGTTCACCATGCGTTTTTGCAGGTGCAAGTATTTAGTGGTGTACTGATCGCCATGTTGGATGTACACAAAGTTACCATTAGTGCCGGTATAACCTGCTTTCACGACACGACCATCGCCTGCGGCATAGACTGGTGTGCCGGTTGGGGCGGCGTAGTCTGTGCCCCGATGCGGCCGCGTGACCTTATAGATAGGGTGCATGCGATTCATATTGAAGTTGGAACTGATGCGGGTAAAGTCCAGAGGTGCCATGAGGAAGGACTTGCGCATACTAAAGCCGTCCTCATTGTAGTAGTTGGTGTCTCCGTTGCTATCTGTGTAGCGGAACGCATTAAATGTCTCACCCTTATTGGTGAATGAAGCCGCAATGATTCCGCCGTCTTTGAACTTTTCGCCATCGATGTACAGTTCTTCATAGACCAACTGCAAAGTGTCACCTCTGCGAGGATCAAGCGCAAAATCCACTACGCCGCCAAATATATTGGCCATATCGAGTATCATGCTATGCGCCAGGCCTGCTTGCTGCCCCGCCAGGAAAAGCGACGAGCTAATCACTCCTGTGGTCCAAGCTTCGCGCAGTTCTGGCGAGCGAGTATCCAGTTGACTCTCAAATCCCTGATCGGTGCGTAGGTAGGTGACGGTCTCAAGTTGTGATCGGGTATGGCGCACGCCGACGAGCTGCCCGGTCTTATCTGTCTGGAAGGCAATGGTTTGGCCGGGAAATATTCGCTCGAGGGACTTGCCGTCCTGTGACGCACTGATGACGTCGTAGACGTCCTGGTCATTGTAGCCTGCACGATTAAATATCAGTGACAGAGTGTCCCCACTTTCTACCGTCTGATCCAGCCATCTAGGCGTCTGTGGGTTGTTTGTCAGGGATTCAAGGTAGGCGTCGAAGTCTGGTGCAGGGTTTGTGGCTGTTGGCTCGAGAGTGCGGGTTGTGTCGGTCAGGTTTGCCACTGCTTGTTCTGGATGGGTCGGTAAGACCAGTATCGTCGTTATGGCGCCAGCGACCAGGGCCGTCAGCGCAAGCGCTCCGACGGCTCGCCAGCGCAGGGAATGAGATAAGAACAACGATATTAGGTTACTGCAGGCAATAACGTATCCCTGCGGGTGTTTCGCTGCTGACATGGTTTTGGAAATCTATTTTGTAATTAGTGAGGTCAGTATATTTAAAACTCTTGAGAATTCAACCACATTGTTGAGTTGCGGCGGTTGCTTTTCATGGGCTGTGTTGTATCGTTGGCGCGCGCGCATTTCGCGACAACTTATCCACTCGGAACGTTTTACATGAGCAAAGCTCTACTCGACGATCTTCACGCTCGCGGATTGGTCTTTCAGGTGGCGGGTGAGGATGACCTTCCTGGCTGGCTCGAGGGTGGCGTCCGAACGCTCTATTGCGGTTTTGATCCGACCGCTGACAGCCTGCATATAGGCTCTTTGGTGCCATTGCTGATGTTACGGCGCTTCCAGTTGGCTGGGCACAAGCCGCTCGCCTTGGTGGGCGGCGCCACGGGTTTGATCGGCGACCCGAGTTTCAAGTCGCAGGAGAGGCAGCTCAATACGCCAGACGTGATTAACGGTTGGGTAGATAAGATCGGGCAGCAAATTTCGCGCTTTATCGATTTTGACAGTAGTACTGTGCCAGCCGAGGTGGTAAATAATCTGGACTGGACTGCGAACTTAGATGTACTAACGTTTTTGCGTGATATCGGTAAGCACTTCTCCGTCAACGCTATGATTCAGAAAGAGTCAGTGAAGCAGCGGATTGAGCGTGACGGCAGCGGCATCAGCTTCACCGAGTTTACCTACATGCTTCTCCAGTCTTTCGATTTTGCGGAACTGAATAAGCGTTATGGCTGTAGTTTGCAATTGGGTGGATCTGATCAGTGGGGCAATATAACCGGCGGCATTGATCTTACCCGGCGACTGCATGGCAATCAGGTGTTCGGCCTGACCATGCCGCTGATTACAAAGTCCGACGGCACCAAGTTTGGCAAAACGGAATCCGGTACCATCTGGTTAGATGCACAACGCACTTCTCCTTACTCTTTTTACCAGTTTTGGTTGGCGACGCCCGATGCCGACGTCTATAAATTTCTAATGTATTTCACTTTTTTGGAAGTGGCAGCGATTCACGAACTAGAGCGGGCAGATGCCGAGCGCAACGGGCGCCCCGAGGCGCAGGCATTGCTGGCTAGCGAGGTGACCCGGTTGGTTCACGGCCAGCACGATCTCGATGCCGCCAGGCGAATAACAACGGCATTATTCAGCGGTACTGTTGCGGCCCTGTCGGAGAGTGATTTTTTACAACTCCGTCAAGACGGATTACCTGCGAGCGTTGTTAGTCGGGCTGAGTTTCCCGAGACGCTAACGCAGATGCTGGCCGATGCGGGCTTGGCCACATCCGGCAAGCAAATAAAAGACGCGCTGGGTCGAAGCGCCGTGACTATTAATGAGCGAGTCATAGGATTGGACGATAACGGCGATGTCGCGAGTTGCTTCAGCGAGCATGAAGCGATGTTTGGTCGATTCTTTCTCGTTAGGGTGGGGAAGAAGAAGTATCACCTCTTCGAAGTAAACCGGGCTTTGTAAAAGCGAATGCTATGAACGGCAATGCCTCAAGCCCAGAAGTGGCACTTAGGCGGCCATCCGCCGCCGATCTTAAAGCCTAAGGCATTGCTATCCCCGGCGTTATCTTTGGGCCGTGTTGTCACTCATAGTCTGGCACTAACTAAATACCTTGCTCGTCCAAAAACCCGTGCGTATATTGCGCGTCCGCCGAGAAGGGTGGTAAGTCGACACTTCTGGCTGGCTAAAAACAGCGCTTTTTTCAGGACGTTAAGCGTGTTTTTGTTGGGGCCAAGCCTGAAGTTAATAAAGTTTACTAGACTTACTTCTTTTCGGTTGCCATAGCCGCGGTTGTGGGTATACTACGCCACCCGGATGAGGCGATCCTCAGCCGGTATCTGCGCCCTGGCGGTAGCAGATGTTGTTTAACAATCAGATGAAGACAGATGTGTGGGCACTTGTTGGGATAGTTATCACGACTATTCAGGTACAACAAGTGACTCATTAATTCATTGTAATTTTT
>JBDNIE010000027.1:0-6944 GCA_041688425.1 Halioglobus sp. | reverse complement strand
TGGCATCGTTGTTCGTAGGTCAGTTGTTGGTAAGTTCTCATCATCACTTAATCTCTTGCCGGAGAAAAAGGGTAAGAGCTTACCTTCAGCTGGCCCCTTCTTCTACCTGATTAGGTGATGCACTTCAGATTTGAATCCAAGTACTGATATACATACGAAAACAATTCCTAAGACTTTCATTCCATATCTCTCTTTAGTTTGATAATTGCAAGTATAATCTAGATAACTCTATGGCTAGTACAAATCTCCTAGCATTGACAACTTAACTGGCCCAGATTACTAGAATTCGGCCGTGAATACATTTTAGCGCCCTTGATTTCGCCCCTAGCCTACAGTGCCTTTATGGACAGCCCATGGGCGCAAGTTAACTCGTCAGTACCTCTCTGTTAGTTAGAATATAATAATAAATGGAATAAGGAGCACGGCAGCAATGACAGAGAATTGAAGCATAACGTGGCCAATTTCTTTCTTGCGTTGCTCCATTTCTGAAATAATCTTTTCATAACCATCAGCCCCCAATTGTTGTTGAAGTTTGATTTCTGCTATGTGCGACCTTACAAGCAGAACGGAACTGGCACTCTCAAAGGCCATAATCATATTTACTAAAGAAGACCACAGGCTTTTAAAAATATTTTTACTTCTAGCTTCTTGCATCAGAACCTCGATAAATCCTAGTGAAACCGTTTCCAAACTGTGTCACTAGAATCAAATTTATGAATCGTAAGTACTTAAAAATATTAGGAAAACTCGCCATTGTTGATACTGCTGCCACATACAAAAACCAGCAATTTCCTATATAAAATCGGTTGGTCATTGTTCGCAGCGAAAAACCACAATGGAAGATTGCCTATTTACTGACGTTTCCCCTTTCTCCAGTCATATGGGTTTATAGCATGCGGGTCCGACCAAAGTCCTTGTTGTTCCTCTTGGGCGCTAAGCTCTGCTGCCTCATACTTTGACTGGTCCTCAACAGACTGCGTCTTGGCATAATAGCGATACCACCAAGCATACCCCGCCTTAACTTGTTCAAGATTAACATCCATCCCATCAAGAATGACTTTTCCCAGGATGCGGCCATATCGGTCAGTTTCAGAGGACTCTACGAACACCTGCTTCCCTCCGATTATTGATGCAAGATGCTTCTTTGAGGCCACTGATAACGGTTGCTTTTTTTCCGGAGCATCTATTCCTGTTAATCTAATTTTGTACTCCTGATTTTTGTTATCAAGCACCTTGATAGTGTCCCCATCCGTAACTGACACAACTTCACCACTAACATCGGACCTAGAAACAAGTGAGAGTGTCGCTAGGAATACAAAAATGAGAGCGTAGGTTGATGATCGAACAAAGGGTGATTTATACTTACGGCTAGATGTATTCAAGTGGCTTCCCATAGTGAACATTTATAATGTTGATAGACTAATCGAATCCTAACGTAGATCGCATACGTGAAAAAAAGCGCATAACTACATTTTTCTTTGGTTGCGTTTCTTCAATTCTAGATAAGGCCAGGTTTAATTTACCGTGGGCTGCTGCCAGTTCAGACGCGCATATATCCCTGTCAGCGTTCCATCCGCGTGACACACAAACGTTTTTGACGAAATCTATTCGAAACTCCAAAATTTCTTGGTCAATCCGCTGTGCAAAGCTGGGACCTTCGACTTCAGACGTCTCACTATTTGATGTCATAGATCCTCCCATTTATAGAATCGAGACTCAATATGCCGCATCATCTTCTTATACTGCTGTTTGTTGGCCGCTGAAGTATTGTCGAAAACACGAACGAAAAAACGACATTCATTTTGTATGCTCCATTCGTAGATCGGCCGTGTGATGGAGCTGTAAAGAGCAGGCTCGATATTCTGATCAACTATAATTTTGTCGAATGGCAGCCTAGCCTTCAATTCTTCATTTCCTGGAACTGGAAGCTCTATAAGTTTTAGAGTGTCTTCACCAAATTCGACGGCGTATACATACTGGATCCGACCTTCAGGTGTCTCAAAGCAGCTGGGATATTCCAACCCCTGACCTTTACCCCGAAGTTGAGTTTTGGCTTTGTTCAAGGCCTTATCAATTTGAGAGACTCTATCTCTGAGATTCTGGTTCTCAGAAATAGCTTCTACATATTTCTCTCCAATATCTCCTTGGTCTGATTCACGCCAAGCCTCGGCATCTGCAAGTTGTTCTTCGGAAAATGACGTAAGATCTTCGGGAGATGGATCTTTATCATACCGCTTCGTGTATGCCTCAAAAAGTTTCGCATAGGTCTCCGATGCAGCATTTACGGCATCTTCAAGATCTTCTCGGCTTACATCGTCTGTTCCCAATGAGCGCTTTAGAGCTTGATACGCACTACGCTCTTGCTCTGTTTTCTCCCAATCCTCAGACTGCTTAGATTGCCTTTGAAGCTCGTCCCTAATTTCCTTAGAACTAGGGGTCTTTCCTGTGGAGTCTTCCAGCTTTCTTTTTGCTAGATTGTAGTGCTCCATACTAGTTTCGAGTACTTCGGCGACCGTTTTCTCTGAAATATCTGAATCATTTGGTAAACTATCGACAACTTCTACTAATGTATCCAAACCAACTTGTGTAGCCAGTTTTTCAATAATGGAAATGAGCTGCCAGTCATCTTCGAGCGTTCCTGAGTCCTGATCAAGTGTGTTGGACAGCTCGTCAAGTCGTGCAATTTTCTCTTCTATTGCTTCATATTCTTCTAACTGGAGAACAAAGGCCATAAGTAGGCAGAACAGGATCAATATCATGATCTCAGCCATCGTCATTCCAAGCAATACACCACGTCTATATACGACGTCTCGCTGTCTAAACTCATTGGGGTTTACTGGGGGCATAATGAGACTAATTAGTCCCCTTTGTTTCTTCTCTCAAGAATTGCACAGTTCCGATCAGTGCTTTGCTTACATGAGATAACTGAGATTCCAGCTTGATTGCAGTGGATTCAATGTTGTGTGTGGATTTTTCTAGAGCGACAGATAGTTGCTTTCTTTGCTGTGCCAATAACTCCAGGTCTTCTGAGTCCTGTCGGAGGAATAATAGTCGTGAAGTCTGAGCAGACTCTATTGAATTGCTAAGCTCTTTCAGCTTTACAGTAAATAGCTTTGTAGATTCGTCAAATTGAGTAATTGTAGAATTAAAGTGCTCTGAAGAGCTTCCAACATGATTGGGAATATCTCTGAGTACCGATGCAGCTTCGTTCATATTTTTCATACTGCTCGAGATGGCGGAAAGCGTACCTTGCACCTCTTTGAATGTGCTAAGAATATCCTGCATAGGATCTCGAATTGATTCCATTGAAGTTTTGGAGGCGTTGCTCAGTTCTTTCATTTCTTCTCTTACTTCCTTCATTGATGTAGCCATCTCTTTCGTAGTGTCGAGAGAGGATTCCGCCCAGGAAGACTGTTGATCGATAATCTTAACGATTTCTGAGATGGCTTTCTCCAGTGGGCTGAGAAATCCCTCGATCTTTTTGTTGATGAGTTCGTCAACATCGGGTAATTTTTTTAGACTTCCAACGGTTGCCTTGAGCGCGGTGGAAAGCTCTGAGCTATTGGTATTTAGACTCGAAACGTTTCCAGTGAATATTTCAACTTGCTCTGCAGTGCTAGATGCAAGATTTTCGAGCTCAAGGCGAACCTTCTCAGAACCGGTTGAGACCGCCGTTATCATAACTTCACTCATGGTCTCCAGCGACTTGGTGAAGTGCTCTTCAAATGTCTTCCTATCTAGATCAAGCTGCTTCCTTTGCTCATCGCGATTTTCCTCTAAAACCTGTCTAGTTTCTGTTGAAAACCCTTGTATTGCTTCCTTTGACCGCTCTAGATCAGCTTTTAGATCATCGATAGCGTCACTAACATGAAGTTTCGCCTCTCGCTCATATTCATCTATTTCTTTTTCACCTTGGTTTAGCCATACGCGACCCAATACCCCGGTGATTGTCGTCATTAGGGCAATCGCAAAGTCTGAGATGAGCGGAGACTTGTCGCCGACGTTCGTGCCGAACTGATACAAGGCCAGTCCTAGGCTAACCAATGTGAATAGAAAGCCAAGATAATAGATATTATCACCAGCTCTTTCAGGCCGGTTCGTTTCGTGGTGACCTCTAGTTAGTTGTATAAAATACAAAGCCATTATCGCTACTGGTGCGAATGTCACGAACAATTGATTGAAAGAAAGATAAAGTTTTAGGACTAGCATTAGTCCCGATCCAACTAGGAACCATGCCAAAAATCTATTTGATTCTGAGACTTTTGAAGATTCGTTACTTGATGAACTCATGAGTTCCCTTTCCTAT
The DNA here is from genome assembly GCA_041688425.1 of Halioglobus sp. Taxonomy (GTDB): domain Bacteria; phylum Pseudomonadota; class Gammaproteobacteria; order Pseudomonadales; family Halieaceae; genus Marimicrobium. Next base: position 2,638 of record JBDNIE010000027.1, on the reverse strand, counting down.
TCAGTCCAGCGCTCGGCAGAATTCAGCGCTGTACCCGATGCTCTAAAGTACTGACGCCAAAATTCAACTAGTTGTTTGCCTTGTAGCTTCTTTGATGCTTCTCGATCCAACACCTTAATGTCAATAACGGATACTCCATCTAGGTCTGCCCTGAAAGTCTTTAACTGGTCAAGTGATTGGCTTTGCCCATTTCGGTAGTGTGATATATCCGATGAGTTTTGGAGCATGTCAGATATAACCACTAGTCGATGTTCGTGCCCAGGCTCTGGGTTGTCGTCGAATGCAGAGACAGATATTCCTCTTAAGGATTCAATGATCGGCGATGTCTCTGAGGACTCTACTGCTACAATTTGGCCAATTGCATGGTTTATTGGAGAAAGAAACCTTTCGCTAAAGCGCTTGTGGGCTAGCCTAGGATTACCCGTAAATTCATTTAGACCCTCGCCGTCTCCTGGGTTGCAAACTTCGACTATGGGAACAGGTATGGATTTCGAATCGGATTCACTGAGGAGATAAACCGACAACATATCATGCTTGGAAAGATATTGATCGCTCTCGGGATTGGACAATGATTTGATGTAGTTTTTTAGTTTTTGCTCCTGCAAAAATGATATTTCATCAGTTAGATCTATGAGCAAAACAGTTTTACCAAAAGGTCCTTTGGAAGGGCAGTACGTTGCGGAGTCATAATGGACCAGTGACGACTTCTTTTGGCTGATCCAATAGGCGATAGCGCTGGCGGCCAAAATAGTGATGAGGAGGATAGCAATGCCTGCCTTATCTTGACCAGAAAACCGGCCCTTTTTCGGGCCAGAACCATATTCGTATTGATGAACAGAATTCACAGTGTAGTCTCATTAATCACTTTGAGGGCGCGCTGATACTTTTTACTAAGTTCAGTTTGCAAAGGATGAAGCGTATCTAAGAACACCTGGGTATCTGGCATCTCCCGGGAACCCGGAGGTTGCTGAATGTCGATTGTATTTGGATACTTCCATTCAATTTCAAATGGCGCTGGAGCTTCTGTGTCACGGCTTGCCTTATTGGCTTCTCGATATATTTGCAGCATACTGTTTACGCCAGTTTGTATGTTGTCGACTGAGTCACGATATCTTTCGTTTAATTTCTTCATATGGGCACAAATTTTAGCGTCCTCACTGGCAGCTGACGCGGCGAGGCTCATGTGGCGAGATATAACATCACTTGCTCCGTCTTTAAGAGATTGTAGTTTTTCATGAACCAACCAACTCTGATACGACGCGTGTTCGCCAAGTGCATCTAGATGAGCGCGAGTGAGGCGACCATACCCTGGATACCAGTCATCCATCTTTAGCCAGTCGAAAGCAGCTAAACAAACTACCGATATACCCAATATGAAAAGCATCAGTGATTTCACATCACCGAGCCCTAGCGGATTAGCTAGTAGGCTTTGGTAGGCTAGTGTAGATGCTAGTGCAGGAAATTCGCCGCCAAGTGCATTACGGTAATGCGCTATTGCAAGATTGAATCCGATTGCACCAGAAACAGCGAAAAATAGTGTTAGGACCCCCCCCAATTTGATAAATAGCTTACGACTGATACACCAGCGAATACTCATACAAAGTAGCCAACCTAACGCACCAACATTGATCAAGCTAATGATAATTGCTTCAGTCCAGCCGCCCAATAAGCCCAGTTCATTCCCTTTGGCGAGTAACGTGGCGTTTAGCGCTGATTCGATCAACAAGATCACTACGATCACACTAAAGTGTAGAATCTTAGATTTAGGATAGTGGGCGGCACGCTCGTCTAAACCGTTATCATGCTGGAAAAGTTTTAGTTGTTTTTGCTTTTCAATAACTCTTTCTTTTCGAGCTCTTAATTCGGTCGAATGTTTAGTCGGCAAGGCTTCAATATCCGCAAAAAACGATTGCGATTGTAATTGCGCATCATTTAGCATTCCTTGAGGAGTAAGAACGGCGAGGCGAGAATTGTAAGAGTGAAATTCCTGCTCATAATGCTGGGTATTGGCGCGTATCAAGTTACTTCCAATTTCGATAATTTGTTTTTCGAGTACCCCGGGTCGCTGTTCTTCCGACGCAGGAACTTCCCGAGCACCATCCCTCTTGCCACGAATGACAAGGCTCAGCTTGGCTTCTTCTTCTTCTACATTGATTTCGAAAAATCCTGCTCTCTTTTTAGTTGGACTCGCTGGGCTGAGAGAAAAGAGGTTCTTCAGAAATTCGAGCATAACCTGTATCCTTTTTCAGATGGCCGCTGCAGGAGGAGTGAGTTGCTTCCTAGCCTCACGTCAAAAGCGCTATTTGTGTAATCTTCTATTTTTCGAGCAAGGGAAAATTTATTATTTCACCGTTCAGTCTGGAAGTAACTACACCCCCAGTGGTCTGAAAATCGCAGCCTAGTATTAGCGATAAAGGGTCTAAAATCCACAATATTTTTGGCTGGCTGGCAGGCTCGGATAGGTGCTGCACATCTCTTCGTTGAACCCGCCACAGCTGCTGACTCCCGAACTCCTGTGCATGCTGTTTTTCTTCTGCTGATAGCTCCTTTTTCTGCACCACCTCTGGAGGTTGCAATGGCTGCTGTCGCGCCACCCCTTGCTTCTGCCACCTTGATACCGAGGGATGGTTTTGACCGT
>JBDNIE010000250.1:0-5539 GCA_041688425.1 Halioglobus sp. | reverse complement strand
GTTCGGCTTTTTTGTGTCTGTTCAATACGTTACGGCACATCTTGGATCATCACAGACTGACTGAAGTTTTGTTTGGTCCACCGATTGTGAGCCGCACCGGGTTTGTCGGAGGCAGTTTTGCCTGAGTCATGCAACATTGCTTGACTCAGTTTATTGATGAGACATCTAGTTCCTTGGTGGACTTAATTCAGGTCGGGCTGCGGCGTGATGCGCAGGTAAGGCTTGACGACCGTGTAGCCCTTCGGGAATTTCTCCTTCAACACTTCCGGATCCTGCAGTGACGGCACAATAATAACGTCATCGCCGACGTTCCAATTTGCTGGCGTGGCGACGCTGTAGCCGTCGGTCAGTTGCAGCGAATCAATCACCCGCAGGATTTCGTTGAAGTTGCGTCCCGAGCTGGCCGGGTAAGTAATGGTCGCGCGGATCTTCCTTTCGGGATCAATGAAGAACACCGAGCGCACCGTCAGGGTGTCGTTGGCGCTTGGGTGAATCATGTCGTAAAGGTCCGAGACGGTGTGATCCGGATCAGCCAACACCGGAAAATCGACGCTGGTGTTTTGTGTCTCGTTGATGTCATTCACCCAAAGGGAATGCGAATCGAGGGTGTCGACGCTGACGGCCAACACCTTGACGTTGCGGCGCGTAAACTCATCCTTGAGTTTGGCGGTTGCGCCCAGCTCGGTAGTGCAAACTGGCGTGAAGTCTTTTGGATGCGAGAACAGAAGGCCCCAGCTGCTGCCGAGCCAAGCGTGAAAATCAATGTCGCCGGCCGTCGATTTCTGAACAAAATTGGGTGCTATGTCGCCTAAATGTAATGCCATGATGGTCCTCCTTGGTAATGCTGAACAGCAAGTCCAGCGTTCAAAAAATTTTAGCGCCGGGCGCCGGTGTCCTTATGGAAGTCGGTGCCGTTGACGGTCGCGGCAATAAACTCCGCGCGGATGACGTAATCACCAAAGCGTTCGGCGTCCCGGCGCTCGCTCTGGTAAGCGGCGAAGATCGGATCAAGGTTCGCAATGATCGCACCGTGGTCGAGATTTTCGGCGTAAAGCTTGGAAAGCCGCGAGCCGTCGAAGGCGGCCCCAAGATAGAGATTGTAGCGGCCGGGGCCTTTCCCGACCAAGCCGATCTCGGCGACATACGGTCGGGAGCAGCCGTTGGGGCAGCCGGTCATGCGGATGACGATGTCGTCCTCGGCCAGCCCGTGTGCGGCCAGACGCTCTTCCAGCGCGGTGACGAGGTCCGGCAGATAGCGTTCGCTTTCGGCGAGCGCGAGCCCGCAGGTCGGCAGCGCGACGCAAGACATCGCATTGCGCCGCAGGGCCGAGGCACCGCTCGTGAGCCCATACTCGGCCATCAGCGCCTCGATGGTCTGGCGCTTGTCCTTTGGTACGCTGGCAATGATCAGGTTCTGGTTGGCAGTGAGGCGGAAATCGCCGTCATGTACCTCGGCGATCCGGCGCAGGCCCGTGAGCCATTGCGCGCCGCCCGGCACATCCTTGACACGGCCGTTCTCAATGAAAAGCGTCAGATGCGCGCACCCGTTGTCGATTTCCTCGCTGGGGTCGCTTTCGGTCCAGCCGTAGCGATCGCCGGTAGAGGTGAAGGTGAACGGCTTGGCAGCCGCCAGCTTCACGCCACTGCGTTGCTCAACCTCGGCACGGAAGGCATCGAGACCGCGATCATCGATCGTGTATTTCAGGCGCGCATGCTTGCGCTCAACGCGGTCGCCCCAGTCGCGCTGTACAGTGACCACGGCCTCGGCCACCGCAATCGCCTGGTCCGGTCGGCAATAGCCCATGATGTCGGCCGTGCGGGGATAAGTCTGCGGCTCGCCATGCGTCATGGCCATGCCGCCGCCGACCGTGACGTTATAGCCATCAATCTCATGCTGGTCGTCGAGGATGGCGATGAAGCCGAGATCATGCGCATAGACATCAACGTCGTTTGACGGAGGCACGGCAATGACGATCTTGAACTTGCGCGGCAGGTAGGTTTTGCCGTAAATCGGCTCAACAACCTCCTCCTCGCCACCGGCGATGCGCTCGCCATCGAGCCAGATCTCGCGATATGCCGCTGTGCGCGGCAATAGATGGTCAGATAGTGTACGGGCGAGTGCGAGCGAAGCGGCGTGGGCGTTTGACTGATAGGGGTTCGGATTGCACAGCACGTTGCGGTTGACATCACCGCATGCCGCAATGGTGGTCAGCAGCGCTGCGTCAATTTCGCGCATCGTCGCTTTTAAGTTCGATTTGATGATGCCGTGCAACTGGAAGGTCTGCCGCGTCGTCAGGCGCATCGTGCCGTTACCGTAGGTACGCGCGATATGGTCCATGGTGAGCCATTGCTCTGGGGTGCACACGCCGCCGGGCACACGCACGCGGATCATAAAGGAGAAGGCCTTCTCCATTTTCTTGCGGCCGCGCTCGGCGCGCAGATCGCGGTCATCTTGCAGGTACATTCCGTGGAACTTCACCAATTGCGCGTCATCCTCGATGATCGCGCCGGTGATCGCCTCGCGCAGGCCTTCTTTGATCGTGCCGCGCAGATACTCGCTCGCTTCCTTGATGCGCTCGTTGCGTGACAGTTCTTTGGTCATGTGGACTCCATATGAACTATTTAGTAAGTATCCTGAAGATAGCGATGCTCGCGATCGAGATCGCTTACCGCTTGTTCGGCAGCTTCCACGCTGCATGCCTTTACATCGGCATAGGCGCGCACGAGTGCCGCACGCACATCCTTCGCCATCGCCTTGGCGTCGCCGCAGACATAGAAATAGGCACCATTTTCGAGCCAGTCGACAAGGTCGCGGCGCTGCTTCCAGATGTGGTGCTGCACATAGAGCTTCTCCGGCGTGTCGCGCGAGAAAGCGAGGTCCATGCGCGTGAGAGAGCCATCCTTCAAGGCATCCTGCCATTCGAGCTGATAGAGGAAATCGTGGGTAAACTGGCGGTCGCCAAAGAACAGCCAGGAACGGCCGCTCGCGCCGGTGGCGCGGCGCTCCTGCACGAAGGCGCGGAACGGAGCGATGCCAGTGCCGGGCCCCACCATGATGATGTCGCGCTCTGGCGCGGGAAGGGCGAAATACCGGTTCGGCCGCAGCTTCACGCGCAGTCGCTGTCCTTTCTTTAACTGGTCCGCGACGTAGCCGGAAGCAACGCCCTTGCGCACGCGCCCGAAGCTCTGGTAGCGCACCGCAGAGATCAGAAGATGCGCCTCCTCCCCCACCTCGCGGCGTGAGGAAGCGATCGAATAGGCGCGCGGTGCCAACGGCCGCGTCATCTGCCGCAGCTGGTCGGCAGACAGCCTAATGGAAAAGGAACTCAGAAGATCAATGAGCTGCCGGCCCGCGATCCAGGCGCGGGCATCGCCCGATTCGAGCAACGCCTTTACCTCCAAGTGGCCAGTCGTAGCGGCGCAGCTTTCCAGGGTCTTGAGTGACAGGGTCGTAACATCCCGTTCCTTCGTCAGCTCGGCGCGCAGCGCAGCGTCGGACGCAAGACCTGCCGCCTTCAGCAGATCGTCCACGTAGGCCGCATCGTTCTCAGGGTAGATATCGAGTGAATCACCCGGTTTATAGGGCAGCGCCGCGCCATCGAAACCGAGCTCGATATGGATCGTTGCCTTTTCCGACTGCGAGGAATTGAGCTGGACGAGCTCGGTGATCTCAACCTCGACCGGACCGAGATCGGAGCTGCTCGCCGCCTTCGCGCCAAAATCAACCGCAATAACACGGCCGCGCCCGGCTTCCTCGGCCGGCGCCAGCGCCTTCAGCGTCGTCTCGATCCAGTGCCCCGCGGACTCTGCGAAATCGAGATCGCAATCGACGCGCTCGGCGACGCGCTTGCCGCCGAGCGCTTCAAGTCTTGCGTCCAGAGCCTGGCCAATCGCGCAGAACTCCGTATAGGCAGTGTCTCCGAGCGCGAGAACGCCGAACTCAGTGCCGTCGAGGCGTGGCGCGCCCTCACCCATGAGTTCAGCGTAAGCGCGAATAGCCCGCGCGGGTGGGTCACCTTCACCCCAGGTCGAGGCGATGACGACAAGACGCCGTACCGACGTGAGCGTCGCCACGTCGAGATCAGCCATGTCGACGACCGAAGGCTTCAATCCCATCTTGCGGGCCGCCTTGGCCATGTCCGACGCGAGCCGTTCGGCGTTTCCGGACTCAGTCGCGTAGAGGATGGTCAGCGGTTCGGCGGGTTGCGCGCCGACCGCCGCCTGCGGCACCGTCGTGGTGTCCATTCCAGCGAGAAAGCCCGACAGCCAAGCACGTTGGGTGGGGCTGGCGGGGCCCACCAGGCGGTTGAGAATCTCAATCTCCTCTGCGGCGAACGGAGCCGTATTCGGGATTGGCGAAAAAATCATGTCGGGACGCCAATAGTGAGTTGCACCTCAATAGCGCGGGGCCAACTACGGCTTGCAAAGCCCAGCTCAACACAAGCGGGCGACGTTGCTTCGATGCTGCAGTGTCCACCGCCGCCCTTGACAGCCGCCCGGGCGCGGACCTGCTGCTCGATAGACTCGCGCAGCGCGTCGATAACGGAACCCTGCAAGTCAGTTGGATGGAATGACATGGCGGCCTCCTTTAGGCGACAGTGATGTGGTTTGCATGAATGACTGCCTGCAGTTCTCCCGACGTATTCATCTTGTGGACGATAAGATATGGGTCTTTATTCACTCTCGGGGGCCTCACCAGGCGGCACCCACAAGGCGAGCACCGCGTTGAGCTCGATCGCATGAAATGCCCTTGCGTCCGGCCCCGTCGCATCGCCGGCGAAGCGTCCGAGCCGAGCCGCACAGTCGAAGAAGCCCGGTGCCGGCAAGCCGCCGCGCCACTTGCTGATGACCATGGCCGCGATGAAGGGGCGGCCAGCCGCCGCGTCCTCGGCCATGAGTTGCTCCAACGCCTCCGTGAGTTGACGAATGGTGTTCGGGGGTAAGAGCAGCAGCCCTTTGGCCGCCTCCCGATAGATGATCGGTAAGCGCAGTGTGGCGAGCGCTTGAAGATGCGCCCGAAGCCGGCGGGGGAGTGTTTCAGGCGGGTTTTCCTGCACATTTATCGCCACGGCTGGACCTGTAGCTCTGGCAATCATGACTCGGTCCTGACGAGGTCAGGGAGACTTGGGTGCTCGGCATTGGGCGACGGGCGGAGCCAACCATGGTCTGCAACGCCCCGATCAAGACGAGCCGGCGTTCGAGTCTTCAGGCTGTCGATGGCGTGCACAGGGGACGCGTCACCCTCCAGCAAGTGGACGATTGCGAGGTACACCAGCCAATGTCTCTCGAGCCGGCTCCTGCCGGCGAACGCGGGCGACGTCACTTCGATGCTGAAATGTCCGTCGCCGCCGCTGACAGCGGCCCGTGAATTGGGGATCTGCTGCTCGATAGCCTCGCGCAGCGCGTCGATGACAGAACCCTGGAAGTCAGTTGGATGGGATGACATGGCGGTCTCCTTTATATGGCGCGTTTATGGTTTGCACGCATGATTGCCGGGAGTTCTCCCGAAGCATTCATCTCGCGGATGATGTCGCAGCTC
>JBDNIE010000026.1:0-20446 GCA_041688425.1 Halioglobus sp. | reverse complement strand
GCCCCGCGGATGGCCGCCCCGCGGATGGCCGCCCCGGCCTCCTGCCTCGCACAGTCCCAAGCCTAGGTCATTCAATTCACCGCCTAAGTACCACCTCTGGGCTAAAGTAAGTTCAATTCGAATCCGTACCAGCTTATAGCAGGCTTAGGGAACAAGTCCAGATGGTGCTCGTGTCGCACGTGACGGCGCGTGGCTGACAGGCTGCGCGCAATTGCGTATTCTGCGCGCAGCGATGTAGCTTCATCCGCTCCCCGGGAGAACACCATGCAAGCTGAGAAGATAGCCGCCTATTTTGATCTGACCGATAAGGTGATCGTTGTCACCGGTGGAAGTCGCGGGCTGGGTTTGGCTATGTGTCGTGCCTTCGCCGAGGCAGGTGCCCATGTGGTGATCAGTTCCCGCAAAGCGGAGGCTTGCGCCCGTGCGGCAGAGCTGATTGAGCGAGAAACCGGACGTCGTTGCCTGCCTGTCGTTTGCCATGTGGGCGACTGGGACGCGTGCGATGCACTCGTGCAGACAGTCTATGAAGAATATGGCCGCATTGATGTGCTGGTGAATAATGCGGGAATGTCACCGCTCTATGATTCCCCGGCCACTGTGAGTCGCGAGTTGTTCGACAAAGTGATTGGGGTCAATCTTGCGGGACCTTTTCGGCTCTCCGCTGTTGTAGGCGAGCAGATGGCGCGTGCCGGTGGAGGCTCTATCATCAACGTTAGCAGTATAGCGGCGGTGTCTCCCAGCCCTTCTGAATTGCCTTACGCGGCGGCCAAGGCCGGCCTCAACAACCTGACGGAGGGGCTGGCGCGTGCGCTAGGTCCAAAGGTGCGTTGCAATTGCATCATGCCAGGGCCGTTTCTGACGGATATTGCCGCGGCATGGACGCCGGGGATGAAGGACGCGTTGGTTTCTCTTGTGCCGCTGGGGCGGGCGGGTCAGCCCGAGGAAATCGTGGGCGCGGCGCTCTATCTGGCATCGGACGCCTCGCGCTTCACCACCGGTGCCATCATCAAGATAGATGGTGGATCGGCCTACGGAAATTAACCGGATGGCCTAACGAATAACGAGGTGTCGTGCACGCCTCTAACGCAAGGCTCAGGCAGTGCGCAGTTTTAGAAACGGGTTCATCCAGCGAAACTTCCAGTCTGTGAATCGCAGTGGTGCGTCAAGGACGGCCAGACAGATGCAGTCCTCGGACTGCAGTGCCGTGGGCGCATGCACGTCTCCCGGCCGACGAATTAGGAAGTCACCCTTATGGTAGCTGCCATTCGCATCAGAGAACCCACCTTCCAGAATCAAGGTCATCTCAGTGCCTCGATGAGTGTGCTCGGGGATGCGGCCACCAGCGCGGATGTGGTAAAGCGTAACTTCATGCTGAGGATCACCCGTCTTCAGGTGACTAATACGCAGCGAAGAGCCGACGTTACGCCAGCTCAGGTCACTGAAATCACCACGCATCAGGCGCTGCAGGATAGCGGGTGTGCCCGCGGTGCTGCCCTTTCTGATGGCATATTCGAGTGGCTTCTCATCGTCCAGGCGGGCCAGAACTGCATCCAGTTCGGTATCGCCAACCGGTAACGGCTGCAGCGCTTCAAACAAGCTCGCGCCCAGATCGGTAAGTTGCCCTGCGATACGCTCGCAACGTCGGCACTGGCTGACATGAATGGATACACACGCAGATTGTGCCAATGGCAGCGAACCGGCGGAATATTCGGTGAGAAGGTCAAGATCGGGATGAAAATTGCTCATGCATTTATCTTTCAAGTTGAATCTGAAGTTTCTGGAGGGCCAGGCGTACACGGGACTTCACTGTCCCCAGCGGGAGATCCAACTCCCCGGCTACCTCTGAATGAGATTTGCCTTCCATGTACACCTTACCAAGAATTTGAGCCTGATCATTGGGTAGCTCTTTGATTAACCCCCTGATACGGTCTCTGGTGCGCTTTTGATGCAAAACAACGAATGCCTCTTCGCTCTCCTCATTGTCCGTAACATTTTCTGCGGAGAGAGGACTATCAAACTTTTGCAGCCGGCGGTATAAGTCAGTCCTGCAGTTGCGTGCTATCGTGTAGATCCACGTACTGGCAGCTGCCTTCTCTGCATTAAAGGCGCCTGCTTTCTGCCAGACCTTTAACAAAACTTCCTGTACTAGCTCGTCTGCGTGGTTGGCCGAAAGTGTAGAACCTGAAAGAGCAAAAGCCTTCATCAGAGGTGCAAAGTGACGAAATAACCTGGTAAATGCTGCCCGGTCCTCATTTTGCGCGATCAGAGACAGGCACTCGCTCCATTCGTCGGTGCGTTTACCATTGGCGTCGATGAGCGGCTGGTTCTCATCGTCAAAGTTTTTGGTCACAGTCAACATACTCTTGCCCGCAGATATTTTGAAAGTATACGCATGATTAGGGGTTTGGATCACTGCGTTTCATAAATAATAGTCAGTAATAGATGCCTGCAGGCGTCGATCAGCAAGGGTTTGCACCAAAATGGCGAGAAAACTGATCCGTGAGCCTTCTTGCACCGTATAGTTTGCAAATATATCAGGATGGTCAGTGCGACCAGACCGGGAAGAGGAACGTCCGTATGAAAGTCGCGATTATCGGGTCCGGCATATCGGGTCTGAGCTGTGCGCATTACCTGAGCGCTGACCACGAAGTGCACGTTTTTGAGGCCAAGCGCAGGATTGGGGGGCATACGGCTACTGTCGATGTACAGTTGGGCATTCGCCGATATGCCATCGACACGGGCTTCATTGTGTTCAATGACTGGACTTACCCTAACTTCATTGCGCTTATGGATGAGATAGGAGTAGCCAGTAAACCAACCGCTATGGGCTTCAGTGTGCGCGACCCTCAGTCTGGGCTGGAATACTCTGGCACCAATCTGGATACGCTGTTTGCGCAACGCCGCAATTTGTTCTCCCCCGTGTTCATCGGTATGATCCGTGACATCCTGCGCTTCAATCGCGAGTCAGTGGAAGATCTTGAAGCGGGTAGAATTGACGATCAGCAGACACTGGGCGCATATTTGTGTAGCAAGGGTTACGGCGAGAAATTTATTCGCCAGTACCTCGCAGCAATGGGCTCGGCAATCTGGTCCGCTGATTGCGCTACAATTCTGGAATTCCCGGTCAGCTTTTTCGTTCGGTTCTTCAAAAACCATGGTCTGCTTTCTGTCAAGAACCGCCCGCAATGGCGCGTCATTGCGGGCGGTTCCAGAGAATATTTGCGGCCGCTGTGTGCACGATTTGCAGAGCGCATTTTTACCGGCAGTCCGGTGGTGAAAGTGGTAAGGAAAAAGGGCAGGGGAGTGACGCTGCAAATGGCCGATGGCAGGCATCTGCTATTCGACCAGGTGGTGTTTGCCACCCACTCAGATCAGGCGCTGGCATTGTTGGAACAACCTTCGGTGGCGGAGAGAGAGATACTCGGCGCTATCCCCTACCAAAGTAATGATGTAGTGCTGCACACAGACGTCAAGATGTTGCCGCGCAAAACCAAGGCGTGGTCCAGCTGGAACTACACACTGGGCAAAGACGACGAGCGCGCAGTGGTGACGTATAATATGAATATTTTGCAGGGCATCGAAGCGCCTGAAACGTTTTGCGTCACGCTGAACAATACCGCAGCCATTAATCCCCATAAAATTCTCGGCCAGTTTCAGTACGACCACCCGGTCTTTTCGCGAGATGGTCTGCGCGCACAGCAGCGCTGGAGCGAGATCAACGGGGTGGATAGCACTTGGTTTTGCGGCGCTTATTGGCATAGCGGGTTCCATGAAGACGGCGTGGCAAGCGCCTTACGCGTTGCCAGTGCATTGTCCAGTAGAGAGCTGGCGGCAGCGTGAGATCGCGCATTTACGAGGGCGTACTGAGGCATCGCAGGGTGTCTCCGCGCCAGCACGAGTTCCGGTATCGGGTAGCCATGGTATACCTGTGCCTGGACGAGTTGCCCGATGTATTGGCAAAGCCACGCTTTTGGTCAGCGATCCGACCGGCGCTTGCCGAATTTCGGCGTAGTGACTTCCTGGGTGACCCGGCCCTACCCCTGCAGGATGAGATTCGCCGCCGCATTCGAGAGGAAACTGGCGCAGTGCACACCGGCCCAGTCTACTTGCTGGCCAATCTGCGTTACTTCGGCTATGTGATGAATCCCATCGCCTGCTACTACTGCTTCAATGAAGATGAAACGCGCTTGGAATATGTGGTAGCTGAGGTGAATAACACGCCCTGGAATGAAAGACACAGTTATGTATTGGCGGGGCCGGAAACCGGGGCCTGGCTAAAAACGGCCTTCGATAAGGCGCTCCATGTCTCGCCGTTTAATCCCATGGCGATGCGTTACCATTGGCGCAGCAATACGCCGAATCGCCGTCTGGTATTGCATATGGAAAACACAGCGGAGGGTGATGAGAGGGTGTTTGACGCCACTCTGTCACTGTCTGCACGGCCCATGACGGCGGCTAATCTCAACAAAATACTTATTCGATACCCCTTTATGACAGCGAAGGTTGCTTTGGCCATTTATTGGCAGGCGTTGCGTTTGTATTTAAAGGGTGTACCTGTTCATACACACCCCGGTAACCATGCCATAGGAGCCAGCAATGAGTGAAGTCAGCATAGGCGCGCTGCAAATACCACAAACACGCGCCGCACGAATGGGCGAAAAGCTTGCCAGGGAGGCGGTGTTCGCAATGCTGGGCAAACTACAGATAGGTTCCTTGATTCTGCACGAGGGGCCGCAGCGGCATCATTTTGGCGCCGCTGGCAAGGCGCTGGAACCGCAGGCTGAAGTGCACGTTCACAACCCTATGTTGTACGGGCAAATGCTGACAGGTGGTTCTATCGGTGCGGGAGAGGCCTTTATTAAAGGGCATTGGTCTTCGCCGGCCCCAGTGGAAGCGACACGACTGTTCTGTGCCAATCTGCCCATGATGGATAGTTTCGAGGCGCGCCAGTCAGGCTTTGTGAAGCTGGCGCTGAAGCTTGCGCACCGACTAAATCGCAATACGCATAAAGGATCCCAAGTGAATATCGCCGCCCATTACGATCTGGGAAACGATTTTTTTCGGCTGTTTCTCGATCCCACGATGATGTATTCGTCGGCACTGTTCAGCGACCGCAACATGACGCTGGAGGCAGCATCTGAGGCCAAGCTGGATGAGCTGTGCCGCCAGCTGGAGTTGCAGCCTGACAATCATTTGCTGGAGATAGGCACTGGCTGGGGCGGCATGGCGATTCATGCGGCCAGGCACTTCGGTTGCCGTGTAACGACCACCACCATTTCCAGAGAGCAGTATGAACACGCCAGCGCGCGGGTTAAGGAGGAGGGCCTCGAAGACAGAATTACTCTGCTGTGCGAGGACTATCGCAACCTCACCGGGCAATACGACAAGCTGGTTTCAATTGAAATGATTGAGGCGGTTGGCCATGAGTTCTATCAGAACTATTTTCAGAAGTGCGCCGATTTGCTCAAGCCTCATGGCAAGATGGTCATTCAGGCAATTACAGTGGCCGATCAGCGCTATAAGGAGGCGCGCGATTCAGTGGACTTCATTAAGCGCTATATTTTCCCCGGTGGCTGCCTTCCTTCGGTTGCGGTAATGGCGGAGCATGTTGCGCGTGATACCGATATGCAGGTGGTGCATCTGCGTGACATCACCGATGATTATGCGATTACACTGGCGCACTGGAGGGAACGTTTCATGGCCAAACTCGATGCGGTGCGCCGTATGGGGTTCAGTGAAGAGTTTATGCGCATGTGGGAATTCTACCTGTGTTACTGCGAGGGTGGATTCAGGGAGCGCATCATCAGTACAGTGCAGTTGGCGCTGGCCAAACCTGGTTACCGGTTTAGCAACGTACAAGGTGATATGCCTTGAGCAATGCAGGGTTAGTGATTGATCTGAATACGCCTGTTTCGCGTAATTAATTTTGACGTAACTTACGAGAGCCATGTAATGGAACAAGCCCTGATGAAGTCCGTGATCGCCCCCCATTTGGTGATCTCCGAAGATGCCCGCAAAGTGCGCGATGTTCTCATCGAGCGTGGGCTTGAGACACCACTGATCGACAACGGTCTTAGCCGAGATCAAAAGTACGAACGTATTAAAAAATCATTCGCCGACATTGCTATCACTCTGGGGCTGGATTTAAGCGACGACAGCCTCTGCGATACGCCCAAGCGCATCGCGAAAATGTATGTCGATGAAATCTTCTCAGGCCTCGATTACGCGCGCTTTCCGAAAGCGACTGCCATAAGTAACAAAATGGGAGTGGAAGAGATGGTGCGCATCGATGACATTTCCGTGGTCAGCACCTGTGAGCATCACTTCATTACTATAGATGGGGTAGCCAGCGTGGCCTACATCCCGTCGGGCAAGATTATTGGCCTTTCTAAGGTCAATCGCATTGTGCGATTCTTCGCACAGCGACCGCAGGTGCAAGAGCGACTGACGCAACAGGTACTGGTTGCGCTGCAAACCTTGCTGGAGACCGATGATGTGGCGGTTACCATCAATGCGGTTCACTACTGTGTGAAAGCCCGTGGTGTAATGGATGCGAATTCGCGCACTCGTACGACCGCACTGGGCGGCCAGTTCAAGGTGGACGCACGCACTCGCGGTGAATTTTTGTCCTAGGACAGAAGTACGCCCTGCTGCAGGTCAGTGGGGGTATATCGCCAACCTGTAGGAATCATGATTGTGAGCCGCATTGTATGGGAAAAATAATAAAATTGATTAGCGGGCGTCCCCGAATTACGGGTACAGCGGGAAAAGTCGCGAACGGTTTATTATTCAACGTCAGCTGGTTCGCTATCATCTTGACGCAGTCGTCGGCGGTCGCAGTGGCCATTACGGGGTTGCATCTGGTTGTGCATTTTTTTCTGCTGGGCAATGGCCGAGCGGAGCTGAAGCTAATCGCGATCATCACCCTGGTGGGCGTAACTCTGGACCAGTTGTTGTTTCTGGCTGGGGTTTTTAACCTCGCCGGGAAGTCCGTACTCGCACCCTTATGGCTGTCCTGTTTGTGGCCGGTGTTTGCGACTACCTCAATGCACGCATTTTCCAGTCTTCAGGGTAGGCCATTGCTGGCGTCTGCAATCGGTGCGGTGGGAGGCGCCCTCTCGTATGTCGCGGGTACACGCCTCACGGAGGTCGAATTCGGTTCGCCTCTCTGGGGGCCTCTGGTTATTGGCGCCTTGTGGGCCATTCTATTTCCGTTGTTTTTGAAACTTGCAGCTCACCTGAGCACCACCAGTGATCCGCTGCAGTCCTGGGAGCCAGCGGTGCGACGGGCGCTTGATTGAGTCCTTGCGCGGTTCCTTTGTGAAGACACCTGTTATCTACTGGTTTCGTCAAGACTTGCGACTGTCAGACCTGCGCGGACTAAACGCGGCAGTCTCGACCGGCAGGCCTGTTTTAGCCTGCTACATCCTCGATGACGAGAGCCCCGGTGAGTGGCAGATGGGTGGCGCCAGCCGCTGGTGGCTTCACCATAGCCTTGCGGCGCTGTCGCAGGATATCCAAAAGGCAGGTGGCCAATTATATTTGGCCGTCGGTCGGCCTGACACCGCCTTGGCTGCGCTCGCCGAGCAATCTGGAGCGGATTTGGTGTGTTGTTCACGCCAATATGAGCCGTGGGCACGCCGGCTGGAGTCCCAGCTGTTTAAAGTTCTCGGCGCCAAGGGCGTGGAACTGAAGCGCTATGGCGGCTCGCTGTTGTGGGAGCCAGAGGCTGTGTCCACACAGGCGGGCACACCGTTTAAGGTATTCACACCCTTCTGGCGAAAGTGTCGTGATTTGCCTGTGGTGCGGGAACCTGTAACGCGCATACGATTGAGCCAGTGGCCGCAGGATGTAAAACCGTCTGCTAATTTGGACGAGTGGGCGCTGCTGCCCACTGAACCCAACTGGGCGCGATCGTGGACCACACTCTGGCAGCCTGGAGAAAAACAGGCAAGCCTGAAACTCCAGACGTTTTTGCGAGACTCTGTCAGTGACTATGACAAGGGCAGAAATTATCCGGCGCGCAGTGCGACATCGCGTTTGTCCCCCCACCTGCACTTTGGTGAAATCGCGCCCGCTAAAGTGTGGCACGTTGCCCGGCAGGCTGCATTGGCCAGCCCGGAATTGCAGCAGGAAACGGAAAAGTTTTTGAGCGAAATGGCATGGCGGGAGTTCTCTCACCATCTGTTGTTTCATTTCCCTGCGATGCCGGAGGATGCTTTCAAATCCGATTTCGCCACCTTCCCCTGGGTTGGAGGTGCGATTCACTTGCGCGCATGGCAGCAGGGCAAGACGGGCTATCCCATTGTCGATGCCGGTATGCGAGAGTTGTGGCAGACGGGCTACATGCACAACCGCGTGCGTATGGTGGTAGCGTCTTTTTTATGTAAGCATTTGCTCATCGACTGGCGCGCGGGGCAGCGCTGGTTCTGGGATACATTAGTAGATGCAGATCTATCCAATAACGCCTGCTCATGGCAGTGGGTGGCTGGCAGCGGCGCTGATGCGGCGCCGTACTTCCGTATTTTTAATCCCACCACGCAGGGCGAGAAATTCGATAAGACGGGGGAATACGTCAGGCATTGGGTGCCGGAGCTGACGGCACTCCCGGACCGCTACCTGCATCAGCCTTGGGCGGCACCCTGGCAGGTATTGCAGGATGCAGGAGTGATCCTCCCTGATCACTACCCATTGCCGATCGTGGATCACCGCGATGCTCGTGGAGCAGCACTAGCGGCCTATGCAGATATCAGGGCGCAGAGTGCAGAGTGACCCAACTATGCAAACTCGCCGTATGAATTCGCAATGAAGTCGCGTCCGTTCCTAATGAAACTGCCGAGTAAATCAACATGATCGTGTTACACGAAACCGTGGACGTCGACCGTCCGATAGAAGAAGTATTCGCGTATGTCAGCGATTTCACCACGACTGTAGAGTGGGATTCAACAGCGTTGTCTGCACGCAAATTAACGCCGGGTGCGGTCGCGGTAGGAACTCAATTTGAAGTAATCTGCGCACTGCCGGTGGGCAGTGTGAAGTTGCTTTATACGACGCTGAAGCTGACTGAAAATACCTGCATTGAACTGCTTGGTACGAGCTCCTTTTTTGATGCGCGAGACGTCATCACCTTTGCCGCCACCGCCACCGGCACGCACATTGATTACCGTGCAGAGTTCAGTTTTAAACCGCTGGTGTCGGCCGTTGCTGCGCTGTCCGAAAAGGGTATGCAGAAGATGGGTCGGGAATCGGTGGCGGGCCTGGGGGAGGCGCTGGCCGACAACTTCCCGCTGAGGCAGACCTCGCGCGGTACACGCATGGCCGACCGTTTGTTGTTGCCCGGAGTGGCAATGTTTTCGCGCTTGGGATATACGCGCGGTCGCAAACGCTTTAACCCCATGTCAGCCAGTGTCAAAAACAAGCATATGGTGATTACCGGCACATCGGCTGGACTGGGCTATGCGACCGCCCATCAGTTGGCACGACGCGGCGCAACGTTAACACTTGTCATGCGTGACAAGCAGAAAGCGCAGGATACCGTCAATGCCTTGCAGCGTGAAACTGGTAACACTGCAATTCGTTACGAACTCGCCGATTTGAGCCTTATGCGCGATGTCGATGCGCTGGTGGCGCGCCTGAAAAAACGCGGCGAACCTATCGATGTCCTGATCAACAATGCAGGTGCACTGTTTAACTCGCGAGGCGAGACAGTCGAAGGGCTGGAACAGAGCTTTGCACTGCTGTTGCTCAGCCCTTACCGATTGACCGAAGGACTCAAGCCATTGCTAGCCACAGCTGAAGGGGCAAGGGTCATCAATGTGGTGTCGGGCGGTATGTATAGCCAGAAACTCGAGACAGAGGCATTGCAGGCACCAGACACCCGCGAATACTCCGGCAGCACGGCATACGCGCGGCAAAAGCGCGCCCTGATGGTGTTGACGCAGGAGTGGGCTGAAAACTGGTCGGACGAAGGGATCGTCGTCAATGCCATGCATCCCGGCTGGGCCGACACTCCGGGCGTACAGAATGCCTTGCCACAATTCCGGCGTCTGACCAAAAGGGTGCTGCGCTCGGCCGACGAAGGCGCAGATACTATCGTGTGGCTGGCAGTGGCCACTGAAGCTGGTGATGCCACTGGCGAGTTGTTTCTGGACCGTGAAGTGCGTCCTGCCCATCTGATCAATTCAACCCGCGAAGCGCCAGGCGAACGCGAGAAACTGCTGACATTATTGAGTGAGTATCCTAAAATAATACCCAAATCCCGCTGATTGGGGCAGAGCTGTTAGCAGCGTTCTGCGACGCTGAGCCAAGACTATGCACGTGTGAGCGTGACCGCCGATCCAGCAAGGCGCCGGTGGTGAAACTGTCAGCTGCTCTTGTTAAAGCGGTTTAGTGACAACAAAGTGCGCTGGAACATCGAGGGTGTGTCACGGTACTCTCGCCAGACGGTGACTTTTTATTGGGTGGATTCTTCGCTCCCAAGCGTTACGATACGGGAGATATGCGATAGTCACCGCTAATAAGGAATTCGCTGCTCCATGTTGTCGTTCACAATAAGGGTCCTATGCGGCTCGCCCAGCAACAATACTTCACCCGTTTACCTGCGCGCGTTCTTGCTGGTGGGAGCGCTGTCTGTTGGCGCATGCAGTGAAGCTCCTGAACCAGATAGTGATGACGCTAAAGCGCCGCACCAGGTCGAGGTAACGGTAGAGGAGCTGCGGCCGCTGAACTGGCAGACCACTGTCAGTACCTTCGGTGTGGTCGAAGCGCTGGAAGAGGTCAATGTTGCTGCTGAACTGTCGGGCACGGTGATTGCAGTGCACATCAATGAAGGTGACCGCGTAAAGACCGGGCAGCTCTTATTGGAGCTGGACCCACAAAAACGCGAGCTCGCGGTTCAGCAGATGGAGCAGCAGGTGCAACACGCGCAGGCCGCGTTGAAAGAAGCGCGGCTGAAGTTGCAGCGGCGGCGCGATCTGGCTGAAAAGGAAACGATATCCCAGGAGGTGCTGGACAGCGCGCAGTTAGCGGTCGATCTCGCTAACGCTGCCTACCAGCAAGTGCTTGCCAGCGCCGAGCTGGCCAGACGCGAGCTGGCCGACACCCGCATCTTCAGTCCCACTGAGGGGCTGGTGGACATCCGCGCCGTGGAAGTCGGCGAGCCGGTGCAGGCAGGGGCCAGCCTGATTACCTTGCAAGCTGTGCAGGGCATGCGTATGCAAACCTGGGTCAGCGAGGCCGACATCGCTTATATCCGCGCCGGTGACCCGGCGCGTGTCATTGTGTCGGGAATAGCCGGCAGGGAGTATGCGGCCAACATCGAATGGGTTGGCGTCAATGCCGATCGGGCTACCGGCAATTTCCCCGTGAAGCTCATATTGTCAGGTGAGACCGATGCGCTGAGACCGGGCATGACAGCCAGGGCCGAGTTACAGGGCATCAGTAAACCCGATGCCCTGCTCCTGCCTGAGCAAGCGCTGGTAGACCGCAATCGCAGGCGCGTCGTATTTGTTATTGAGAACGGCGTGGCGCATCTGCGCGAGCCATTACTCGCTGCAGGCTTCAGTAACCGCCTGCAGATTCTGGACGGGCTTGTCGCCGGTGACCACGTTGTCGTCGCGGGGCACGCCCACTTGTTGGACGGTGACACCGTCATCGCTCGCAGCGCAGACTGATCCCATGCAATACCTGATTAGCTGGTTTGTCGACAGGCCGCTGGTGGTCAACATGATCATGGTGATGGTCTTCACGCTCGGCTTCCTGACCATTGGGAATATGCGGTACGAGTACAATCCCAATGTCGATATGGGCGTGGTGAATATCACAACGATCAAGGCCGGGGCCGGGCCGGAGGATGTCGAACTCGGGATAACCCTGCCGTTGGAAGAAGAGCTGCTGGAAGTGGAGGGCATCAAGAAACTCTACTCCAACAGTATGGAGAGCCTGTCGGTCATCACTTTGAATCTGGATCTTGTGACAGCGGACAAGCAGGACATCATGCGCGATATCCAGCAGGCGGTGGATCGGGCAGCGGCGCGCCTGCCCGATGACCTGCTGGAAAAGCCGTTGGTGGAAGAGCTGTCGACACTGGTCACACCGGTGATGGAAGTGCATGTCACCGGCGAGGTGCCGGAGTCGCTGTTGCGCGATGTTGCTCGCAACGTAGCCGATGGCCTGCGCGAAGTGCACGGTATCGCCAGTGTGGAGAAACACGGCTACCGGCGTCCGGAAGTGCGCATTCTACTGGAGCCTGAAAAACTCGCGCACCTCGGCATCAGCCACGACGAGATCATTGCCGCGATTCGCGCGCGCAACCTGCGCGACAGTGGCGGCTCTATCGACTCCTTTCTGGCGGAAAAAAAGATCATTGCCGTAGGGCAATTTCGCGACCCGCGTGAAGTGGAAACCGTCGTTGTGCGCTCAGGTGCGCCCGGCAACACGGTGCTGCTGCGCGACATCGCCACCGTGGTGATAGATTACGAAGACTGGGAAGTGCAGTCGCGCGTTGATGGACGTATGAGCATCGCCCTGCAAGCACGCAAGAAAGCGCGCGCCGATGAAGTGCATACAGCCGCCAATGTGCGCGCCTATGTCGAGAATTTTTCTGTCCCGGCGGGTGTCGAACTGGTGATGGTCGCGGACATCTCGCGCCTCACGGTAAACATGCTGGATGTGCTGGGCGGTAACGCTTTACTGGGGCTGGTGTCGGTGCTGCTGTTGCTCTGCTACTTTCTCGAATTGCGTTTTGCGCTGTGGGTCGCGGTGGGTATTCCCTTTGCGGTGTGTCTGTCGTTCCTGGGTCTGGCGGCCATCGATGTCACTATCAACGCGATGAGTCTCACCGCCATCGTGCTGTTGATGGGAATTCTGGTTGATGATGCGGTGGTGGTCAGTGAGAACGTGCAGCGACTGCGGGTCGAGGGCGTTGGGCTGCGCGAGGCAAGTGTACTGGGAGCTTCGCAGGTCGCGCAGCCGGTTATCTTCAGTGCATTGACCACCATGCTGGCTTTTGCACCGCTGATGTTTCTCGATGGTGCCAACGGCGATTTCATGTTGCCATTTCCGCTGGCGGTGGTCGTGCTGTTGATGGCATCTCTGTTCGAGAGCCTCTGCTTGCTGCCCGGCCATCTCGCCCATGTACGGCAGCGCGAAGCGAAGCCGCGTGCGCGCGCCTTCGAGCGTTTGCGCGAGTATTACCATCAACGCATCAGCGGCTGGCTGCAGCATCGCTACCTGACGCTGCTGGTATTTGTGCTGGTGTTTATCGGGGTGATGTTTATTGGCTATAGAACAATTAACTTCAGCATGTATCCCGATGTGGATATTGATACTGTGCAGATCAAGGTCGAGCTGCCTGTGGGAAGCCGTTTCGAGCAGACTGTGGCGGCGGTGTCGCGCATGGAAACCGAGCTGCGGGTTTTTGTCGCAGCCGAAGATTTGCTCGCGATTACCAGTCAGGTGGGCCACCACGACACCGATTTTTACGGTACCACCGAAGGGCGCAACCACGCCTGGGCGATCATCGCCATCCAGTTGGAACCATTGGGCAAGCGCAGCGGCGATACCGACACCAAGGAGCTGGTGGCTACCCTGCAAGCCTGGGCAGATAAACAGCAGGGTTTCGATTCACTGGTAGTGCAAGCCCTCACGGACGTACCCGTTGTTGGTAAGCCCGTGCAGGTGGACGTAATCGGCAGCGGCGAGGAACGTTACACCGTTGCCGGGCAGTTGCTCGAATACCTGCGTGGTCATGCCGGGGTTACCGCCAGCTGGAGCAGTATCAATGCGGGCAAGGATGTCATCGAGCTGGATGTGAATCATGCACTGCTGGCCGCGCGCGGCCTGGATATGGATCAACTGGTACAGGCCATGCGTATTGCCGTGGATGGCCTGCTGGTGGATGAGTTGCAAACGCTGGATGAACGTGTGCGCTACCGGCTGCAATTGCCGTTGCCGGATGCAGGAAAACTGGAAACCTTAGAGAATCTGGCCGTGGTGAATGCGAACGGCGAGGCGGTTTACCTGAAATCACTGGCACAATTCTCAGTGCGCCCGGGTGAGGCAGACATCAAACACTATTTTGGCAAGCGCACCGTCACTGTGTATGGCGAGATTGATTCCGAGCTGGCCAGCGTCAATTCTATCAATCAGGATGTGGCGCAGTGGATAGCCCAGCAGGACTGGAATGAACGCTATCCGCAACTGCGTATTCACATGGGCGGCGAACTGGAAGAGCAGGGCGAAGCGCTGGGCGATCTAGGCCTGGCCGCTATTATCTGCCTGATTTCTATCTTCGCCGCGTTGGTGATTCTGTTCAATTCAGCATCGCAGCCGCTGCTCATCATGCTCAGTATTCCGTTCGGCCTGGTGGGCGTTGTGGTGTGCTACTCCGTGCAGGGCTTGTCCATGGGCATGATGTCAATAACCGGCGTCATCGGTCTGGTGGGCGTGTTGGTCAATGACTCACTGGTGCTGCTGCATTCACTCAATGAGGATCGCCGCGAACGTGGCGCACCGCTGTCTGCCACCGAAGTTGCTGCGGTAGCACGCCGTCGTTTTCGGCCCATACTGATCACTTCTGTGACTACAGCAGTCGGCTTGCTGCCCACGGCCTACGGCATCATGGGTGAGAACAGTTACATCAGTCCGATGGTGATGAGTATGGCCTGGGGTGTGGTGTTCGGCGGATTAGTGTCGCTGGTGTTGCTGCCTGTGATGTATATGGTGGAGCAGGACATTCGTGCGAAGTTCAGGCGAGCCGCATAGATTGGGGAACGCGTGCCCCTCATATCTCAATTGATGTGGTTTCAAAAAAAGTGCTGGCTCAAAAAAAGTGTGTATCAGCCGTCTCTTCAAATCAAGCTATCGAATGATGTTGAATTGTGGAAACGTATAATGGCTTACAGCTTGCGCCGCGCTGCAATCCACTGCTTCTGCTGTGCCATGACTTTGCGCGTCGCCGCAAATACTGTCATGCCCGGTGCGGCCTTGCCTGTGCGGCCCAGTGTATCCAGTTGTGCGTAATACCAGTACTGCACTGCAAAACTTGCCAGCGTGCGCAGTGTGCTGACGCCAGTGAGAAACGACAGCCAGTCTGGCAGCAGCGAAAGCTTTGATTCATAGCGCGGCAGCGCGCTCTCGCCTGCCAACAATTGCGCGGGCGCATCGGTGAGTACACACATCGGTCGTCCCAGTCCGATCAGGTCTGCGCCGCCGGCGCTGATGGCCTGTTCCATCACGTTGCGGTGGCGGAAGCCTCCCGTCACCATGAGGGGGATCGAGACCTTCTCCTGCATGGCCAGCGCGAAGTCCACGAAGTAGGCCTCGCGCATCAGCGTCGAGTGCGCCACGCCTTGCGGCTCTTCTTCCTCGATGCCTTCAACGCCCAACAGTTTCGGTTGCTCGTAGGTGCCGCCGGATATTTCCAATAAGTCGACACCAGCGGCTTGCAGCCACTGTGCTACCTG
Source organism: Halioglobus sp. (assembly GCA_041688425.1). Classification (GTDB taxonomy): domain Bacteria; phylum Pseudomonadota; class Gammaproteobacteria; order Pseudomonadales; family Halieaceae; genus Marimicrobium. The sequence goes on along the minus strand of JBDNIE010000026.1, from coordinate 4,982 downwards.
CATACTGTCTTCAAAATCGAATCCGCCCTTCTGGAAATCGGCGCTGTTGAGTTTGACGGCCACCGGAAAGTCGGGGCCTACCGCATCCCGCACGGTCTTGACGGCATCCAGCAGCGCACGAGCGCGATTTTCCAGTGTGCCGCCATACTCATCTGTGCGCAGGTTACTGCGCGGACTGAGAAACTGTGACAGCAGGTAGCCATGTGCTGCATGTACTTGCACGCCGGTAAACCCGGCGGCTTTCACCGCGGCCGCGCACACACCAAAACGGCGCACGATGTCTTCGATCTCTGCAATTGTCAGGGCAACGGGCTCGCCGAACTGTCCACCGGGCAGGCCGAGTTTTACCGGGGACGGGGCTTTCGGATGCGGATTCACATTCTTTTGTGTCTGGCGCCCCGCGTGGCTGATTTGTGCCCATAGGTGATTGCCATTGCGGGTGGCCGCTGTTGCCCAGCGCGATAGCGCTGCCTGCATATGTGCATCCGGTTCGCGATCAATAATGACATTACCGGGACGCTCCAGATGCTCGCCGTCAATCAGGATATTGCCTGTCAGCAGTAGTCCCGCGCCACCATCGCTCCACAGGCCATAGAGCCGCTCCAGTTCCTGGGTTGGCACACCTGCGGGATCGGCCAAGCCCTCTGTCATGGCAGCTTTGGCGAGACGGTTGGGCAGCACTGCGCCGCACGGCAGTGTCAGTGGTTGGGCGAGAACATCCGACATGTTTGATCCTTAAAGCGATAGACGCACAACGGTGGAGTGTGCAGTTATAGCTGTGTGATATGAGAGCTGCGCGGAGTGAGCCCACGCCAGCGGGCAAGTGTAGCAGCTGACGGCAGTGAACAATAACCAGCCAGCTTCAAATTTCAAATTGGGTGACGCTGCAGGGCAATACTGCCAAGCCAACGGTAAACGGCTACAATCGTGCGTGCATAACAAGTGCGTTGCAGTGGGACAGAACTTGAATCAGACAGTACCAGTGATCGACCTTCATGGAGTGAGGGAGCAGTGCGTCGAAGCGCTGGCCGCAGCTTGCACCGACTGGGGTTTCTTTCACGTCACCAATCACGGCCTGGACGCGCAGTTGATCGAGTCAATGCAGGCGATCAGTCGGCACTTCTTCAGTTTGCCGTTGTCGGGCAAGCAGGCAGTCTCGCGCACAGTGGATAATCCCTTTGGTTATTACGACCGGGAACTCACCAAGAACGTGAGAGACCGCAAGGAGATCTTTGATTTTGCGCCGGGGGGAACTACGCCCTGGCCCGCATCACCTGTGGGCTTTCGCTCGGTACTTGAAGACTATGCAGTAGCCAGCCACAAGCTGGCGCTGCAACTATTGGCGCTGTGTTGCGAGGGCCTCGGAGCCAGGAGCGATGCGCTCGAGCATCACTTTCAGCAAGGGCACAGCAGCTTTCTCAGACTTAATCACTACCCGCTCAATGACCCGCTCGCCGGCACCGACGTGGCCGCGACAGGGCCGTTTGGCATCAGCGAACACTCGGACGCCGGTGCTATTACCGTACTGTTGCAAGACGAGGTGACGGGCCTGCAGGTGCTCAGGGATGACAGTTGGGTCGACGTTACGCCAGTGGCGGCTAGCTTGACTATTAATATCGGGGATATGCTGCAGGTCTGGTCAAATGATCGATACCTTGCGCCGCTGCATCGGGTGCGTGCGAGCTACAGTATGCCGCGATACAGCGCAGCTTATTTTTGTAATCCGGATTACAACACGATCGTAGCGCCCCTGTCCCATACGGTGTCTGAGGCCAGTGCGGCCCAATACCACCCAATATCCTGGGCCGAGTTCCGGCGCCTGCGAGCACTGGGAGACTACGGTGATTATGGCGAGGAAATACAGATATCCTACTTCAGGGTGTAGAGCGCAGTTAACGGAAACGGCTGATGTCGGCAGTTTGCGTCGTCAGACTTCCTCCCGATAACTGTCAATCGCAGGGCAGGCGCAGAATAGGTTGCGATCACCGTACACGTTGTCGACCCGGTTGACGGGCGCCCAGTATTTGTAACGGCGCAGCGAAGGCACTGGATAAGCGGCCTGCTCGCGATCGTAAGGGTGATCCCAGGTGCTGGATGCAACATCGGCGAGTGTATGCGGTGCATTGGTCAGCGGGTTGTCCTTGGCGTCGAGTACGCCGTTTTGCACGGCCTTGACCTCGGCGCGAATCGCAATCAGCGCATCGCAGAAGCGATCCAGTTCCGCCAGTGATTCAGACTCCGTCGGCTCAACCATCAATGTGCCTGCCACGGGAAAGGACATGGTCGGTGCATGAAAGCCATAATCGATCATGCGTTTGGCAATGTCCTCTTCCGAAATGCCACTCTCCTCCTTGATAGGACGGATATCGAGAATGCATTCATGGGCGATATTGCCGCTGCTGCCGGTATAGAGCACCGGATAGTGCTCTTTCAGGCGATGGGCGATGTAGTTGGCACTGAGAATGGCGACCTTGGTGGCGTGTGTAAGACCTTCGCCGCCCATGAGGGCGATATACGCCCAGGAGATGGGCAGTATCGAGGCGCTGCCATAGGGTGCGGAAGAGACAACGTCATTATCGGCGCTCACACCCGTAATTGGCATCACCGGATGACTGGGCAGGAAGGGCTGTAAATGCGCGCCCACGCCGATAGGGCCCATGCCCGGGCCGCCGCCACCGTGCGGAATACAGAACGTTTTATGCAGGTTGAGATGCGACACATCTGCACCGAATTTGCCTGGTGCCGCAACACCAACCAGCGCGTTCAGATTGGCACCGTCGACATACACCTGGCCGCCGTGATGATGCACGATCTCACACAGTTCGATGATGGACTCTTCAAACACCCCGTGCGTGGAGGGGTAGGTCACCATAATGCAGGACAGGTCGTGCGTATGACGCTCGGCTTTGGCGCGCAGGTCTGCCATGTCGACATTGCCCAACGCATCGCAATTAACGATCACCACGCGCATGCCGGCCAGTGCCGCGCTGGCGGGATTGGTGCCGTGTGCAGACGCTGGGATCAGGCATACGTCGCGCTGCACGTCGCCGCGGCTTTCGTGGTAGCGGCGGATCGCCAACAGTCCGGCATACTCACCCTGCGACCCGGCATTGGGCTGCAGCGAGATGGCATCGTAGCCGGTACACTCCAGCAACATGTGCTCCAGCTCTGCGAGCATGGCTTGGTAGCCGGCGGTCTGCGCAGCGGGTGCAAAGGGGTGTATGCCGGCAAATTCTGGCCAGGTTACCGGCAGCATCTCGGTGGTCGCGTTAAGCTTCATGGTGCAGCTGCCCAGCGGGATCATCGAGCGATTAAGCGCAATGTCCTTGTCTTCCAGATAGCGCATGTAGCGCAGCATCTCAGTTTCTGAATGGTAGTTGTTAAACAAGGGGTGTTGCAGATAATCGAGCGCGCGCAACAGATCATCGGGTATGCCTGAATTTTCATGCACTTTTTCGTCGACATGCTCAACCGTAGGCAATGTACTGTTGTTGGTAAATGCAGCCCACAATGCGGTTATGTCAAGCGCGCTGGTAGTTTCATCGAGCGCCACGCCAAGTCTGTCAGTACCGATAATGCGCAGGTTTAATCCCCGCGCTAATGCGCGCTCGACGATGTCTTGTTGTTGCGTGCCCACAGTAAAGCAGAGCGTGTCAAAGTAGGTGGCGTTGTCGGCCATAAAGCCTGCGCCTTCCAAACCTTTGGCCAGAATGCCGGTAAGGCGTTGGATGCGGTTGGCGATGCGCCGCAGTCCCTTCGGTCCGTGATACATGGTGTAAAACACGGCCATAACTGCCAGCAGCGCCTGTGCTGTGCAGATGTTGCTGGTGGCCTTCTCGCGGCGTATGTGCTGCTCTCGCGTTTGCATCGCCATGCGCAGTGCCTGGTTGCCACGCCGATCAATGGAAACGCCGATGATGCGCCCTGGCGTAGAGCGTTTATAGGCGTCTCTTGTGGCAAAAAATGCTGCGTGCGGGCCGCCAAAGCCCATAGGTACACCGAAGCGCTGGGTGTTACCCAGAACAACATCCGCACCCACCGAGCCCGGCGATTTCACCAGCAGCAGCGCCATGATGTCGGCTGCCACGGCCACCAGGGTATTGACATCATGTGCTTTGTCTATCAGCGGTGAGATGTCTTGCAGATGGCCATACGTCCCCGGGTATTGCAGTAGCAGGCCGAAAGCCTCGGTGGTCTCGAGCAGTTGTGCGGGGTTGCCCACCACAATGTCGATGTCCAGCGCTTCGGCGCGGGTTTTGACCACGGCGATAGTTTGCGGGTGACAATCCTCAGCGATCAGGAAGGTGTTGCTGCGGTTTTTCTTATTGACCCGTTGCAGCAGCGTCATCGCTTCGGCAGCGGCGGTGCCTTCATCCAGCATGGAGGCGTTGGCCAGGTCCATACCGGTGAGATCCAGAATCATCTGCTGGAAGGTGAGCAGGGCTTCTAGTCGACCCTGGGAGATTTCCGGCTGATAGGGCGTATAGGCGGTATACCAGCCTGGATTTTCCAGTACATTGCGCTGTATCACCGGTGGCGTGATGGTGTCGTGATAGCCGGTACCGATAAAGGAGCGATTGACGGTATTGAGTTTTGCCATCGCGCGCAGCCGCGCAATGACCTGTTGCTCAGTCTGTGCGCCCGGCAATTGCATGGGCTGCTGCCGGCGTATGGCCGTTGGCACAGTATCGTCGATCAGCGCATCCATGTTGTCGTAACCAATGGCGCGGGCCATGGCCGTTTGCTGCTGCACTGTCGGCCCGATATGGCGTTGGATAAAGTCGCTGTGGTTTTCCAGATCAAATAGGGACGGACGGCTCATGGGTGCTCCGTGGGGTGGTACAAAGATGGGCGTTGCTGCAGGCCTGCTTGGCAGCTGGGATGGTAGCAACTAGGCCAGTAGCGGGCAATAATTTGTCGAGTCATGGGGCTATTATAACGACTTTTAAAGGGGGTTCTGTATTTGAATGCTGACCGGGTTT
>JBDNIE010000025.1:0-16750 GCA_041688425.1 Halioglobus sp. | reverse complement strand
TTTCATTTAGTCTCCCTAGGTCTAATTTTGTAACGCTTCAGTATGCGGCAGACCGCGCGGCAAGGTAGTAGACGATACAGCCGAAGTCAGACTACGGCTATTACAAATCATTTTCTCATCATCATTCTTTAGGCACAGAACAGCTAAGTATGAGGAATCGGTCTACATAACATCCGGACACTGATTCTCTATATGCAAATTTACAGGCAACAAAATTTGATAAAAATCAGAGGTCTGTTGAAGGTCATGGCGCATATATCAGCACATAACGGGCTGCGTTCGTCCCGTACATAACAGGAAATATTTTTCGCGGTATAAGGGCGCCTTTATCGTTCTGCATATTCTATCCTGCCTATGGGATTCGATAGTGTGAGTACACCAATATCGGATGTACTTAAGGTATGTTGGCCTCTGCGTCGTCGACACTCTTCTGTGCGGCTTTCTTCAAAGTTTGTTCCACGTCCTTCGCTTTATCGATCGCCTTTTGATACTCAGCTGGAATCACCGTTTCCGCCTCACCGCCGCCAGCCGACTGGTATAGCATCCAGGTGATGGCGCCCAACGCCAGAACCATGCCAAGTATTCTCATACGTGTTACCTCCGGCTCAGACTTTAGCACGGTCTGAGCATTTTCGTCCCGTTTGCCTATACCGCCGCCGATCAGCGCAGTCTGCGGACCCTAGACTGGCCCTTTTGGCCATGGATGCATATTCTGCAAAGCGTTAGTCTGTGCATCTTCGAAGTATAAATAAGGTCTGCTTATGTCGTTTGTTACTGTGGAAAAACCGCGCCCCCATACCACTCTTATTACATTGAACCGTCCGGAGCGTATGAACGCTATGGCATTCGACGTGATGGTGCCCTTCAAAGAGGCGTTGGAGGAGGTCAGTTTCGACAACGATACCCGCGTGGTCATCGTTACAGGGGCGGGCGCGGGGTTTTGTGCTGGCGCAGATCTGGAGGACCCGGGTTGGCTGGCGATTTTTGATGGTCTCACCATTCCTGGCATTGCCCGTCGCGCCATGCGGATTCTCGACGATGTGGTTAAAGCGATTCATGACATGCATCAGCCTGTGATTGGAGCCATTAACGGTCCGGCGATTGGTGGCGGGTTCTGTCTTGCGATGGCGACAGACATTCGTGTCGCATCAGAGACTGCCTACTTCCGCCCCGCTGGCATTAACAATGGCCTGACCTCCGCCGAGTTGGGGCTGAGCTATCTGCTGCCACGCGCCATTGGCACCAGTCGTGCGTTTGAGATCATGTTGACAGGCAGGGACGTGGATGCCCAGGAGGCGCAGCGCATTGGTATGTTGTCCAAGGTGGTGCCACAGGAGCAACTACTGGAGGAGTGTTACACCATGGCCGAGCGCATCTGCGGCTTCAGCCAACTGGGCGTGGAGCTGAGCAAACAGATGTTGTGGGCCGGCATGGACGCGGGCAGTTTGCACACTCATATGAATCACGAGGGCCATGCGCAACTGTTTATGCGCATGACCACCAAAAACTTTGAAGAGGCGATCAAGGCGCGCAAGGAAGGCAGGGCGCCGGATTTCAAGGATTGAGTGTCAGCACTATCCTAAGCCCGAAAAGCTTTTATATGTTGAGATTAAAGTAACTGGTTACCGCGGTAAGAATATGGTCAACGGCCACAGAAGCCAGAATGAGCCCCATGACGCGGCTGATAATGTTGGCACCCGCTTCACCGATGATACGCTGGATGGGGGCGGCCAGTAGCAACAGGACCAATACGCATAGCATAACGCTAAGCATTACGCCGGTCGTTAACAGTTGATCGGAGATAGAGTGTCGATGATTGTCTGTGAGAATCACGACATCGAGCATCGCGCCGGGTGACGCCAGAGAGGGCACTGCTAGCGGAAACACGGCCAGATGGTTGAAGTCGCCGCCAATCTGCCGTTTTTCTGTAGCCGGTTTGCCATCACCAAATATCATGGTGGTGGCAAATAGAAACAGCACGATACCCCCCGCAATCTGAAACGCCTCCAGATGGATATTGAGCCCTTCCATCAACAGCTGGCCGCCCACGATAAAGACCAGCAGAACGATGGTGGCAATCATCGTCGACTTCACTGCGATCATGCGCTGCTGCGCAAGGCTAAGGCCGGCGGTCACCGCGATGAAAACAGGAATGGTCCCTATCGGATCGATGACCACCCATAGTGAGATGAATTCCTTTAGCGCAATATCCCAATCCATAACTCTCCCAGATCATGCCCTGAGGCGTTCAATGTGCAAAAAAATAACCCTACCATGCCTAAGGCCCAGGCAGGATAGGGTGCATGTGTAAACAGCCGCCCATAGCGGCCGCTTACGTCTGATTACTGACCGCTATCTTCGCCCGACACCAGGCCAGCGTCTATTCCCATCAGTCGGTCGAAATCGTAGGCGCTGAGTCTGAAGAACAATGGAAACTCGCTGCTGTAAATATAGTGCTGCTTGTTTAACGTCATCACTTCCAGCGTCACCTCTCCGCCCAGGCTCTGGATACTCAAGATCAGTTCGTCTTCCACTGCCGACAGATCGCGTTGTAGATCATCACCGGCAATGCCCTCAACTTGAAGATTCTTTAGCGCAGTGAGCAGGGCATCGACCTGCGTTTTGTCAGGCCGACCCCCGGTAGCGGACTTCCAGTGGCCGTCTTCGAGGTAGATGTTGTAGAGGTCCGAGTCTATGCGCAGCGGCACACGCACCTGCAGTAACTTTGGGTCTAGCCAAGCCTGGGAGTTGGCCGGAACCTCAAACGTGTTCAGAGTGATACTGAAAATTGCGTCCTGATCTGCATTGCGAGCATGTACTTTGCGAAAGCCCGGTGAGGTGCCCAGGTAAACGGTGCCCAGCTCTTCGCCTGCGGAGAACAGCTTGAGCCGTTTCTGATAATAGTAGTCGGCAACCTGAAAACGCTGGCGAGCGGCTGATGAGCGCGCCACGGGCCAACTGCCAGACTGATCAGTGAGGTCTTGCAGCAATGCTTGGATCTTGATGGCATCGGCCGGTAGGTTCTCACGATAGGGAAGCAGCCACTGTTTGCCAGTGCGTACCAGAACAGCCTCATTGTCGAACTCGTCGCCGATATGCAATTCATCGATGGCGGTGATGGGGAAGGGCGCGAGCAATGGCTCTGCGGGGTGGTCTGACACTCCTGAATCAGGCCAAAAAACGACAGCAGTGATAGTGCTTTGTACCAGTAATATCAGGAATAATGCAGGCATCCAGCGATTCACAGGGAGAGCCCTTTGGCATATCGGCGGCGCCGCAGCGCGCTTTGCAACCAGGCGCCGAGCGCGAGCAGTAACAGCCACAGCAGCGCGAGGCCATAGTTGAAGTACTCAATGATCAGTTGCGCCTGGCGCTCCATTGGTGGCAGCGTACGGTTGAAATGGGCTCGCGAACGAATACCGAGCAACTGCTCGTCCTGCAGCGCCCAGTCCAGAGCATTACTCAACAGGTCGAGCGCCCCCAGATACTGCGAGCCGCTTGCGGTGACAAGGCTGTTAAGGACTTTGTCACTGATAAAGTCATTGGAAGAAAAGAGTACGATGCGAGCTGATTCTGGTGATCGCTCCAGCATGCTTCTGAGGCCCGGCATAGAGGGAAGGCCTGTTGGCGCATTCTGGTGGGTGTCTGACGCCAGATCGTCTGTTGATTCGCTGCCTGCAAAGTAGGAGGTAAAACGGCCCTGCATGATCAACCCCAAAATCTGCGCGCCGCTGAAATCGTTTGAATGGCTGCTATCGTCGTCTTCAGGAGGGCGCAGGTTGCTGACGCCGTTAGCATCGACGCTGGGCATGACGTCCTTGCTATTGCGCAACCACGAGTCGCTGGAGCTCTGCAGTAGTGAAGAGATGCGTCTGCCGCTGCCGTGCTCGACAGTGACTGGCGATGCCCAGGCCATTGTTATCTGCGGCAGGTTGCTCGTCACGGCATGATCGGGTGACAGGCCGGCATTGCGCAGGTCGATGAAGTACGGATAGTCAACTAATTGCAGATCGCGGAATTCGTAGTCGCCCGATGCCCGGGAAACAGATGCGTGGAAGCTCGTGTTGCGTTTATCCAGCACCAGCGTGGGCTCTATCTTCAGACCATTGTGCGCGAGCCAGTCCTGCAAGCCGCTGTCCCGGTCCAGCAAGCGCAACTGGCCTCCACTTAAGTCTGCGCTATACGGCGAGGTGGTCATTACAACGGTACCGCCGCGCATCAGGAACTGGTCGATCGCAAACACCGATTTGTCATCAAGGGCGTGTGGTGCCACCACCAGCAGAATATCGGCCTCGGGCGTCACGTTGCCATCGGAAAGGATCTCCCGTCGTATGCTGTAATCTCGGCTAATGGCGCGCTCCAGCTTCGCGAATGTGGGTAAGTGCTGCTGCTGCGCCATCTGTGGGTCAACGGTGGGTAGTGCCAGCGCTACTATCTTGGTAAAGCCCGGTGCAAAACGTTTTAGCCCCGCGTCCAGTGTTAACCGGAAAGCATCGGGATTGAAATCCTCTGTTGGCAATTCAACCACTTGCTCGGCGTCTGCCAGTGTCAGGTAGAAGAAAAATGGCGTCGGGTCTTGTGCAGACGCAACCATGGGTCTGAAACCCCATTGATCCATAATCTGCTGCGCCACGGCTCCGTCCCGAGCCTCTGGTTCAATGAAGCGGATGCTGAAGTTGTCATCAGAGTTCGCTACAGCGAGTTCCAACTGAGGCAGAATGGCTTCCTTGTAGGCCCGCAGCTGCTCAGGTAGCAACTCATCGGCAGACACATAGCCGATCAGTTCTACGGGCCGCTGAATGCCATCGAATAGATTGCCGCCAGAACGATAATCAAATAGTACTTTCTTGATGGCATGCGTAATGTCGTACTCAGGGTTGCGTAGCTTTACCTCGGCGTCCCCATTTGGGGAGGCGCGCGCTTCGATCAGATCGGCAAAGCCAAGCGTTTTGTACTCGCTGCCGTACTCGACAAGAATATTGAAATACGCATTAACAAGAGTGGATTTATGACGGTCTGCAATCTTGAACGGCGTGGCCGCGATACCGTACCGTTCATTGGCCTCTTTCTCTACTGCTGGATCCTCCGTTGGGTCTACAAACTCTACGCGTACCTTACCCTTGCCGACCACCTCGTACTCTTTCAAAAGGTCGCGCAGCTGAGGTATCAGGGGTGCCAGTAATGCATGCGTTTGGCCGCTAAAGTAGCCACGTATAAGAAGCGGTTCCTGCAATTCGTCAAGAAAAATCTTGGTGGGCTGTGAGATCGAGAACAATCTGCCTTCGGTTATGTCTGCGCGTAAACCACTCAGCCCGGACATCCAAACGTTCAATAGCACCAGATTCGCGACAAGCAACACAAGCGACACACGCCATTGTCGCTGACGGGCTGTTGCAGCCCGCCGTGCCCAGCGCTGCTTTTCCAGCGAAAAAACGTTTAGCGCCAGAAAACCGATGCAGAGCGTTAAATAGTAGAGCAAGTCGTGCAGGTCGATGACGCCGCGATTGATACTCTCGAAGCGGGCACCACTGCCTAGCATACGCAGTATCTCGCCGGTCCTGTCGTCAAAAAAACCAGTCAAAATAGGGCTGCCCAGTAAATAGAGCGCCGAGCACAAGACCACGGTAACGATCAGGCTGACGATAGGATTACTGGTGCGCGCAGAGACAAAGAGGCCGATGGTGAGATAGGCGGCACCCAGTAATATTGCAGCAAGATAACCGCCCAGCACGGGGCCCCAGTCCAGGTTGGCGATAAGGGCTACCGTTGCGGGCAGTGGCAGCGTGCTGGCCAGCGCCAACAGGAGTAAAAATAAGCAGGCCATAAATTTGCCGAGCACAAACTGCCACAGTTGCGCCGGTTGTGTGATCACATGCTCCAGCGTGCCAGCACTTCGCTCTTCGCTCCACATGCGCATGGTGAGGCTTGCGCATAGAAAGATCAGCACAATGGGCATCCATTCAAACAGCGGCCGGACATCAGCGATATTGCGCGCAAAGAACGACTCAACCCAGAAGAAAATGAAGCCGCTGATTCCCGCGAAGGTTGCGAGGAACAGCCAGGCGACCGGCGACGCGAAGAACAGCCGGATTTCCTTTTGCGCGACACGCCGTGCGACTGAGTCAGTCGCCATTGCTGTTAACCTCGCGAAAAATGCTGTCCAGATCGCGGGTTAATACCTGTAGTCGGTAAAGCTTGGCGCCGGCTTTGACAACACATTGCGCAATATTGTTGGCGGCGGTGTCGGGGTCGACCTTGGCGTGCAGATAAATATCAAACTGCATGAATCCGTCGTCACCACTGGAGTCTTCCAGCCGCTCCACTTGAGGCAGTCGCTGCAGGAAGGACTCCAGCGGCTGATCAGTCCTGCTGGTGCGCAATACGAGCGCTTTGCAGTCGCGCAGTTGTGCCATGCTTTGGTCCAGTGCCAGCTGACCGTTGCGCAGCATGAGCACTCGGTCACAGACCGCATCGACCTCCTGCATGATGTGCGTTGAAAGAATAATTGTCGTTCGCCGCGATAGTCGTTTAATCAGTTGCCGCATGTGATCGGTCTGGTTGGGGTCCAGGCCATTGGTAGGCTCATCAAGGATCAGTAGCCGCGGCTTGCCAAGAATTGCCTGGGCAACGCCCACGCGCTGACGCAGGCCGCGAGACAAAGTATCAATGGAATCCAGTGCGCGGTCAGATAAGTCAGTAGCCAGCAGCACCTCGCGTACACTGGCCATGCGCTGTGACGCGGGTATGCGCTTCAGTGTGGCGACATAATCCAAATAGTCGGCGACCATCATTTGCGGATAGACCGGCAAGTTCTCCGGCAGATACCCCAGCTGCAGCTGCACGGCCTTCGTGTCACTGGTTGGGCTTACTCCATCGATAAGGATACTGCCGTCAGTAGGCTCCAAAAAGCCGCTGAGCATTCTCATAATGGTGGTTTTGCCGGCGCCATTGTGACCAAGCAGGCCGACAATTTCATGGTTGCCAATCGTAAAAGAAACGTTCTTTACGGCGGCAGTTTTACCAAAGTGGCGAGTCAGGGACAGGACTTCAATCATGCGGCCGGTAATTGTTATGAAGTGTTCGGTAGCGATCGCCAATGGTATAGCACTGTGATCATTCAGTGTTAGAAATCGAATAGTAGCTTAATAACAAAAACAACAAGTACACAGTTGAGTATCAGCCGAATCATGCGCTCCCCTGAACTGATAGCAAAGCGCGTGCCCAAATAACCCCCTATGGAGTTCCCCACAGCCAGAGCGAGACCAATGATCCACAGCAGTTCCAACTGGCTGGCGAAAATGAACAAGGCCACGATGGTGTAGACCATCACGATGAAAACCTTGTGCATATTGGTTCTCACCAGATCGAGGCCCATAACCCGGTTGAGGACCGGCATGATGATAAAACCGACTCCGAGCTGGATGAAGCCACCCCAGAAGCCGACACCCACCATCAGTAGATGCCCGTGGACCAGTTGCCTCGACGTGGGCTGGTGACCTTGCGCGCGCGCTGTGGTCCCTCGGTCAAAATGCATAATGAGCATGACGCCTACCATAACCAGCGCAAGAGCCCGGTTGAACCAGACGCCGTCGAGATGGACGCCAACGAGCGCGCCCACTGCAGCGCCCGGAATGGCGCATGCGGCGAGGCTCATGCTGAGCTTGAAATCCTTGAAGCCCGATCGGGCAAAGGTGATCACAGACGTAATGTTCTGCGCCAGAATGCCAATGCGATTGGTGCCGTTGGCGACTGGGCCGGGCATGCCCATAAACACCATCACTGGCACGGTGAGCATTGATCCGCCCCCGGCGACGACGTTAAGGAAACCGCTGACAACGCCGACGACGACAATCAAGCCTGTTTGCCAGAGTTCAAGCTCCACGTTCAGTCTTCTTGCCAGGGCTCGCGCAAGCTCACAAACTCCTCAGCCGACGTCGGATGAATGCCGATAGTGGTGTCAAAAATGGCCTTGGTGGCGCCGGCGCGCATGGCGATGGCGATACCCTGCATGATCTCGCCTGCATCGGGGCCCATCATATGCACGCCCACCACGCGGTCGGTGGCGGAATCCACTATCATTTTCACGAACGCTTTCTCATCACGACCACTCATTGTGTGCTTCATCGGTTTAAAAGTGGACTTGAACAGGGTGATATCCTTGAATTGGGCGCGCGCTTCGTCTTCTGTAAATCCGACTGTACCGATATTGGGTTGGCAAAAAACGGCTGTTGGTATGAAGTCATAATCCACATGTTTCTCCAGCCCACCAAAATTTTTCCTGGCAAAGGCCATGCCCTCAGCGAGAGCAACGGGTGTTAGTTCCATGCCACCTATGACGTCGCCGAGTGCATAGACACTGGGCTCGCTGGTGCGATAGTCAGCGTCGACGTCAATCGTACCCTGCTCGTTCACACTGACGTTGACATTCTCCAGGCCCAAGTCTTCAAGGTTTGCCTTGCGTCCCGTGGCATATAGCACGGCATCCGCTTGCAGTATCGTGCCGTCAGTTAATTCAACCGATAAGCCTGCGGAGCCGGATTCTATTGATCGTACGTTTACCTCAAAGCGCAAATCCACGCCGCTTTTGGCTATTTCCTGTGCGGCGTGCGCGCGAATATCCACGTCGAATCCGCGTAAAAACAGCGGCCCGCGGTAGAGCTGTGTAGTGTGCGCACCCAGGCCATTGAAAATTCCGGCGAACTCCACCGCAATATAGCCGCCGCCAACAATCAACAGGCGCTTCGGGAAAGTGTCCAGGTCGAATATCTCGTTGGAACTGACTGCATACTCGTTACCCGGAAAATCTGGTATGTGGGGCCAGCCACCTGTGGCAATCAGCAATTTCTCAGCCGTGTATCGGTCTTCTCCGATAGCGACTGTGTGGGCATCGACAATACGCGCGCGCCCGTCAAACAATTGTGCGCCGACGCCATCCAGCATGCGTCTATAGATGGCGTTGAGGCGTGCGATTTCGGTTTTCTTATTGTCGCGTAGTGTGCTCCAGTCGAATCGTGCAGTGCCACTGTCCCAGCCAAAACCGCGCGCATCCTCAAATCCCTTGCCGTATTCGGCAGCATAGACATAGAGCTTTTTCGGGACACAGCCGACATTCACACAGGTGCCGCCCATGTAGCGATCTTCTGCAATAGCGACTTTGGCCCCAAAACCTGCTGCCATGCGAGCAGCGCGCACACCACCTGAGCCGGCGCCAATTACAAATAGGTCGTAGTCAAAATTACTCACGCCGTCATCCTCAATTTGGCCGCCAAGTCTAGCAGTCCCCGTTCGCTTGACGCCATCTTTGTCTGGGTGCGCTGATTCGTGCTGCGTCCGTCATTTAGTCGGAATCATCGAAATAATGCTCGTGCGAGCATCAATAGCGATACTTCTCTGGATCGCACGCCCTGTTTTTCCTATCATAACTGACCTGCGCAGCTGTTGAGGGCGGCGTGACATTAATAAATATAAAAGGTGCAAACTACGGTGTTACAAAAAATGTTGAAGAGCCCTGTACTGGCTTGGCTGGCAGCGTTGCTGGCCACAGTGGCGGTTCATGCAGAGACAACTGAGTCTGCGCAGGATGAAATTCTTCTTAAGAATGGCTCACGTATCGTCGGCGAGGTGACTGGTTCCAGGGAAGGGGTTGTCAGTATCAAAACTGATTTCGCGGGCAAGATCGATGTGGCAATAGATCAGATCAAGGCTGTAAACACCCAGAACCCGTTGGTCATATTGTTGGCTGATGAAACCGTTGAACGTGATTCCTCGCTCGTTATCAGAGAGGACGAATTGGTATTGGTGGGAACCGGGTATACCTATCCCTTGGCTGAGCTGGCTGTGGTCAACCCCGAGCCTTGGGAGTTGGGTCAAGGGTATCGCTGGACGGGTGCGGTCGGATTGGCAATGGGCAGGCAGAGCGGTAATACGGATACCAACGAACTGGACTATAGAGTTGACTCGAAATGGCGCAGCAAGCGGGATCGTTACACCCTGCAAGCCAATGGAGAGAGCGATGAGGCTCAGGGTGCAAAAACAGCTGACAATTGGCGTGTCAGCGGGAAGTACGATTACTTCCTGGAGGCGCCCAATTATGTGGGTCTTCTTGCCATGGCGGAGGGAGATAAATTCCAGGACCTGGATGTTCGTTACCTGATTGGACCCTATTTCGGTCGCCAGTTTTACAATGAACCGGTTTTCTCCCTTGAGGGTGAGTTGGGTTTCTCGTATGTCACTGAGCAGTTCAATACGGCCGAGGATGATGAGTACGGCGCCGGTAACTGGAACCTTTATGCATCTAGCGATTACCTCGGAGGCGATTCTTCACTGTACTTCGACCAGAACGGTATTTGGAACTTGGAGGAGACCTCTAATATCATTGTGAACTCGACGTTCGGGCTATCTTTTCCGCTGTTATGGCAAATCGAAGCGGCAGCCGAAATGTTGTTTGAATACGACTCTGGTGCGGTCGAGGGTGTCGATGATCTGGATCAGACCTACAGACTTCGTGTAGGTTACACTTGGTAAAAAATTGGCTAGTGCTCGCGATGACTGGCCTTCCGGAGGTGCTCGCTCGAAGGGTGACCCCCTAGCGTAAGCCTCTGATTAAACTACGGAACCAGTCTGACAGAGTCTCTTGTTTATAGTCGGTGAACTCGCCGGCATCCATAAACATGCCGTGATCCTTGCAGACCTCGTACCAGATATGGGGTTGGTCGGGGTCAGCGGCTTTTTCCATGTGCTGTCCGCATCGGGGACAGCCGACGTTTTCTAGAGGGTCCCATTTCTTACCTTCACTGGCTCTGCCTGTATCCAGCGCATCACCCATCCACTTACCTTTGAGCAGATCCGCCTCGCCCTGATCAAACCATAGGCCTTGGCAGTTGGTGCAGCGGTCTATCAACACATCGCCGCCATAAGAGATTTCATCCATTCCCTGAGCGCATTTTGGGCATTCTATGCTGTGTACTTCCGGATCGTATTCCATCTGAGCTCTCCACTGACGGCGGTCTATTGTTATTAATGAAGCGCCACCACTGTGCTGACAATGCAAGCGCCGGGCTATCCAGTGATTCAATATCTGACTTATATAACGTTGGTGAAGTATGCTGCGCCCTCAGCGCTAGAGCAAGGACGCTGGTAAGAAAAACCACAGCAGTTGTTAAGCCAGCACAAAGACCTCTTGGGTGTTAATGCCAGCTTGATAAATCAAAAACGCGTTTAATTCAACACTAACTTGCTGGTTGGGATCAAAGCTGCAACGGGGTTAGTAAAAGTATTGCATGGCCACTACTTCGTATCATCAGGATACAGATCAATAAATGTGGGTTACAGCTCAGCCGATTGAGCTTAAACTATGGCGCAGCACCTCAAACTACTATGGAGCGACCCGGCAATGTTAGAAAAAGAATTAGCGAAAGCCACTAAAATGGCAGAGCAGGCAAATGCGAAAGTTGAACAACTGCGGAAGAAGTTGCTGGCGGACTCTGAGAAGACGCACGCTCGCATCAAGCGCGAATTTGGCATTGCGCGAAAAAAACATAAGGCAGCGACTGCGCGCCTGAAAAGCGCCAAGACTGCTCTGAAGAAAAAGGCAACGCCAGACAATCATCAGAAAGTCGAAGCGCTGGTGAAGCAGGCGCAGGAATTTGCTGAGTCATTACCACATATGGCGAAATCGGCCTATGAGGCGGCTGAGAAGCTGTTGTCTGTTAAGACGGATGCTGTGCTTGAAGAGCGCAAAGCCAAGGCGGCGAATCAGGCGGCTAGCGTGATAGAAAAAGCGGCGGCGAAGACACAGAAAAAGCGGGCAGTGAAGGAAAAGCCAGCTGCCAAAAAGAAAACAGCGCCGAAGAAAAAGGTCGTAGTGAAGAAAAAACCGGCCGCGGCCAAGAAAGCGGCACCGAAGCGCACTTAGTGTCTTGAGAAAGCCTTCCGACCTTAGTCGAAGGCACTACCCTTCAGCCCTCTTTCGGGGGGCTTTATTTAGCTGTGTTTCCTTAATAATCCCGCGGGGTCTTTCAACGGTCGTTTTGCGTCGCTTGTCCAGTTCTGTGGCAGCAGCGCTTGCAAAATCGGTCTCATTCGGCAGAGACACAAGGTATTCAACCGGAAAGTTCAGGCCAACGAGATCGCTGTTCAGTGTGACACGGATCGGCTGATCTACGGTCAACCAGGCACCACAGGCTTCACCTGCGTCACAAATGAATAGATCGTTGTCGGCGTCCGTCCCCGCCAGGACCTCATACTCTCCTGCGGGTACGTCAATAAACTGGAATGGATAACCCAAACCGTTACTGACAGCCGCCCGCTGTGCCACCGTTTCATTCAGCAGTGGATCGTACAGCAGGATATAGATCACACCGAGGTCTGCGCCGGCAGCGACCCCCCCGGCTGATACAAGCACCTGTACGACGAGATTATTAACCGAGGACTGGGCGTTGATTTCTGCGGCATAGATGCCGGGTGGCAGGTTGGAGCGATCGACGCTCACCTCGTACTCGCCTAAGCCGTCTGCATCTGCATTGGCAGCGCTGACCTGCAACCAGGACTCGGAGGTGGAGACGCTGAGTAGCCTCAGCTCGCCTTTGCCGCCATTGCGTAAGATCACGGAGAGCGAGGTAGTGGAGCCGCCGAAGTTGAGTGAGTTGACCGAGGCCGTCAGGCGCGGGTTGTCAGCGGGTGAATTTCCGATGGCTTCCAGCGCTGCGAGCACCGCGCGCTGAGCGTTGATGATGCCGTGGCCAAACTGGTTGTCTCTGCCCGGTGCGCCAAGGTCGTCGCTGAGCAATCCCGCTGCCAGCATCGCGTCGATGTCGGCGGGTGTGAGATTGGGGTTGACACTTTTCATCAGCGCCAGCACGCCGGCGACATGTGGCGAGGCCATTGAAGTGCCACTGAGGAAGGAATAGACAAAGTTCACGGCGCTGCCACTGACTCTGCCGCCGGTGCTTAGCACCCCGTCCGGGTAACCGTCGCCGTTAAGATCCACACTGTTGTCACCACCCGGTGCTGCCACATCAATGCGGTTGCCGGTATTGGAGTAGGGCGTCAAGCGGCGCTGTAAATCCACTGCGCTGACCGAGATAACCCCGTCATAGGCCGCGGGGTAGCCGGGCGAAGCGCTGGCCTCGTTGCCAGCAGCGGCGACCACCATAACGCCTGCAGACCTCACCTCATTGTACAAATTCTGCGTGGTCTGGCTGAAGGGCGCGCCGCCCAGGCTCAGGTTGATAATGTCTGCGCGTGTTTGCGGCACGGTGCCAGAGTCATTGGGCAGCCCCGCAGCATAGCGCACGGCCTGGTCGACATCGTAGGAGGTGCCCCCACCATCGGTGCCCAGCGCGCGCAATGGCATCACGCGTGAGCGATAGGCACTGCCAGCAACTCCCAGTTGATTGTTGCCCCTTGCGGCAACTGTCCCGCTGACATGCGTCCCATGGAAGCTCTGTGTCACGCTACCGGCGGAGCCCGCCGGTTCACGGGGGTCTGGATCAATGCCGCCGCCATCACCGGCGTTGCCGGGGTCGCGCACGAAGTCGTAGCCGCCCACTAACTGCCCTGCAAGATCCGGATGGTTGGGAAGGATGCCGGTATCAATCACGGCCACCACGACCGAGGAATCGCCGGTTGTAGTCTCCCAAGCATCAGGCAGCCCAATAAGCGGGTAATGCCATTGCAATGGATAGGCTGTGTCGTTGGGGGCTGCCTGAGTGGTGACCTCATAGTTTGGATCGGCGTGAAGAACGCGTGAATCTTTGCGCAGGGACTTAATTGTCATCAGGGTTTCCCAGCGCGCGCGTATTTCGGGATCGCGTATGGCACTGAGCTTGTCCGCAGCGCTGCCGAGGCGCTGTTGTCTCTGCTGTGCATCGACCTGCCCTGGCCGCATCGCCATCAGGCGCGCCCGCCCGGGGCCGCCGGCGCTTTCCTGCAGTCCCATAGTGCGTGAGAGGTATTCACTCGGGTCGGCTTTGCGTGCTTTGGGATCGTCATCCCGGTAAGCCACCACTGCCTGCCAGGGTATGATTTTGTGTGCCTGTGGCTGAAACTGTGCAGGCTCGCTCGGACTGCCGATGGCGATAATATAGTTGGTAGCCCCGGCGAAGGCGAAGGCGTTAACCAAATAGGTGCCATCTTCTGCAATCCGCAGTGTCTCGACCTCACCTGTATCGACGGAGAAGTTCACAAGATTACCCCGCATATCAAATAGATAGAGATCCGCATCAGCCACATCGAAGTCACCCACTAGCATGGTGATGCGTTGTCCGGCCAGCAGATCAACCTGGAAATAATCGTCGATATCCCCGCTTTGTTGCGAGCGCCCAGCGGGGCCGGTGCCCGGCAGGTTGATATAGCCGCCGAGAGTTATCGGATTTGGAATGACCTGTGCATTAGGGGGTGTATCGTTACTTACAGCGGGCTGCGTTGGGTCATTGGTATCGCTATCTGCCGTTTGGCTGGCAGAGGCTGTAATGGTCCCGGACAGTGAGAAAGCCTCCGCAACGGAAGGCGGGTCGACAGGCGCGGGCGCGGGAGTAGGCGCCGGAGCAGGAGCGGTATTGCCGTCACTGCCAGAGCCGCCGCCGCCACCACAGCCTGTGGCAAGCACTGAAATGATCAGGCCCAGAAGTATTCTTTGAAGTTGTGTTCGCATGTTGCGCTCGCAGTATCTGCCTTCTCTTACAATTGCAACGATAGCAGACATTGCGAGGAGGCAATACCGTCGGACACTGGCGGGCAGTATTTGCCGCTGCGGCCATTTTGTACTTCTGCGATGGGCATTTCCTGCCCTGCTGCGGAGCGAATCGGAGCGTTACATGCTTACAACACAGTAATTGCTGTTCGCCTGTTGCATTACTGGTGGCGCCAGGCGGTCCCTTTGACGAGTTGCTCGAATTTCCCACGTGCGCCAATAAACCAGCCCGCGGCTGCGCGGCCCTCGCCTGCGTGAGTCAATTTGGGGTGTTCGCCGGCGACCTTGAGCAGGCTCTGCTCCTGCTCCGGACTGATATCCACCACTAGGATATGGTTGCCTGCTCGCAGGCTGTCACGAAAGCGAACGAAGTCACTGTGTGGTTCCTGAATGCCTATCAAGCCACCTTCCCAGGTACAGAAGCCCAGCACTACCACGGCGAGGAAAGCGGGCGGGAGCCAGGTGATGCCTTCTGTAATACCGGTGAGCCAGGCGGCGCAGAGTATTAGAGCTGCTCCGATGGCGCCAACGATCGCACCGCGCGCTGTGCCCTGCACGACGTCTTTGCGGAGTACCGCTTCAACATCGTTCAGGCGATGTGCTTTTACACCGGCGTCATCTTCACTTAGCACGTGTATTTGCGGCGTCTTGATACCAGCGTGTTCCAGTTGGCGTGCAACAATTTCCAGATCGTCGAGGTCATTACTAACGTAGAAGTGGCGTTTCATACTGCATTCCTCTATCGGTGTTACTGAGCGAGAGTGCTGGCAAGTCGAGTATAGCACTGGCCAAATACGAAGCGAGCTGCAACGCTACGAGGCGGCAGGGCTGAGCAGTTTTTATCTTTTTATGCGCTAACAGCTATGCGGCGTTAGCGCATAAAGCTATTAAAAAAGGGTATAAAACAGATGTTTCTAGAAAGCTGACGTTCTAATGTCACAGCAATGTGCGCTGTTAAGGCTATTTCGCTATAAGCAGCTGTGCCGATAGACGAGTAACGTTTAAGAACTGCTACATTTTAAGAATAATCTTGCCCATATGCTGGCCGCTCTCCATGTGCCCGTGCGCTTGCTCCACCTGCTCCAGTGGGTAAATGCTGTCGATCAGTGGTTTGATTCTGCCACTCTCTAATAGCGGAAAAATCCGTTCCATAATTTCTTCTACCATCAAAGCCTTTTGTGCAAACGTCTGGGCGCGCAGTGTAGAGCCGGTCATCGTGATGCGTTTCATCAGCAGCGGCGCAAAATTCACTTCCGCCTTGAAGCCATTCATAAAGGCGATGTTGACGATGCGGCCTTCCGGGGCGGCAAGGTTGAGATTCTTCTGTATATAGTCGCCACCGATCATGTCGAGAATGACATTGATGCTGTTGTTCAACTGCAGTTCGGTAAGTACCTCGGCAAAATCGTCGGTTTTATAGTTGATGGCCCGTGTTGCACCGTGCGCCTCAAGCGCCCGACATTTTTCATCACTGCCTGCCGTGGTGTAGACCTCGGCACCAAGTGCATCACACATCATCACGCCCAGCGTGCCAATACCGCTGGCGCCACCGTGGATCAGGACTTTCTCGCCAGATTGCAAGGCGGCGCGCTGAAACAGGTTGTGCCAGATAGTGAGAAGCGCCTCGGGCAGCGCGGCTGCCTCGCCCTTGCTGAATCCGGCAGGCACAGGAATACACTGGCTGCTGGGCGCGGCTGCATACTCGGCGTAACCCCCGCCATGAGTTAGTGCGCACACGCTATCGCCGATCTGCCATTGGGTTACGTTCGCCCCGCGCACGACGACAGTACCTGCTACTTCGAGTCCCATGATGGGAGAGGCGTCTGGTGGCGGCGGATACAGTCCCCTGCGCTGTAACAAGTCAGCCCGGTTGAGGCCTGCAGAGTGCACTTTTATTAATACCTCGTCGGGCCCCGGTGTCGGCACGGGTCCCTCTGCAATACTGAGGTGGTGGCTTTTTGCATCGACCGCAACGTGGCGGCATTGATCGGGAACAGGGTCTGGCGCGGTCATTTGGCAATATCCTTTTTAGTGGTGGTGGCCGGCACCCCGGTGGCC
>JBDNIE010000249.1:0-31616 GCA_041688425.1 Halioglobus sp. | reverse complement strand
TCAGCCGGGCTGCGCTCAGCCAAACTGATTCATCGTATTCTCCTTGCCCCCTGCCTTGAGCGCAGCCTCACCGGCGAAGTATTCTTTGTGGTCATCGCCAAGGTCTGATCCGGCCATATTCTGGTGCTTGACGCAAGCAATACCCTCGCGGATCTCTTTGCGCTGCACACCCTTCACATAGCCCAGCATACCCTGCTCTCCGAAGTACTCCTTAGCCAGATTGTCTGTAGACAGTGCTGCCGTGTGATACGTAGGCAGCGTGATCAAGTGGTGGAAGATCCCCGCTTCACGTGCAGAGTCGGCCTGGAAAGTACGAATCCTTTCGTCGGCTTCGGCGGCCAAATCAGTGTCGTCATAATCGACATTCATCAGTTCGTCGCGCTTGTACGCTGACACATCTTTGCCCGCTTCACTCCATATATCAAATATTTGCTGGCGGAAGTTCAGTGTCCAGTTGAAGGACGGCGAGTTGTTGTAGACCAGCTTAGCATTGGGAATGACCTCACGAATGCGATTGACCATACCAGCGATCTGGCCAATATGCGGCTTCTCGGTTTCGATCCACAACAGGTCCGCACCGTGCTGCAAAGAGGTGATGGAGTCCAAAACACAGCGATCCTCACCCGTGTCCTTGCGGAACTGGTAGAGATTGGACGGCAGGCGCTTGGGACGCATCAGCTTGTTGTGATACTTGATAATAACATCACCGTGACTCATATCAGCCACACTAAGCTCTTCCATATCGAGGAAGCTATTGTATTGATCACCCAGATCACCGGGCGTGTGCGTCACCGCAATCTGCTTGGTGAGTCCAGCGCCAAGCGAGTCGGTACGAGCAACGATTACACCATCATCCACTCCCAACTCCAGAAAGGCATAGCGAACTGCGCGGATCTTGGCGAGGAAATCCTCATGGGGAACCGTGACTTTGCCGTCCTGATGGCCGCACTGCTTCTCGTCGGAAACCTGATTCTCGATCTGGATTGCACAAGCACCCGCTTCGATCATTTTCTTGGCCAGCAGGTAGGTCGCTTCAGCGTTACCAAAGCCTGCGTCGATATCCGCAATGATGGGTACAACGTGTGTCTGATAGTTGTCTATCTTGGCCTGAACAGCGCTCTCATCACTCTTGCTACCCGACTCGCGGGCGGCATCAAGAGCGCGGAAAAGTCCGCCCAACTCACGGGCATCAGCCTGCCGCAGGAAAGTGTAAAGCTCTTCGATCAGAGCAGCTACGGACGTCTTCTCATGCATGGACTGGTCTGGCAGCGGACCAAATTCGGAGCGCAACGCCGCGATCATCCAACCTGAGAGGTACAGGTAACGCTTACTGGTGTCATCGAAGTGCTTCTTGATAGCGATCAGTTTTTGCTGGCCTATAAAGCCGTGCCAGCAACCTAAAGACTGTGTGTACTGACTGCTGTCGGCGTCGTAGTCCGCCATGTCCTTGCGCATGATTGCTGCGGTGTATCTGGCGATATCAAGGCCCGTTCTGAAACGATTCTGCAAGCGCATGCGGGCTGCGGATTCCGGCTTGATGTGATCCCACGCGCTACCGTTCAGATCTCGCAGCTTGACCAACTCAGCAATGTCATCTTGAAATGTCGTCATGGTAGTTCCTCTCGATTTTTAGTTGCGACTGCTCTAACGGCTGGGGCGGCGCCGGAATGCACACCGACCCTCCCTTACTTGGCCGCTAGTCTAATGATCTCGGCACTATAAGAAAAATCAATAGTAAGGATTTTTACTATTCACAGAGTGAATTTCGACGCCGCGATCGGATTGCGAAGTTTGGTAGTGGTTCAGTTTGAAGTTTGAGCTTACAGAGAGCCTGAGAGGCAAAGTTACGGACGGGACCGTGTGGCGACAGGACGTCGCCACCCGAGCCTGCACATGGATGTGCGCTTTTTGGCGTGTCCCGTCCGTAACTTTTCCTCTCAGGATCGTGTTCGAAGGAAGCAAGTAAGCTTCAAACTGAGTCCTTACTCGACATTGGAATCGTTTGACCACCGTCAATCGGTTGCCAAACTCGCCCGCGCTTCCATAGCGACATTACCCACTGCATCGAGTGCGCGCAAAATCACGTGTTGCCCATCTAGAGTGCCGCGCAAATGTAATACGCGCCCCTCATAAAGGGGCCGCTGCGCGCGAAACTCAAAGGCCGCTACGCGCACCTCAGGCATTTCCCGGTACAACAAATCCAGCAACAGCGTGGCGGTCAACGGCCCTTGCACAACCAAACCGTCGTAGTGTTCTTCACGTGTGGCATAGTCTCTGTCGTAGTGAATACGGTGGCTGTTGAAGGTCAGTGCTGAATATCGAAAAAGGAGGACCGGATCCGGGTAGACTTCACGCGCCCACTCCGCTGTCTTAGCCGGCACCGCTACCGATGGCTCTGGCGCAGGCGCCGGTTTTGAACGCCCGTCAGCACTGTCTTTTCCCCGGTAGACCAGATCCTGTTCTTCTTCCAGCAGCAAGCTGTCCTGACAATAAATCTGGTGCACAACGGTGACGAAAACAAGATCACCACTGCGCCCCTGCTTATGACCAACGGATTGGATAGTTGATATTCGGCGAACCTGTGCGCCCACCTTCAACGGCCCTACGCATCGCAGACGGCTACCCGCCCACATACGCCGCGGCAATGGCACCGGTGGCAGGAAGTCTCCGCGCTGCGCATGCCCGTCGACCGATAATTTAGCAGTAGGTGAAACGTCCTGAAAATAGAGCCAGTGCCAACACGCGGGCAACGCCTCACCCGTTACAGCGCGGGAATATTCATGGTCCAAGCTGGCGGACAGCGCTGCTACCGGCGCTGGGGAAATTACATCAGAGCGTGTTTCGGCCCTGCCAATCCACTCACGCAGTCGATCCAGGCCTATAGCAGCCATAAAAGGCCCACCGCAGTCATCAATGGCAGAACGGCATCTTGCCGACACAAGGCTCAAGCATCGTGCTGAAACTCCAGACGCAGCGCCGCACTCTGTTCTCCCACCGCAGGCACTGCTCGCAGCGTACGCTGCGGGCCTGACTCCCTGACCGGAGGTGCCACGAGAGCGACAGTGCCCGAAGGCGTGTCTACCGACGTGCGACGCAGCTGTGGATGCTTCACCAAATCAGCGACTGAATTGACGGACCCAAAAGCGATGCGAGCCTGCTGCAATCGCTGAGCGAGTTCGGTTCGCTCCAGCGTGGAAAACACGCTGTCAATTTCCTGATCCAGTGCAGGGCGATTTGCACAACGCAGGGTGTTCGTGCCGTACAAGACGTCAGCTACCAAATCCGCCCGGACTAAAACTTGCGTACAAAAACTTGCCCACTCCCGCTCATTCTGAACGGCAATGACCACCTGCTCACCGCCTTTAACCGCGTAAGCGCCATAGGGGGCAATTGACGGATGCAGCAGCCCGACACGCTCAGGGGCCCCGCCGCCGTAATCCTGATGCAGCAGCGGCACTGTCATCCAGTCAGCCAGCGCGTCGAACAAGGACACCGACAGGCCCTTGCCGTGACCCGTTTGCTGCCGCTCGATCAAGGCCTCCAATATGCCTGCATGCGCATACATGCCACAGGCGATATCGCATACCGATACACCCACCCTGCCCGGACTTTGGGGTGCGCCCGTGATCGACGCCAGACCGCTTTCGCACTGCACCAGTAAGTCGTAGGCTTTCATGTCGCGATAGGGCCCGTGATCACCATAGCCGGTGATATCAACGGTGATCAATCGCGCATTAGCCAGGCGCAGCTCTGCGGCATCAAACCCTGCTCGCGCCGCGGCACCCGGCGCCAGATTCTGGATGAACACATCGGCTTTCTTGAGCATATTCTGCAACAACTGCGCATCGTCCGGGTTCTTGATATCAAGGCAAATAGATTCTTTGCCACGGTTCACCCATACAAAATAGGCGCTCTCTCCCTTCGCGACGCTATCGTAATCTCGCGCAAAATCGCCCTCATGCCGTTCAATCTTAATTACCCTTGCGCCGGCATCAGCCAGCCGCGACGTGCAGAACGGCGCTGCGACCGCTTGCTCCAGCGCGATGATCAATATGCCCTCCAGTGGCAGGCCCATTAGAAAGACCGCGGCAAATTGAGTTCCCGCGTAGCGACGTGCGAGAGGATCAGGTTGGTCGATATCGGCGCGACTTGATACAAGCGCGTCTCTCTAAACTTGCGCTCGATGTCATACTCCGTAGCAAAACCGTAGCCTCCATGGGTCTGGATACAGGTGTCACCGGCAGCCCAGGAGGCCTCGGACGCCAGTAGCTTGGCCATATTCGCCTGCGATCCACAGGGCTCACCGGCATCAAAGAGGTCCGCGGCATGCTGCACCATAAGCGCAGCGGCTTCCGTCTGAATATGCGCTTTGGCAATAGGGAACTGTATGCCCTGGTTTGCCCCTATGGGACGATCAAATACGTTGCGCTCGCGCGCATATTTGCTCGACTTGGCAGTAAACCAACGGGCATCCCCGACACATTCGGCAGCGATCAGTATACGCTCGGCATTCATGCCATCGAGGATGCAATGAAAGCCGCGACCCTCTTCACCGATAAGGTTACTCGCTGGCACTCTCAGATCGTCAAAAAACAATTCTGTACTGGCGTGATTCATCATCGTTTTCAAGGGATTGATACTGAGACCCTTACCCAGGGCCTCGCGCATATCCACCAGCAGCACCGACATACCATCGGTATGCTTATCGCAGTCTTCACGCGCTGTTGTTCGCACCAGCAGTACCATCAGGTCTGAGTGCTCGGCCCGCGAGATCCATACTTTTTGGCCGTTAACCACGAAATCGTTGCCATCGCGGACCGCGCGAGTACGAATACGCGAGGTATCGGTGCCGCTAGTAGGCTCTGTGACACCAAACGCCTGTAAGCGCAGCGAACCATCGGCAATCAGCGGCAGGTAGTGCTGTTTCTGCACTTCACTGCCGTGGCGCAGCAGCGTACCCATCGTATACATCTGCGCGTGGCAGGCGGCGCCATTACCGCCGCTGCGATGCACCTCCTCCAGTACCGCACAACCAGCGGCAAGAGGAAGGCCAGAGCCACCGTACTGCTGTGGAATCAGCGTGGCGAGATAACCCGCCGCCGTCAGTGCCTGAACAAACTCTGTTGGATACGCTTTTTTTTCATCCAGCGCGCGCCAGTATTCCCCAGGATACCGCGCGCAAAGCGCCGCTACCGCTGCTCGAATTTCTGGAAAGGTCTGGTCTGTTGCCATGCCGATTAACTCTGTTGAATTCGCTGTGGCACTGCTACAGAAACCATGAGCCGCCGTCCACCATATGGGTTTGCCCTGTCACAAATGCACTGCTATCCGATGCGAGGTAGATGATGGTGCCAGTGAGATCCTCAGTCTGCAGATTGCGTTGTATCAGCTGGCCAGAAGCAATGACCTGCTTGGCCTTCTCCAATTTCTCACCAAAAAACTCTTCCGTGCCCTCGGTCATCACCGCCGATGGCGCTACGGCATTCACTCGAATACGATCCTTGCCCAGCTCCCGAGCCATAGCGCGCGTCATGCCGATAACAGCCGCCTTGGATGCCACGTAGTCGAGGCCATAGGGCAAACCATAGACAGCCGCCAAAGAGGAAATATTAATAATAGAGCCGCCACCAGAGTCGCGCATCGGTGCTACGACTGCCTTGCAACTCTGCCACAGTCCTTTGACGTTAACGTTCATAACAGCGTCCCACTGCCCCTCATCCAGCAGCTCAAAACGGGCGCCCTTGAGGCCGCCATACAGGGCTGCGTTATTGACCAGTATGTCTATCTTGCCGAAGGCAGTTACCGCTTGCTCCACCATTGCATTGCAGCTGTCCATGCTGGTGATGTCGGCATGTATACCCTGCGCCTGCCCGCCGGCGCCCTTTATCGCGGCGACAGTTTCATCGCAGTTGTTAACGTCGCTGACAAGAACGGCTGCTCCTTCGCGCGCCATGGCCAGCGCATAGGCGCGACCTAACCCCCGCGCAGCTCCTGTAACGATAGCCACCTTTCCTTCTAGCTGAGCCATAGCAATGCCTGTCTGATCATTGGTAAGTCGCACACATTACCAAATATCCGCGCCTGAAGTCGCCTACGGCCCAAAATTTACGCGGGCGCCACCTTCACCGGGCTTAATTTTTAACGTCCAGCATGTACTCCGCCACCGCCAGTCGGGTTGCTTCATCCAGATAATTTTGTGGTGGCATCTCTGGATAATCATCCCGCTTCTTGATGGGATTCGCGATGTATTCTGCAAGGCCCTGAGGATTGTCCATATACAACGCCTGAATAATTTGGACAGGCGGGCCAATCATGCGTCCAGTATAGGTATGACATCCTGCACAAATCCCAAGATAAGCGATCTTCCCCTGGTCCTCTGGAGAGATCACACGCGGTGGCACAGTTTCTAACAGATAATTACCGATGTTCAACGTATTCATGAAGTCGCAGTCGCCAAATTTGCCGATACCTACGGTTACGTACTGCTGGCGGCTAACGATGCAGCTATCCTTCGAGAGACCGACGTTGACAATGTCGGGATTGCCCGTCTTCAGCTCGGTCAACATCAAAGCCTTGATCTCAGTGATAGTTTCATAGCCGTTATTGATCATGGTGTTGTTGAGTATCTTGATGCCGTCTGAATTAGGATCAGACTCTGGATCTGTCGTGACATTCGAGGCATTCGCGTGATCAGTAATCAGGATGCCTGCGTTCTTGTTGTCCTTGATGATATTACCCTCAATCACCACATCGTCAGCCGCCATCACAAGAATACCCGTACCCGATGGTATGCCAGCCACTGTTGAACCGGGTGCGCCAAAATTGACATGATTGTTAGAGAGAACGAAGTTATTGCGAATGATGACATCGAAGGTGGTTTTAATGGGCAAGCCGGGCGTAATAAACGCGAGAATACCGCCAGAATTGTTATAGACGCGGTTCGCTTCCACAACGGCGTGCCGACTGTTCTCGATTTCAATGCCCGCCACACTGTCGTACACATCGTTATAGGCGACGTGGACATTATCGCTCATGCCGATATAAATCGCGGCGTCCGCGATACCCGAGACTACGTTGTATTCAACGACGCCGTTCTGCCCCAACTGCGGAAAGATGCCGTAGATGCCGGTGTCGACAATATAGTTGTTACGGATCTCCCAGTTGTTGCCAGCCTGACTCATAATCCCGTTACCCTTGTAGCGGGTAATGGTGAAGTTCTCTACGACGATATTGTTTCCAGAAAAGAGAATCGCATCGTTCAGTTCGCCTTCACCATCGAGAACAGGTCGCTCACTACCGACAATCACGCCGATCAGGCGAATGCCGTCCTTATCGATGTAGACTGTTTCTTTGTACGTCCCTGGCATAACGTGTATCGTCGTGCCCGGCTCGGCACTCTGCACCGCTTGTTGGATGGATTCACCGTCATTGACCACGATCACAATATCGGTCATTGGTGGCCCGGCCACCGATTTGCTGTTGCCGCTAAGACTAAAAGCATTGTCCTCTGCGCTGAAGCCGCCGCCGTAGGTGGCGCCGCCAGCAGCGGAGACAACCGCTGCCGGAGCACCCTGTTCCTGACCGCCAATGCCTATCATGAGGCCGACCACGAACGCGACCAGAACCAGAACCAGAACCAGAACCAGACCACTAATTTTTCCCGCCTTCATGAAGCATCTCCCGATGTTGTACTTGATTTTGCGACGCGTGATGTTGTCTTATTCTCTATTGGCGCGAGGCCGGACGGCACTGCCTGCGGCACCTGCGGCACCTGCGGCATCAAGCTTTCATCGGTCAACGTACCCAAAAAATCAACCAACCGATCCAACTCATAGTCGGTCAGGTCCGGCGACGTAATATGCCAGTGCAAGTGCAGGTCAACACCTTTGGGCACAGCATGACCTCTTCCGCCGTTGTAGAACACGGCGACATCGTGCAAATTATCAAACAGCCCCGAATGCATATAGGGCGCTGTTTGCGCAATGTTGCGCAATGTCGGCACCTTAAAACCTGCTTTTAGTTTGGGCGCATCGAACGTCTTCTCGGCGCCGATATCCATCGGCAGACCCGGTGGTTCCGGCGCTCCAATCACCGCGACCTGCTGGTTAGTGAACAGTGGCGGGGTGTGACATTCCGAACAGCGCGCGACGAAAGAACGAAAGATATTCAGCCCTTCCACTTCTTGATCTGACAAGGCGGCATGATACCCGTGAGCATAGCGATCGTAGCGGCTGTTCAAGGAAATTAGTGATGCCTGAAAAGCGGCAAGTGCTAGATAAACCTCATCAAGTGTTATTTTGTCGCCCTCACCGTCACCTTCAGCACCAACCTCAGCACCATCCCCACGCTGCCCAAAAGCCTGACTGAATAAAGATGGGTACTGCGAGTTTGAATTCAGCGAGTTAAGCAGTTTTTCCGGCGTATTACCCATTTCATGTGGCGCAAACAAGGGATCCGCAGCCTGCTCTTCAAGCGTTGTAGCCCGGGCATCCCAGAAAAACTTATTCAGGAAAGCCGTATTCCAGAGCGTGGGGGCAGCACGAGATATTTCATGCCCACCGATACCAATCGAGCGCGGCAAACTATCACTGAAGCCCCGATCCGGGCGGTGGCAACTGGCACAGGAAATGGTGCCATCGCCAGACAATAGCGGATCAAAAAACAAGTAGCGGCCCAGATCAATTTGTTGCGCAGTGAAGCCCTCTCGATGCGCTGGTAACGCCGTTTGTGTGCCACCTAGCCCAGCGTTTTGAACAGAATCGTAGAAGTCATACCTTGTGCGCAGTTCACAGAGCCCCGCCTCACTTTTTTCAAAGCTGGGCGGACAGTTTTCACGCAATACGAAGGGCGCAGGATCGGCAGCAAAAGACGCAACCGGCGCAAACAGCAATGCAGATATAAAATACAGAATACGCATTATCACATACTCACTGATTTACGGAGCACTGGACATCGACTGTATATAGGCAATGACATCATCCAGATCCTTATCCGTCGGCAGTGTTGTCGACATCATCTTCATTTGTCGACCGTAGGTGTCATCGGGATGAGTCCCACGGATACCCTGCTGAAAATTCAGGTACTGGGTTTTCAGGTAGGAGGCATCCAGTGCAGCCAGCATCGGCGAACGTAGAGCACGATTGCCCTGTGCTTCGCCCCCATGACAGGCGCCGCATTTGGAATGATAGTAGTTACTGCCGTTCTTCAAGTCTCCCGTCATCGGTGATGCCAGCGCAGTCACTGGAAGCTCAGACAAATAGTCTGCGACAAGCACGATATCAGCATCGGACAGCGTGCCTGCCATCGCAGTCATTTGCCCACCCCGCATATCTCGCGGATCAGCACCGCGAACACCCGCCTTGAAGTGTTGTAACTGACGCTGCAGATAATCCGAGTTCTGGCCCGCTAAAGCCGGAGCACCCAATGCGACACTGCCCTGCGCTGCATCACCGTGACAGGCAGCGCAGGGTTGATATTTCGGTCCAACATCAACGTCGGCTAGCACTGTAAAAGGCAGCAGAGATGAGCACAAAAACGCACAAAACACTGTCAGGTTATTCATCAGTGATCCTTCCTGCACGACTGATTTATCAGGCCAACCTCCGGACCAGCACCCGCACTGGGCCGGTCTGGCGAACACCACAGCACCACTTGTAGATCATTTCCATGCCATACATGCGGGGAGGGTTGCGCCGCACATAAGGCGACCCCAAATCGGCACTGATTGCGTTGTACGTCACGATATATTCTGTATCAAAAAAATTCTCTGCCCAAAGCGCAACCTGCCAGGCAGCTGAGGTATCGCTGGAGAGCTTATCCCTATTGTCAGTGCTACCGCATAAAGGCGTATGCTGAATTGAGGGTATGCGTTCGAACGCTCCATAGACAATACCTTGCGTCAGGTTATATTTTTATGCCTGCACTTTAGCAAATTGAAGTGGCATGCAACAACAGGTAGCGATGCCAGCTAGCGGATTATCATTAATGGGGTAGAGAGCGTTCCATGTTAGCCGCTATAGAGGTCGCAACCTGCACCGCACGTTCAGACTGCGGTCCGGAAAAATGGGCCTCAATAGTCGTCATGAAAAA
The DNA here is from genome assembly GCA_041688425.1 of Halioglobus sp. GTDB lineage: Bacteria > Pseudomonadota > Gammaproteobacteria > Pseudomonadales > Halieaceae > Marimicrobium. The sequence continues at coordinate 21,527 of JBDNIE010000249.1, read as the reverse complement.
CGCCAGCCAGCGTTGAAAATCATCGGCCTGTAATGCACGCTTGCTGTGCAGTTGCCGGTGAATATTCATGGTATGTCGCTGATATCCCGTTTCACCGAGCAATAGCTTACACCAGTAGTCCTTGATATGCGGGAGATGCACCGCAAGGTCAATCTCGGCCACATCGACGAAGATTGGAGCCAACTGGGCATCGGCCATCAGGCGCTCATAAAAGAGGTCCACAAAGCCGCTAATGTTTTCACGAGAGTCCAGATCGGGCTTGCAGTCCGGCGCACTCATCCCGCTACTTCTTCTTTTTCGTCTTCTTTGCCTTTTGGACATTTGCCACCAAATGACGTTTACGCTGCACCTGGCGCTGCGTCAGTTTGTCACGCTTATCGGCAAAGGGATTCTCACTGGTTCGAAACTCGATGCGCACTGGCGTACCGGCCAGTTCAAGTTCACGGCGATAGACCTTTTCCAGATAGCGCTGATAGCTTTTCGGCACACTAGCCGTCTGATTACCGTGGATCACGATGAGGGGCGGATTCTGTCCTCCGGCGTGCGCGTAACGTAGTTTGATGCGCCGACCATTGACCATCGGCGGTGCATGATCGAATACCGCTGCCTCTAATATACGCGTCAGCATATTGGTATTGAGCTTTCGCGTAGCAGATGAGTAGGAATTGTTGACCGATTTATACAGGTGGCCAACACCCGTGCCGTGCAGCGCTGAGATGTAGTGCGTATCGGCATACTCCGCGAAACGTAGCCGCCGATCCAGTTCACTCTTGATCCAGTCACGCTGGTCGGAATCGATACCATCCCACTTATTGATCGCCATGACGAGCGCACGGCCTTTATCCATGCAATGCCCGAGCAGATGCATATCCTGATCGACGATACCCTCGTGGGCGTCCATCACGATCACCACCACGTGCGCATCATCGATCGCCTTGAGTGTTTTCACGATAGAGAACTTTTCAACCACCATCGTCACATTCTTGCGGCGCCTAACGCCCGCAGTATCAATCAATGTATATTTTTGGCCATCGCGTTCGTAGTCTATATAGATACTGTCGCGCGTTGTCCCAGGTTGATCGAATACGATAACGCGCTCCTCCCCCAGCAAACGATTTACTAGAGTAGATTTGCCCACGTTGGGGCGCCCCACTATTGCGACTCGAATGCTATCGGGATATCGCTCACGGTGTGTGTCTTCTTCAGGCTCAGCAAATGACGCCAGAATTTTCTCGATCATGCTAGCCACGCCGCGTCCGTGGGAGGCCGCGATCGCAAACAGCTTATCTACCCCGAGCGCGTAAAAATCACCGGTGACGACATCCTCGTTGAGTCCGTCAATCTTGTTCACAACCACATGGAACGTCTTGTTTCGCTGCCGTAATTGAGCAGCCAATGCTTGGTCAATTGCGTTAAGTCCCTCTCTGGCATCGACAATAAAGAGCACGACATCTGCTTCATCAATCGCCGTCAGGGCCTGCTGCGCCATCGATGTATCGACTCCGGCCTCCTCGCCGGTTATACCGCCGGTATCAATCACCACGAAAGGTCGACTGCCGGTTCTCGACTCACCGTATTTGCGGTCGCGTGTCAGACCTGGGAAATCCGCGACCAGCGCATCTCTGCTGCGGGTCAGTTGATTGAACAGCGTAGATTTACCAACATTGGGGCGCCCAACCAGAGCGATGACAGGAATCATTAGTTTTTTGACATAACCTCGTACGCAATCAGATCGCCACTGTTTCCGTAAACATAAAGCATATTGCCATCGCTGAGCATATCGGCGCGAATGCCATCGTCATCGGCTCGGACTCGTCCGACAAAGTCTCCGTCCACCTGCGACAGTAAGTGCACATAGCCTTCAAAGTCTCCCACAGCAAGATAGCTGCTCACAGGTGTCGGCCTGGACAGCTTGCGATAGGCCAGCACATCCTGAGTCCAGCGGACGCCCTGTCCATTGCGCATAAAAGCGGTAAGCGTGCCGTTCTCATCGGCAACATAGACATTACCAAAGCCCTGCGAGACGCCGGAGAAGGATGAAACTGCCTGCTGCCATAACTTGCGACCACTCAGCAAGTCTATCGCCACAACGTTGCCCTGATAGCTGGCCGCAAATAATTCATTACCCGCCATATCCATCGAGCCATCGATATCCACAATACGTTCGATTTCAGAACGACCCTGGGAAATAGCCGCGCGCACTTCCCACAACATGGCACCTGTGAGCACATCGAATGCCAATACCCGGCCATTCGCAAACCCTGCGTACACCTGATTATTGTTAATAATGGGAGCGCTCGTGCCCCGAATGGTCAATACAGGCACATTGCTGTCATACGTCCACAGAATTTTCCCAGTAGTAATATCAAGGCCTTGCAAACGTCCATCATAGGTCTGCACGACCACCACCTTGCCATTGCTCTCAGGCGCAGCAAGAATCTCTCCATGTAAGGGGGTCGCCCACATACGCTCGCCGGATTTAGCGTCCAGCCGCAGGACGGAACCCTCGCTGCTGCCGACAAACAGGGCGTCTTCATAGACACCCACGCCACCTGACAACGCCGTCTCAACATCCGTTTCCCAAAGGGTTTTGCCGGACTTGCGATTGATCGCAACTACCTCTCCATCGGCCGCTGCCGCGAAGATGATTTCACCGCGAATGGCCGGCCGTAAACGGTAAAATCCTTCCCCCTGGCCATTACCCACGCCGACGGACCAGAGTTCCTTTATTTTCACGCGCTCATCGATGTCAGTAAGTTCCGCCGGCGCGGTTGCCTCGTCATCGTCTGATTCAAACCAGCCGGAAATCGTGCTGCACCCTGCCAGACTGAACACCAGGAAAAGTAGTAGTAACTGCCGGGAAATCTGCCGCATGATCTTATTCCTCTGGAGTTTCAGTGGGTTCAACAGTACTCGGCATCGAATCTACAAAGGTTGCCTCCTCGCTGGTGATTGCATCCACGGCACGAGGAGGGATCGGAGTAAGGCTCTCTACCTTTTGCTGCAAAACCTGTAAGTTCATACCTTGAGTACCGCTGCTCGCTAATGCCATCGCCACGCCGAAGGCATCGCGCGCTTCATCAACGCGTGCCGCCGCCAATAGAATATCGCCCCGTGCAACAGCGTAGGATGCGGCGTAAGGCCCTGAATTTGCCTTGTCCAGTATATTCAGCGCCTGATCGACATCACCGGCCGCCGCCATGACTCTTGCCAGCCTAAGCTGTGCAATCTGCGCTGTATCGCTGCCGCTTGAAGCCTTGCCCAGCACCCAGCGCAACTGCGCTTCAGCTGCGGGCAAATTATTTTCGCGCACATCCTGTGCCGCCAAATGTAGCGCCGCAAACTGCGCATATGTCGAGCCAGTAAAATCGCTTTTAAGCTGCTCAGCTATTTCAATGCCCTGCTGTGTGGCCGTTAACTCCTCTGCGCCGAGTGAGCGCAACATAGCCTGATACAGATCCGATGCCTCATCCTGACTGCTCACATCATGCGCCTGCCACGCCTGCCAACCAAAGCCAGCGGCCAATGCAATAACAATCGCAGCAACGGTGGACAGCCCATTCTCTTTCCACCAGCGACGCAGCGCTTCCATCTGTTCTTCTTCATTACGATATTGTTCCACGTCTTTTTATCCTCTTACACAAGGTCAGGGCGCAAGTGCTGCGCTCAAAGTTGTTTCCAAATCCTCAAGGGGCACCGTAAGCTGAGGCGCTCGCTCGCCGTCACTCTCGCGCAACGATTTTACCGTAACGGTTTCGGCTGCGACCTCGTCTTCGCCCCAGATCAAGGCTACCCGGGCACCGCTTTTATCCGCTTTCTTCATCTGGCTCTTAAAGCTACCGCCCCCAGCATGCTGTACGACCTGCAACTGCGGATGCGCGTCGCGGACGCGTTCGGTGGCCGCCAGTGCGATACGGTGGGCATCACCGCCTACACAAACCACATACACATCAGCAACCGAGGGTAGGACTACCGACACTTGATCCATTAACAGGAGCACGAGACGCTCCATGCCCATCGCGCAGCCAATGGCAGGCGTGGCCTTCCCACCGAGTTGTTCCACAAGGCCGTCATAGCGCCCCCCTGCGCACACAGTACCCTGTGCACCCAATTGATCTGTCACCCACTCGAAAACCGTTTTGTTGTAATAGTCGAGCCCGCGTACCAGACGACGGTTGATCACATACTTTACATCGGCCGCTTCGAGTAACTCTTCAAGGCGCGCAAAATCGGCAATTGCCTCCTCGTCCAAAAACTCTTCCAGGCTCGGCCCGTCATCCAGCACACTCTGTGTTTGGGGATTCTTACTGTCGAGTATCCGCAGTGGGTTGCTGAGCAATCTACGTTGACTGTCCTCGTCCAGTCGTTCCACTCTGTCCTGCAGGTAATCGACCAGGGCAGTCCGATAGGCCTTGCGAGCTGCGGCACTGCCGATAGTGTTCAGTTGCAGCTGCATGCTGCCGGTCAGCCCGAGCTGTCGCCACAGCCTGGCACACAATACGATGAGCTCGGCGTCCATATCCGGCGTAGCGACGCCAAAAGACTCCACCCCGGTTTGGTGGAACTGCCGTTGCCGACCTTTCTGCGGCCTCTCGTAACGGAACATAGGCCCGCTGTACCACAAGCGCCGTGGCGTGTTGAGCAAGCCCTGTTGTACCGCGGCTCGCACACATCCGGCTGTGCCTTCGGGCCGCAATGTCATACTCTCGCCATTGCGATCGTCGAAGGTGTACATCTCCTTTTCGACGATATCGGTGACCTCGCCGATCGAGCGCTTGAATAATGCCGTTTTCTCCACCACAGGCAGGCGTATCTCGCCATATCCGTAACTGCCCAGAACCGCGGCCACGGTGCGCTCCAGAAACTGCCAAACAGCTGTCTCATCCGGCAGGATATCGTTCATTCCGCGAACGGCGGTCAATTCACTCACAAAGGCTCCAAAATACGACGCCCACAATCACTTGGATGATTTGGCAATTAATTTTTCTTCAAGGTCGGCGCGCGCCTGCTCGAGGTCGGCAGCGCGTTTTCGAATCACCTCCTCGAGGTGATCTATAAAATCTTCATTGCTGATCTTATGGTGTGGCTCGCCGTCAATATAGATCAGGTTATTCGGTGTCGCTCCCGTCAGACCTACATCGGCTTCCCGAGCCTCACCCGGGCCATTAACGATACAACCGATCACGGCAACGTCCATCGGCGTGCGAATATCCTCCAGCCGCTGCTCCAGTATATTCATCGTCCCCACCACATCAAAATTCTGCCGTGAACAACTCGGGCACGCAATGAAGTTGATGCCGTTGGCCCGCAGCTGCAGACTTCTCAGAATATCGAAGCCTACTTTAACTTCTTCGACGGGATCTGCCGCCAGCGACACGCGCAGCGTATCACCGATGCCGTCCATCAGGAGCATGCCCAACCCAACGGAGGATTTGACGGTGCCTCCGCGCAATCCGCCCGCCTCGGTAATTCCAAGATGCAGCGGCTGGTCAATCTTTGTCGCCAATAACCGGTAGGCCGCAACCGCCATAAAAACACCGGAAGCCTTAACGCTGACCTTAAACTCCGGGTAGTTAAATTTATCCAGTATATCGACATGGCGCATGGCAGACTCGACCAACGCCTCCGCCGTGGGCTCACCGTATTTGCGCTGCAGATCCTTACCCAAAGAGCCCGCATTCACCCCAATACGAATGGGTATGCCCTTGTCGCGCGCGCTGTTTATCACCTCACGCACCTTGCGGTCACTGCCAATATTACCTGGGTTGATGCGCAAGCAATCAACGCCGTATTCGGCGACCTTGAGTGCAATCTGGTGGTCAAAATGAATATCGGCCACCAGCGGCACACTCACTTGCGCGCGTATTTGCCGAAATGCCTCCGCCGCCTCCATGCTTGGCACAGAAATACGCACGATGTCTGCGCCGGCATCGGCGATCGCGCGCACTTGAGCGACAGTAGCCGCCACATTGCAGGTGTCCGTATTGGTCATACTTTGAACACTGATTGGTGCATCACCGCCAACCGGCACACTGCCCACATGAATCTGTCGACAAACGCGGCGTTTTATGGGGGACTCTGTTTTCATTGGACGTCTCCTGCATACCACTGCGAGGGCCCGATACCCACCTGAGCATCCTCGCTCAACTCAGGCAGTGGTTGTCTACTCGTGCCCTCGTCCCACCACCAAAGTGCCAGAACCAACAGCAATAGCACCCCTAGTCCTATAACAACACCCAGGCCAGTGCGCTGCAACTGCAAGGGGCGCGCTACAACACGCCGCTCATGCTGCGCAGGTGCAACCTCCACAATCTGATCAAAGACTGACATCAAATGTTTCTCATCAAGACCCAGCAATCGGCCGTAGGCTTTTACATAGCCTCGCGCAAAAGGCGGGCTGCGCAACGCCTGATAATCGTCACGCTCCAGGATGCCCACGTAGTTGGGCATGAACTTGAGCCGATCGGCTGCTTCGCGCTCAGACATACGAAGCTGCTCCCGGGCAGCTTTCAATAGCGACCCGGGAGTCGTGAATGCATCGAGCTGTGCGGCTGCGTCAGTCACTTCTTACGGTTCGCTTGTACGCCTGGTATTCGGGTGAAGTGGGGTATAGATTGCGTAGGGCTAATCCATAGCTCGCCTCGGCATCGCGGTCGCCTTCAGCTTTGGCCAGCTGAATACCGATTAACAAACCGGCCGCCGACTGTTTGCGCACGATACCGCGGTAGGTATCATAATATCGCGTGGCTGTTGGGTAGTCCTGCGCTTCATAGCGTATTCGCGCCAATTCCAGCAGTGCTATCTGATTGGTCCGGTCCATCGCAAGCGCGCGCACAAAAGCCTCCTCGGCACCCTGTGTGTCAAAGAGTTTTAAACGGCACAAGCCGAGGTTTACAAAAGCATTGGGGCGACCGGAGTAGAGAGAATCCTTGACGACATAGTTCAACTGCTCTTCAGCTTCCTTATAGCGCTGCTGACTGTACAAAAAAGCGGCGTAATTATTACGGCAGCGAGAGAAGTTTTTATCCAGGCTAATGGCTTTCTTAAAGTTTTCCTCAGCGAGCTCATACTCACCCGTACTCTGATAGACCAGCGCGAACGCCTCGTAAACCTCTGGATTACTAGCGTCGATGTCGTCCGCCATTTGCAGGTTTCGTTTGGCGGCTTCCCAATTGCCTTCGCCGATGTAGTGCCGCGCCAGTCCGACACGTTTCTCCAACGCTTTCTCAGGAGAAGCATCCTCTGTGAAGACGCTTTCAGTGGTTGTGATACACCCCGCCAAAAGAGTGCATAGCAGCACCGCAAACAGCGGGGCAACAGACCTTGCTTTAGTCACCTGCAGCTCGAATAACATGCCTACCCCACCGTAATTATTTGGGCATCGGCCGCATTGCGATAGCGCTCGCTGCGACGTGTACGATCCACGACTTGACCAATCAACTGACCGCAGGCGGCATCAATATCATCGCCACGCGTGGTCCTGATAGTCACAATATATCCTGCATCGATCAATACTTGCCAGAACCGCGATACCGCATTGCCGCTGGGGCGCTCATAATCAGACTGGGAAAACGTGTTGAAGGGTATGAGATTGATCTTACAAGGGAAATCCCGCAGCAGAACCACCAGTTCCCGGGCGTGTGCAATCTGATCGTTCACACCCTTGATCAGCGTGTACTCGATCGTCACTACGCGTTTTTTATCACTCTGGGCAGCCATATAGTTGCGGCAGCTGGCAAGCAGCACAGCGATCGGGTACTTACGATTTATGGGTACCAATTGATTGCGCAATTCATCATTAGGCGCATGCAGAGAGACCGCCAACGAGACCTCACTAACCTTCGCCAAGCGATCAAGTGCTGGCACCACGCCGGACGTGCTGAGTGTGACACGACGTTTCGACAGTCCGTAAGCAAGATCCTCAAGCATGAGGTCCATGGCGGCAACGACGTTGTCAAAATTCAGCAGCGGCTCACCCATCCCCATCATGACCACATTGGAAACGACGCGGTTGTGCCCCGGGCCAAAGGCATCGTAAGACTTGATCGCCAACCACACCTGCCCAATGATCTCGGCAGCGCTCAGATCGCGCTCAAAACCTTGCTTTCCGGTAGAGCAAAAACTGCAATCCAGACTACAGCCAACCTGGGACGACACACAGAGAGTGGCGCGGTTGCCCGCCGGAATGAGCACCGTCTCGACCAGGCCGCCACCGTCGACTCGTATTGCCCATTTGCGGGTGCCGTCGCTGGAGTCCTGCTGGCTAACAATCTCTGGCGGCCGGACTTCGGCGACTTCTACCAACTTCTCGCGCAGCACTCTGCCCAAATTGGACATATCCTCAATGCGGGTTACTCCGGCGTGGTGAATCCATTTCAGGACTTGCTCCGCACGAAATTTCTTTTCGCCCATGTCGAGGAAGAACTGCTCCATCTGCACCCGCGACAAACCCAACAGATTCGCTTTCGCGCCGGCCTGAGCGCTGGCCCGAGTGCCTGGGGGTGTTGTCAGCGATGAGAGCGTCATGGGCTAGTCTTTCTTTTGGCGCCCTAGCGCTCGCAGATTTCGCTAGAGGCGAAGAAATAGGCGATCTCGCGAGCCGCCGACTCCGGCGAATCGGAGCCGTGGACAGCGTTAGCGTCGATTGAAGAGGCAAAGTCTGCCCGAATCGTACCCGCGGCTGCATCTGCAGGGTTGGTGGCTCCCATCAGCTCGCGGTTCTTGACTATCGCGCCCTCGCCTTCCAATACCTGCACTACAACCGGGCCAGACGTCATAAACTCGATAAGCGCGGGGAAAAACGGACGCGCTTTGTGTTCAGCATAAAACCCGCCGGCTAGAGTGTCACTGAGGCGCAGCATTTTGGAAGCGACAATGTGCAGGCCGTTGCTCTCAAACCGAGAGTAAATGTTGCCGACAATATTTTTGCCGACCGCGTCGGGTTTGATGATAGACAGCGTACGTTCTACAGCCATGGGGTATCTCCAGTAAGGCCTACTTTAGGAAGCGCGTAATTATACGGATTTTGGGCCATGGTTTCACCTGCTAAACCAGTCTCCGGTAAGATTTTTTTCCTTTTAAATCAATAATTTAGAAAATGACGAGGAAAAGCGGACATTTTAGTCGCAATCGGGGCCAATGGCGGCCTTCGAGTTCAAAAATTAGTGGGCTGCCCGCTTTATGCTGTCCAGATCGGCACCGTCCTTATACCTGTCCCAGAGAGGGGACAGCTGCCGTAATTTTTCTACCGCAGTACGCACTTGTGCGACTGCAGTATCCACATCAGCCTCAGTGGTAAAACGGCCAAAACTGAAGCGCAATGAACTGCGCGCCAGTTCATCGCTCAATCCCAGAGCACGCAGCACATAGGACGGCTCAAGGCTGGCAGAGGTGCAGGCCGAGCCGCTTGATACCGCCAGGTCCTTCAGCGCCATGATCAGTGATTCACCCTCTACGAATGCAATACTCACATTCAGGGCACCCGGCAGACGGTGTTCGTTATCACCATTGATATGCACTTCTTCGATATCGCTGATACCGTCCCAGAATCGTTTGCGCAACGCTTGCAGTTGTATCGCTTCTCCTGCCATACCCGCATGCGCAAGATACGCAGCCTCACCCATACCGACAATTTGATGGGGCGCCAGCGTGCCCGAACGCATGCCGCGCTCGTGGCCACCACCGTGCATCTGCGCTTCCAGGCAAACGCGTGGCTTGCGACGCACAAAGAGCACGCCGATGCCTTTGGGGCCGTACATTTTATGGCCCGACATGGACAGCAGATCAACTTTCATCTTCTCCATGTCTATTTCGATCTTTCCCGCACTCTGCGCGGCATCGACATGAAATAACACTCCGGCATCACGAGTAATCTCACCGATACCGGCAATATCGTTCACAGTGCCGACTTCATTGTTGGCGTGCATGATGCTGACCAGAACGGTGTTTTTACGCAGCGCGCCCGCTACCACATCAGGGCTGACCAGCCCTTTGCTGTCAGGGTCCAGATAAGTGACTTCGTAGCCTTCGCGCTCCAGTTGACGACAGCTGTCGAGTACCGCCTTGTGTTCGATCTTGGAGGTAATGAGGTGCTTGCCCTTCTCTGCATAGAAATGCGCCACACCTTTGATTGCCAGATTATCAGACTCTGTTGCTCCCGAGGTCCACACGATCTCCCTCGGGTCTGCATTGATCAGGTCTGCAACCTGCCTGCGGGCATTTTCAACGGCTTCTTCTGCCTTCCAGCCGTAAAAATGTGAGCGCGACGCCGGGTTGCCGAAAGTCCCTTCAATAGACAGACAGTGCATCATCTTTTCCACTACGCGGGGATCAACCGGAGTGGTGGCCAGATAGTCGAGGTAAATAGGCTTTCGCATACTGCTGTTGCTCCGCCAACCCTTATATAGCGCTTGGCTTTGTTTCTGTCAGCGGCTATATTTCTGTCAACGACAGGATTTCGCCCCGCATGCTGCTGCGCGCGTCCTGACGTGCCGCAATACTCCGCACCTCGCGGCGCTCCACCAAGTTAGACAGGCTGATATTACTCAGGAAGCCGTGAATCTGGTCACTGAGATCGCACCATAAATGATGAGTCAGGCATACTTCGCCCTGCTGGCAATCGGCGGCACCACCGCAGCCGGTGGCATCGACCTTCTCGTTCACTGCATCGATAATCTGCGCCACAAAAATTTCGCTACCACCGCGACTGAGCCGGTATCCCCCACCGGGTCCACGCACGCTTGTTACCAGGTCATTACGGCGCAGTTTGGCGAAGAGTTGTTCCAAGTAAGACAGTGAAATATCCTGCCTGCCTGAAATCTCCGCTAGGCTAATCGGCTGTTCCCTACCATGTAAGGCGAGATCTAGCATCGCGGTCACCGCATACCGGCCTTTGGTCGTCAGTCGCATTGATATTCTCCTGCATTGGTTACTAATATTATGCAATACCCTACTAAATTGATCAATTATAAATCCAACGCGTTTTGTCAAGTAAAGGCGTTGACTCTACCCTTTGGGAGCGCGCGCCTGAGCCACCCATTTCTGGGTCTCGGTCAGGATTCCCCGGAGGATATTTAGCTCCATATCGTCCAACCTGACTCGGCCGTATAAGCGTCGCAGCCGTGACATCAACTGCCGCGGTGCCGTAGGATCGAGAAACTCAACATCAACCAGTGTTTCTTCGAGATGGGCATAATAGCGCTCCATATTCTCATGCGACGCGAAGGGCGCGTCCCATTGATCGACCTCAGTCACTGGCAAGTTCGAAGCGCACAGCATCCTCAGCTCATATGCAACTATTTGTACAGCCATAGCGAGATTGAGTGAACTATAGGCTTCTGATGTAGGGATGTTCAGGTGCAGGTTACAGAGCTGCAACTCATCATTGGTCAATCCACGATCCTCACGGCCAAATAGCACCGCGACCTGTTCGCGGTCCGACGCTACAGCCATGCGCTCAGCGCACTGGCGAGCATCCAACAGTGGCCAGGGAATCCTGCGCTCGCGCGCACTTGTGCCCACGACAAACTGGCAGTCTTCAATGGCCTCGCTCAACGTCGGCACCACGACAGCAGCATCAAGGACATCGCTTGCCGATACCGCCCGCCATACAGCCTCCTCGCTGGGGTAATCACGCGGCTCCACGAGATAAAGCCGCTGCAGACCCATGTTTTTCATCGCGCGTGCGACGCCCCCAATGTTGCCGGGATGGGAAGTGTTGACGAGTACGATGCGAATATTGTCGGGTGTCATTGGTTGGTTTCGTAACGGTTGCTTGCGGGCTGGGGAGTTTAGCAGAAATTGGCTTTTAGACTATCTAAGGTGGTTTTCGTGGGTTCGAAATCTGGGAAAATTGCGGGTCTTAGTGGCGGTCTGCGACCGCTGCGTTGCTTTGGGTGGGCGGGTACCTTTGCTGCATTACGGGCGCTTGCGGCGCGCGGGGCGGCTACTTCTTGTATGGCGGGGCATCAGCTGTCTTCGAATGACCCCCTCCGGAATTCATCGGAAATACCTTCGAACGTGCATGTGATAGGAGCCGGGATTGGGGGACGGTGGATATAAGTCAGGGTGGTTTCGCACCGACGCCCTCCAAGTCCGCAAAGGCACCCGCCCACCCAAATCAACGCGGGTGCCCGCTTGGAGATCTGGACAAATTAGACCCGCACCAATGCCAGTGCTCTAGCTCTAGCTCTAGCTCTAGCTCTAGCTCTAGCTCTAGCTCCTGCTGCTGCTCCTGCTCTTGTTCACGCTCGTCCCTGCCGTGCAATAGCCACGAACCACAATGAGTCATCTCGCAACAATCCGACGCAGCGCACCCCGTGTTGCTCGGTGCGGGGGAGGCTCTTTTACGGACTTGAAGGGCGTCGGTGCAAAACCAATCCCACCTTACAGCCACCGTCCCCCAACCCCGGTTCCCGAACCAAACACATTCGAAGGCACAAACAAGAACACCAGCAGAATTTCCCTACAACGACAACCAGCGCCACTCCAAGCTAGAAGTAAAACGGACCGCGCACCGCAAGCGCCCGTAATGGAGTAAAAGAACCTCACCCGCGCCGAGCAACACAGCGGCCCGCAGGGCCGCCAGTTCACCCCAACAGAGGCTTCACCACCTGCAAAACCGCTTTAAAGCACTTCGGATTACCACACACAATATTACCCGACTCCAGATAGTTATCCGATGCATCGATGTCAGACACGAGTCCACCCGCTTCCCGCACCAACAAGACACCCGCTGCGATGTCCCACTGCGCCAGACCTATCTCCCAGAAGGCATCAAGACGCCCCGCCGCCACATAAGCCAGATCCAGCGATGCAGCCCCGGCACGCCGGATGCCCGCGCACTGTGATGCCAGCGTCTCCATAGATTTGCTATAGAGCTCAAGCTTATCGTCGCAATGGTTCTTAAACGGAATACCCGTGCCCAGCAATGCGCCGTCCAGGCTTGCCAGATCACTCACGCGCATGCGGTGGCCATTGAGCTGCGCACCGCGCCCGCGGGAGGCTGTGAATTCCTCGTGTCGCACCGGGTCCACAATCACAGCGTGCTCAATTTTGCCCCTGTACATGCAGGCAATCGAGACTGCGTAATGTGGAATACCCCGGATAAAGTTAGTGGTGCCGTCCAGCGGGTCTATGATCCAGCGATACTCAGACTGCTCATTCCCTATGAGACCGCCCTCTTCGCCCAGTATGGCATGGTCGGGGTAGGCTTTTTGCAAATGATAAACGATCTCGCGCTCAGCATTCAAATCAACCTCGGTGACAAAGTTATTGATACCTTTCGCCTTTACCTCAAAGCGGTGCAGCTCATCCGACGCTCGTACGATAATTTCACCGGCCTTGCGAGCAGCCCGCAACGCTATATTGATCATCGGTTCCATGAGTATTTCCTGGCCAGTAAATTAGGGAGAGAGGTTGTCCTGATCCACGCCTTCCTTGACGGGCAGCATAAGGTCGTCCTTCGTTACTCCCATCGCCAGAGTCGCAGCAGATGCCACATAAATAGAAGAATAGGTACCTATCGTAATACCCACAAGCAGCGTGATGGCGAAACCAAAGATCATTTCGCCTCCAAAGAGTGCCAGTGCGGCCACTACCAGCAACGTGGTACCAGAGGTTACGAGTGTGCGGTCCAGCGTTTCGGTGATCGAGATATTCAAGACTTCAAAAGGCTCGGCCCGCCGAATCTTGCGAAAGTTTTCCCGGATCCGGTCAAACACTACAATGGTGTCGTTCAACGAATACCCCACTACCGCAAGGAGCGCTGCTAGCACAGTGAGATCAAACTCCATCCCCATCACCGAGAAAAAACCCAGGGTAATTATTACGTCATGGACAAGTGCCGCGACCGAGCCCACTGCAAATTTGAACTGAAACCGAAACGCGACATAAAGCGTCACGAGACTGAGTGCCAGCAGCATTGCTAGGCCGCCCTGCTCGCGCAACTCATCCCCCACCTGCGGGCCAACAAACTCCGTGCGGCGCAACTCCACGGCGCCAGCGCCCTCCGCATCAGAGGCTTCTTGCAAAATGCCCAGCAACTCCGAACCCTGCGCATCGGAGTAGCCCTGCGGCAAGCGGATCATCACATCCTGATCGCTGCCAAAGCTCACCACCGTAGCGCCGGCAAAGCCCCTCGTATCGAGAATATTGCGTATACCATTGAGATTAACACTTTCACTGTAGTGCACCTCAACCAGAGTGCCGCCGGTAAAATCCAGCCCCCAGTTCAGCTGCTTTGTCGCCAGTGAGCCAATAGAAACCGCGAGCAGAACTAACGAGAAAATTGCCGCCAGCTTGCGCTGCCCCATAAAATTGATCACTTTCACGACTGACGCCCCCCAATGGATAGCTTCTGCACGCGACGCCCGCCATAAAATAGATTGATCAGAGCACGAGTGCCCAAAATAGCTGTAAACATCGATGTTAAAATACCGACTGACAGCGTGATAGCAAAACCCTTAACCGGACCCGTTCCTACCGCATAAAGAATCACGGCGACAATAAGCGTGGTCAAGTTAGAGTCGAGAATAGTGGTAAAGGCGCGCGCGAACCCCGAATGAATCGCCATTTGCGGCGATAGCCCGTTAGCCAGTTCTTCGCGTATGCGCGCAAAAATCAGCACATTGGCATCCACTGCCATGCCCACAGTAAGCACAATTCCCGCGATACCCGGGAGCGTCAAAGTCGCCCCCAACATCGACATCACGGCAACCAACAACATCAGGTTGAAACTCAGGGCGATGACTGCCGCGACACCAAACACACGGTAGTACAGCATCATAAACAGCACCACCAACGCTAACCCGTAGTAGACAGCCTCCATACCCATACGGATATTTTCTGCTCCCAGCGAGGGTCCGACCGTGCGTTCCTCGACGAAGGAGATGGGGGCAGCCAGAGCACCGGCGCGCAACATCAGAGCCAATTCGGAGGATTCCTGCGGACTGTCCAGACCGGTGATCTGGAACTGCGCACCCAGCGCAGACTGGATAACCGGCGCTGTCAGTAGCTTCCGCTCGTCATAGGGCACCTTAACGACAACCTCCTCGCCGTTCTCGCCAACCTCATAGCGGGTGCGGAATTTACGCTCGATGAACAACACGCCCATACGGCGTTTAATGTTGTTGCGCGTGGCACGGGACATCATCGTACCGCCCTCGTTGTCGAGGCTGATTTGCACATTGGGCTGACCATTCTGGTCGAAGCTTGCCTGCGCAGTAGAGACCCGTTCACCGGTGATGATGACATCTCGTTCCAGCCACTCGCTGGCCCCAGCGCGATCAGGACTGCGATATTCGAAGCGCTGTTTTTCTGACGTCGCGGCGTCCATGTTAGCGACCAGTCGGAACTCGAGATTAGCGACCTTACCCAGGATTCGCTTCGCCTCGGCCGTATCCTGAATGCCGGGAAGCTCTACCACGATCCGGTTCTGACCCTGACGTTGCACCAGCGGCTCAGACACACCCAATTCATTCACCCGATTGCGCAGCGTAGTGAGGTTTTGGGTCACGGAATAATCGGCTATCTCACTGCGTGTCTGGTCTGACATCGAGGCAATAAGGTTCCAGCTATCGCTTTCATCAACGCGCTCCAGCACCAGCTCTGGGCTCTCATCCGAGATGAGGTCCCGCGCCTGCTCTCGCAACTCTACAGTCTGAAAGCGCGCTTCCACATTGCCTTGGGGATTGAGTGCCACGTAGCCACGAATTCGCTCCTCGCGCAGGATCCGCTTGGTGGCATTGAAATAGTATTCCATGCGCCGCTCTATAGCGGCCTCCACATCGACTTCGAGCTTGAAGTGCACGCCTCCGCTGAGATCCAGGCCCAACTTCATGGGCTGCGCGCCGAAGTCGCTGAGCCAATCGGGGGTCGTGGGGGCCAGATTGAGCGCCACAATATACCCATCGCCCAGCGCACGTGAGACGCGGGCCTGCGCTACCAGTTGCTGATCTGCCTGGGTCAGGCGCACCAGCGCGTTGCGCCCATTTTCGCTAATTTCTTCGCCAAAGTGTTCGATACCGGCTTTCTCCAGCGCCGTCGTTATCCGCTGCAGCGTTTTCTGGGTAATCTTCTGCGCGCTGCTCTCTCCGGCAATTTGCAATGCCGGATCAGGCGCATACAGGTTGGGCGCGGCATAAAAGACCCCCAGCAGCAGCACCAACAGCACAAGGAGGTATTTCCACAGTGGGTACTTGTTCAGCATAGTGTCACTCTAACTGGAAAACAGGCTACGGGAGCACAGACTGCCCCCGCGCGAAAAGTGCGCCATTATAAATTAACAGGCAGCGGCCACAAGGGTAGTTTCCGGATAGCCGTCAATCTATCCAGCGCCGGGCATTGCGGAACAGGCGCAGCCAGGCGCCGTCCTCGCCCCAATGCCTCGGTGCCCATGAATTTTGCACCGTCCGAAAGACACGCTCCGGGTGCGGCATCATAATGGTGGCGCGACCGTCCTCACTGGTCAGGCCCGTAATCCCCAGCGGAGAACCATTGGGGTTGGCGGGGTATTTATCAGCCACAGAAAGCGTATTCTCGACATACCGCAAGGCCACTGTGCTGCTAGCCTCGCAAGCAGTTTGCGCATGCTCGTCTGCAAACTGTGCTCTACCCTCACCGTGCGCAACAGCGATGGGCAGGTGGGAACCGGCCATATCCGACAACAACACAGAGGGGCTGGATTCCACTCTGACCAGTGCCACTCGAGCCTCAAACTGCTCGGACCGATTGCGCACAAAGCGCGGCCAATGGGCCGCACCTGGGATCAACTCCTTAAGGGCAGACACCATCTGGCAACCGTTGCATACACCCAGCGTAAAAGTGTCTTCGCGCTGAAAGTACGCGCTGAAAGTATCGCGCAAGGCCTCGTTTAACAGGATACTCTTGGCCCACCCCTCCCCTGCTCCCAACACATCGCCGAAGGAAAATCCGCCACAGGCCACCAAACCGCGAAACTGTGCAAGGTCGACGCGAGCGCTGAGCAAATCACTCATGTGCACATCAAACGGCGCGAAACCGGCGCGGTGGAAGGCCGCCCCCATTTCCACATGGCCGTTGACACCCTGCTCGCGCAGAATAGCCACTCTCGGGCGCGCACCCGTCGCAATGTAAGGCGCAGTGATATCCTCGGCAATATCAAAATTCACCGTGGCACAAAGCCCCGGATCGTCGCTTAGATGCCGCTCATACTCTTCGCGTGCGCAATCCGGATTGTCCCGCAGTGCCTGAATTTCATAGCTGGTGCGCGACCAGAGTTGCTGCAGGCGAGAACGGCTGTCGCTGAGAATACGCTCATCGCCGTCGACCACACTCACGACATCGCCGCTGGCCGCCTGGCCAATTTCGTGCAAACAATGGCCGATACCGAGCTCCGACGCGCGCGATTGCAGCCTGTCTAACTCGGCCCTGGGCACCTGCAGGACGGCGCCTGCCTCTTCATTGAACAGCTTTTCAATGCCGCTGCCCGGCAGTGCCGACACGTCAACCTGCAAGCCACAGTGTCCGGCAAAGGCCATTTCCAACAAGGTCACCAGCAAGCCGCCGTCGGATCGATCATGGTAGGCGAGCAATTCGCCCCTCGATAAAAATTCCTGCACCAGCGTATAAAAAGCCTTCAGGTGGTCGGCGCTTTCGATATCCGGCACACTATCGCCCAACTGGCCGCAGGCCTGCGCAAGCGCGGAACCACCAAGTCGATTGGCCCCGTGCCCAAGATCGAGCAACACCAATGCCGCATCCGCCTCGGGCTGCAATTGCGGCGTCGCGGTGAGGCGAACGTCCAACACTGGCGAAAAAGCCGAGATAATCAGAGACATGGGCGCTGTGACGGACTTTGCCAGATCTCCGTCCGCCCAGGCAGTGCGCATAGACATGGAGTCTTTACCGACAGGAATGGTGATACCCAGTGCCGGGCAAAATTCCATGCCAATGGCGCGCACCGTGTCGTACAGCGCTTCATCCTCGACGCCATAGCCTGCTGCGCACATCCAATTCGCCGATAGCTTGATATTACGAATGTCGCCAATTGCAGCTGCCGCAATATTGGTAATCGCCTCGGCAACCGCCATACGACCGGAGGCAGGGCCATCCACCAGAGCCAACGGCGTGCGCTCACCGATAGACATAGCCTCACCTGCAAAGGAATCATAAGACACCGTGGTCACCGCGCAGTCTGCAACTGGCACCTGCCACGGACCGACCATCTGGTCGCGTGCAACCATGCCGGTCACTGAGCGATCACCAATCGTGATAAGGAAATTCTTACTGGCAACACTGGGCACCTGCAACACGCGCAGCAGTGCATCCTGCACCGAAATGTCGAGCTGCAGCGCGGGTTTAGCAATATGCCGCCGGTGAATATCGCGACTCATGCGCGGCGGCTTGCCGAACAACACCGACATCGGAATGTCGACGGGTGCATTGTCAAAATGGCTATCAGTCAATTGCAGATGCAGCGCTTCGGTGGCTTCACCCACCACCGCGAATGGGCAGCGCTCGCGCTCACAAATGTCAGTGAAGCGCGCCAGATTCTCCGGCTCCACCGCCATCACATACCGCTCCTGGGACTCGTTGCACCAGATCTCCAGCGGCGACATACCCGGCTCATCGTTAGGCACATTGCGCAGCTCAAAGCGCCCGCCCCGACCGCCGTCCTTAACCAGTTCAGGGAAAGCGTTGGACAAGCCGCCGGCGCCCACATCGTGGATAAACGCAATGGGGTTAGCGTCACCCAACTGCCAGCAGCGGTCTATCACCTCCTGGCAGCGGCGCTCCATCTCCGGATTCTGGCGCTGCACCGATGCAAAATCGAGGTCCGCATGACTCTGTCCACTGGCCATTGAGGAGGCAGCACCCCCGCCAAGTCCAATCAGCATCGCAGGCCCACCCAGCGCTATGAGTTTGGCACCGGGACGGTAATCACCTTTCGCCACATGAGCATCGCGGACGTTACCGTAGCCACCGGCGATCATGATCGGCTTGTGATAGCCACGCACCTCAGTGCCCTCGACTCCCGGCACCTCCATCTCGAAGCTGCGAAAATAGCCGCAGAGGTTGGGGCGACCAAATTCGTTATTAAACGCTGCAGCACCAATAGGCCCTTCCACCATGATGTCCAGCGCGCTTACAATGCGTTCAGGTTTTCCATAATCGCCTTCCCAAGGCTGCACGAAACCTGGAATATTCAGGTTCGATACAGAGAAACCCGTCAGTCCTACTTTCGGCTTCGAACCTCTGCCTACGGCACCTTCATCACGAATTTCACCACCCGCACCCGTGCCCGCGCCGGAAAATGGCGCAATGGCCGTGGGATGGTTATGCGTCTCCACCTTCATCAACAGGTGAATATTCTCCTGGGAAAAGTTGTACTCGCCTGATTGCGGGTCTGGATAGAACCGACCTGCAACCGGCCCAGCGACAACTGCCGCATTATCGGAATACGCCGACAGTACATTCTCACCGCCACACTCATGGGTATTGCGAATCATGTTGAAAAGTGAATGCGTCTGGGGCTGCCCATCGATCGTCCAGTCGGCATTGAAAATTTTATGTCGGCAGTGTTCTGAGTTGGCCTGCGCGAACATCATCAATTCAACATCGCTGGGGTTACGCCCCAGCGCAATAAAACTTTCCAGCAAGTAATCGATTTCATCACTGGCCAGTGCGAGACCCAGGCTGCGATCTGCATCCAGTAACGCCTGCCGACCACCCTTGAGCACATCCACCATCGTTATCGGTTGCGGTGCAGCATGACTGAATAAGATCTCTGCTGATTCCAGCGTAGGCATCAGAGTCTCCGTCATGCGGTCATGCAAAAGCGACTCAAGCATGGCGCGCGCGACATTATCCAGACCCGCGGGCAGACGCAGATACCAGGCCAGGCCACGTTCCACACGCTCCACTTCCACAAGACCACAATTATGCGCAATATCCGTGGCCTTACTGGACCAGGGGGAGATCGTGCCTGGTCGCGGCACTGCCAGCATCAGTGTGCCCTCAGCTGGACGATCAACTTCCGTTGCCGTCAACTCGGGGCCATAGGTGAGCAGGCGGACGAGCGTGCGCTGCCGCTCCCCGATAAGGGGTTGATGCAGCTGCGCAAAATGCACAAATTCAGCATGCAATAACCGAATACCGGGATGGACGGCGTGGATTCTCTGCGCCAGTTTTTCGCGGCGAAATTGAGACAGTGCGGTCGCGCCGCGCAGGGATAGCATGGTGTGAAGAGCTCCATCAGGAGGTATTTCGGGGTGGCGCATTGTACTGTATTTGGACTGCCACCGTTAATCGAAATCGCGCAAAATTGCCACCCGATTTATCACTGTAGGCATTGTCCTAGCCCCTGCTAGAATGCCAAGCATGAGACTTCATACGCTATTGCTGGCGGTGGTGTTGCTCGCCATGCTGGGCGGCTGCGGGCGACAGGATTCACTCGCGGAGATACAGGATCGCGGGGAACTTGTCGTCGTGAGCCGCAACAGCCCCACTACCTACTACCTTGATAAAAATGGTCCCACCGGCTTTGAGTATGCTTTGTCCGCAATGCTGGCCGAAGCTTTGGGTGTCGAGCTGAGGATGGAAACCGCCTACAACCTGACTGACCTCTTTACCAGGTTACGTCGCCAAAACGTCAATATGGCAGCTGCGGGCCTCACGCTGACG
Organism: Halioglobus sp.; assembly: GCA_041688425.1. Lineage (GTDB taxonomy): Bacteria > Pseudomonadota > Gammaproteobacteria > Pseudomonadales > Halieaceae > Marimicrobium. The sequence goes on along the minus strand of JBDNIE010000249.1, from coordinate 866 downwards.
GAAGAACGGGCAGCGCAATTTCGCCACTCAATTCCCTACTCCCGGCTCACACCGCAGGTCATTTACGTCACGGGCAGCACGCGACCGGGCAGTCTTGCCGAGCTCTCCGGACAAAAAATAGTCACACTGGCGGGTTCAAGCCACGCACAAATGCTAAAGACGCTGCAAATGAGTGAGTTGCCGGACCTGCAGTGGGAGGAGATCGATGAAGCTGACACCACCCAGTTGCTGGAACTGCTGAAGGGCGATCTGGCGCAGTTGGCGGTCGTTGACTCGAACGAGTTTGAAGTGCAACAGGCGCTCTACCCACGCCAAAAGGTGGCCTTTGACTTGGGACGGGAACAGAATATGGTCTGGTACTTGCCACCCGGTATACACAACTCACGGCTGCTCACATTTATCGACGATTTTATACTCCGCCTGCAAAGCGACGGGACGCTGACCCGACTGCATGAACAATACTTCGGGCACACCGAAGGTGTCTCGCGCATGAATGCATTTGAATTTGCGCAGAATGTCGAGGACTCACTGCCAACCTACGAGGCCTTGATCAAGAAAGTCGCCAACGAATATCGCATGGACTGGCATCTGTTGGCCGCCATCGCCTACCAGGAATCGCACTGGAATCCCAAGGCCACCTCCCCCACGGGGGTTCGCGGCATGATGATGTTAACCGAGGCCACCGCCCAAGAACTGGGTGTAGGGAATCGACTGGACGCCACCCACAGCCTACGCGGCGGGGCTCGCTACCTGAAAAAAATAAAGCGGCGACTGCCACAGAGAATCAAGGAACCAGATCGCACCTGGCTTGCTCTGGCCGCGTACAATATTGGCGAGGCCCACCTCGAAGATGCAAGAATTCTGAC
>JBDNIE010000248.1:0-8249 GCA_041688425.1 Halioglobus sp. | reverse complement strand
TCGCCAGACCTTGAGCGTATCCTCGATTGCTGTGTTAACACCGGCATGTTGGGTTGCCCATATCACGCGAGTTCCTCGCATGCTTAGTCAGGATTCTCCAGAGCTCGCATCCAGGGTATGCCCCCGTTTCTAAACTATCACCCACTGCTCACAACACGGCCACAAACTCACCAATAACTGTTAGCTCTAACTGGTCACTACTGTCCAGTACGATGTCTTTGAACGCTGCTACCGTACTCATCGGCCGCAATAGGATTTTGCTGTGCTCCCATTCGCCGTCAGCGGTGATTGATTTTTCACTGTGGTAACACTTGATAGTATAACTGCTGCCCGTTTCTGCGTCCTGGATATCCGATGACTGAACCAGTACGATTTTATCCTCTCGTGAACCGCCCTGGTCCGGCTTGAACAAACACCAGGACCCATTGGGTATACGTCGGTTCATAGACTCACCAACCACCTGTGCAACGAAATGGCCCGCCTTATGCGCAAGCGGTTCCGGCAGTCTTACCCAGTCACAAACTTCAACGGTTTGCGCCATGCTGAAATCACCTGCAGCGGCCCTGAGATTAACCAGCGGGACGGCTGTCACATAGCGCTCCTCCGGCGCGACATCCACCACTACCAGCCGCAAGCCCGGATACGTTTCTTTCACAGCAACCAACCGCGCCGGTGAAATCGCTTTCGCCCTGGCGTTAAAGTACGCATTGGTCTCTGGGTCAACACAGAATAGGTAGCAACCCTTCTGACCGCGGGTCATCAAGGTGCGGTAAGTATTCTTAATAATTGTATCGGCCTTTTCCTCTGCTGCCACCGGATTCTCCTTCAGCAGCTTTTTGAATCCTCGGATGGAAGCGTCCATCTTTGAGCGTTTACCAGCATCAGTGACCACTTCTTCATCGCGAACAATCAGGTCCTCGCCGACAATGACACCAATGTAGTCCAGCTCCAGGCCCTGACAGGTATGAATACAACCAACTTCGTTGACAGAATTACCTGCCATAATCCACAAGCTACCATCGTTGGCCAGATTCCACTGCGCCTCAAAACCGGTTTCGGGAATTACAATATCCATAGCCGATGGGTTATTCGACTTCTTTCTTGAATCGCTGATCCAGTCCCAGCAATAGCCGGCCACCATACGTGCCTTGTTGCACTCGAGATTCTTCTCCCGGATTGCTTGTCGCATAGCGACTGGGTCATCAAAGACTTTGAACTCATAATCGATGCCCTCAAGGGTGGGATTCGCCGTTCCCTGAATCTCTAGCACGTCATCCACCCAGGCAAGATAGCCGTCTGACCCATTGCATCGGAACTGGGAGTCCAGGCGTAACTCCTGTACCTGTGCCCCAAGGGAATCCGCCCATTGGTGAATTTCTGCCTTGGTACCGATATCACTCCAGGTCACCATCTGAGCTTCATCAATAAAAAATATCGCCAACTTGGAAGCGCCGATCAACTCTTTAACCTGATTTTCGCTGTCCTTGTTGTAGCGGTTATTTGCGATGAGCCGATGTGCCTCATCGACGATCAGTGCATCAAAGAACCCTGTATCGACCCCAGTATACGAAGCCGACCCCTTAAACAGATTATCAATACGCCCTCTCGTAATCGAACCCTTTAAACGCGCGGCGTATACCATTCTCGGCGCCTGATTTTTGGAAACGTACTGCGCCACCTTTCCTCTTTTCGTAAGCTCAACCAGTAGGTTAATTGCCACCACTGACTTCCCCGTGCCCGGCCCGCCCTCTACAATCAATACCTGTTTTTTCTCACCTGCCCCCTTCGCCGCAAGATCGAGCGCCGTCTCATAGACAAGCTTTTGATCATCGATCATCAAAAACTCGGTATTGCCCTGTATCATCGACACAAGGCTGTCTGCCAAATTTTTGGAAGGCTTGATCTTGCCGTGCTCGATACGGAACATAATGTCGTCCGCATCACCGGTCTTAACAAACTGTTTGAGGAAGGCCGCCAACTTTTCTACATCTTTGGAAATAAACACAGGGGCTTTGTTGATGTGCTCTTGGTAGAACGGGTCTCTGATAGCTTCGTCAGAATCCAGATTATGCAAATAGGCACAGGGCTTGAGTGCTATGGATTCAAATCGGACCGTTTCGTTATAATCCTCTATCAATGCTGCATAGGACCAAGCCTGATAAGACGGATGGCTGGTCTCTCGAATCCCTCCGCCCAGTGCCGTACTCACAATGGCATCCTTATTGGATATGGACACCTTAGACCATTGTTTCAGCTCAATTATCACGGCGGTCTCCACGCCATTGTGATCCCTACCTGTTAAGATAAAATCGACACGATTGTTAGTTAGCGGGATGTTGTATTCAATAGAAACGCCCGCGTCGGCGGGAAGCTCGGGATCACTAACAACCGATTCCATAAACTGCATGGAATTACGCCATGAAGCGATTTCATTTTCAGCGACCTTTCGACCAAGATTTCTCCTGAACTCAGCAAGAATTTTGTCATGTATAACATTCGTGCGCACATCATCGACAAATTGTTGTTTCTTTGCAGAGTAGACAATCATTCGTCGTAGTCCGTATATTTTTTAGAGCTTCCACGCACCTTTTCTGCCGGATACTTGGCCCGGTTGATGTCAATCTTCTTCCGTGCACATTCCTCCAAATCGAGATCAAGCAGATCACAAAGGCGGATTAAATAATTGGCAACATCCCCGATTTCCTCGGCCACCCTGATGTACTGCTCAGAACTGAGGTGTTCGCTTTCTTCAGGGGTCAGCCACTGAAATATCTCCAAAAGCTCCGACGCTTCGACTGAAAGTGCCATAGAAACATTCTTTGGGGTATGGAACTGTTCCCACTCCCGCTCAGCCGAAAATTCCCGAAGTTCTTCCGCAATATCCTGAATCATCTCAATTCCACCGTGATTGGCTATTCTTTAATGTCCCTAGAGTTCTGGATGTAACTACACCGGCCAAATCTTCAATCTAAGCCACATAAGCCAGCATGCACCGAACAAATCCGTTGCTGAATCTACACAACGGCAAGACCAATCTCGGCCAGATAGTCATAGGTGGCGTCATAATAGCTTCGAGGCCTTGTTAAATCGCTGTCATCGCCTTCGGGCACAACGACAATCATTCCCTGACGAGCCCTCGTTAATAAAACTCGATAGGCGTTCTTTTGGTACATCTGGCGCTCTTCTTTCTTGATGCGCTGCCATTTGTTGCCTCCAAAAGACCAGTTTTTCCAACCATCGGGCGCATATCGAAAGTCCGCATCCCACACCAAACATGCCCAATCCAGTTCTAGGCCTTGCACGTGAAACTCAGTCGCCACATCTTCTAAATAATAGGATGAACGCACGTGATCTTTACCATCTAAAAACCAATTGACTGGATTCACCGGAGCTTTGACATGGACACCTAAGGGTCGCAATCTTTCAGCTTGGGACGAAACGACAATCCCGTATCGCTCCGAACCTCTCGCGTTCTCTCTCAGCCATTCGCGCCCACTCTCAAGGTTGCGAGTTAAGCAAATGGGGTAGTTTGAAGACAATTCTCTAAAAGAGACTTGCGCCTGCGCCAATTCACGATCAAGCAACTGCTTCACGAAAAGAGACACATTCTCGCTTCGGAAAGAGCGCATAGATGATTTTAAATGCAATTCGGGAACAAACTTAGTGCCTCTGATCGAACGTAAGCCCTCAATAGTGGAATGACCACCATATTCTGCATCGAACAACTGGTCAGACGCATATATTTTCCAGTCCGGAAAAGATTCCTTAACGGCCTTCGACCAACCGAAGATGCCTGCTTCCCCCTTGTTGATTTCCTGACCTCCACCTACCAGGCATACCACGACGGCCCAGTCCCCATGTCTATTCATACACGAAATCAAAAACTCAGGCTCAGACTGATCAAAGTTTGGCTGGCCCTTCTTCCTTTTCATGAAATCGACAGTTTGGGCACGATCCCAAGCTCGTTGCGCCTCATCGAAAATGGCAACATGTTCTATAGGGGCTCTTTCAAGATTTTCTAAACCCTCATCACGAAAATGATGGACGTTTTGAATGAACGCCTTCACTTCGCTTCTCGCTTCTCCCTTACGAATTTTTTCACCTTTTTCCTCTCCACGCGCGACTTTATCTCTAGCCAAAGCTTCTTGAAGTATGGACACCAAAGGACCGTTGCCTGACAAAAACACACTATAAAGTTCATCATCCGAGTCAATGTGCGCAGTAGCCACATTTAGGCCAACCAATGTCTTCCCTGCACCCGGGACGCCCGTGACAAAGACAATCGCTTTCTCACCGCTCTCTCGTGACATTTTAATAATCTCTGCAACTGACGCTGATGTTTTACTTAGGTTAATTGCACCAGCATCACTACGAGCTATATCTACCACGGAATGTCCGTTGTATAAGGCAAGGGTTGCTTCAATGATCGTGGGTGTAGGTTTATACCCACTCGCTTCCCAAGCAGGTATATCAATAGGCCCTTCCGTGATTAGCGCCAATACCTGAGTAATTAATCTGCCTAAGTCAGAACCGTTGCAACAGATCGGCGCAAACAGCTTGTCTTTCAGTTGACGGATAGTAGTGCGTGCTTCACCTTCAAACTCAGTCGAAACCAATATTGGAGCAATATGAACTTCGTGACTGCCTTCATGGAAATTTCGCAAATCGAGTGCATAGTCAGTAACTTGATCTAGATCTTGCCTAAAAAATGAAGCGGCTCCCACCTTGAATTCGACCACAAATATGGCATTTTCGATAACCAACAATACATCGATGCGCTTGCCCATCCTCGGGATCGAATATTCAAAATAGATATGACCAGTAAACGCCTTCAAGACTGATTGCAACAATTTCACTTGATCAACCCAAGCGTCCCGCTGTGTGGCTAACAGAGCAAAAGGGTGCTCATGCACCATCGTCCCAAGTATATGAACTGGGTCTTCATCAAGGAATTCAGCAATACTACTTTTATAATAAGCGCGATTCATGGGCTTAGTTTACCTGCTCTCAGTCTCTAACCTCGGCTTGGTAATGCTCCAACAAGGGAACATCTGCCGGAGCACATTGAACAGAATTGAGATCATCCACGACTAACCAGCTCAAGTCATCATGGGCAATCAACTCAAAGCCACCCGATAGATACTCTACCTGATAAGCCATTAGACGAACAACCTTGGCACCATAATCACAAACGCTTTCCCCCAAAAGGAACCTATTCTCGTATTGATATTGAATTCCTCTTTCAACTCATGGGCTAGGCAGTGCTCATGAGTCTCGCTCTCCCCAGACTTACCACCGAGGAACTCCCAGTATCCAGCTAGATGCGTACCTGATCTGCGGCGAGCGGCGCGCCCTATTATCTTTGACGATAATTGCAGCCGTGGCATCGATGCGCTTTTTCATATTGCGCCTTCGGATCAATAACTGACGCCAAGTCTATATGTAATTTCAATTTTCCTCTTCATTAAAAAAATTTACCGAAGCGGCCACTCCACCAACTGCTGATCCGCCTTAAGCCGCGCACGCTGGTGCAACATGGATGTATAAATGTCATCCAGCACAAGCGGTCCATCCGCCAGCCTCGGCAGCGAGGATTCAGCTTCCAGCAGAAATTGCTGCTTCAGTGGTGAATCGATATAGGCGATTCGCCACCAGTCGAGAATACGGGTATGCGCATCGCTCATGGCAAGGCCCGACGGGAGCTTGTCGCCCTTGCTGATATTTATCGCATCGTTAGTGGGTAGCAGATTCCAGAGATCATTATTGAACCAGCGGGACCAAGGGAAGCAATGGTCAATATGCACGTTGCGCAATTTCGCTGCGGACCAAACGCAGTAAAGCGATGCATTTTCCTCGCGGAGCGCCGCCACACGTTTCGAGACCAGCGAGGTATCGCGCTTCCCTTCCTGCCACTCGAACGCGTCGAGATTCGCCGGACCGTAATCTGCCAGACCCCACCTTGCAGTCAAACCCGACCACTCCCTGATGATGGCAGGCTCCAGCCAGCAGGCATACTGGCTGAAGGTTTGCCACAACGCCGCTGGTACTCGAAAGACGCCAAATGTTGTCAGGTGCTCCTTGCTGAGGGTTATACGCTCCGGCTTTCTTCTTACGCTGCGTGTTTCGCAGTCGAAGATGGCTCGATTCTGTCCGGGATAAGTGATGTATCTCGCAGGCATGGCCTTGATATTTACGCAGGCATCACGAATCGCCCCTGTCACAATGGCGGCCCGCTCCCCTTCGAAACTTGCCCCCACTCTCAGATCGTAATTGGAGATTTCCTTAAGCTGGTAAAAATCGTCTTTCGCGAAGCCGTAACCGGAGTGCTTGTTTGGATGCTGGCGAATCCCATGCTGAAGCACCAGTGGCTTGTATTGTTTGAGCCAGTAAAGGCCGACAATACCAAACGGGATCTCCACATAGTCATCGGTTCTGGCCGTCACTATACCCGGCGCACTCTCCGCGATGCGCGTTAGCGCGCGCAGCAAACCAAGCTTGTAGGACGCCGCCTTATCATCATTGACAATAATGTGCCTTAGCAAGGGCAGACTACCCGTCCCGTCATCGGGCACGGTGAAAACGAGGGTCTCCCAGGAGACGTGGTCACGTGACTGATCTGGCGTGCAGAAACGATCGGTGAGCGCCACCGCACGAGACCTGGCGTATTCAAGTACCTCCTCTGCTGGCACGCTATTAAACCCGCGCAGCGCATTTTCCTGTTCGTCACTACCGTGGCGCAGGGTAATAACAAGTACACCGGAAGGCTTCAGCAATTCAGACAATATCCTGAACGCTCTTTCCCGCGCAGAGGGCGATACGTGCATCCAGACTGCGCTGAGCAATATCAGATCAAAACGATGACCCAGGGAGCTCAGCTTATTGAGGTGAGGCAAGGCATCATCAAGCCAGGTAACACTCGGGAGAGAGGCTTGCATGGCCCGCTCGCGCATTTCTGCACTGGGCTCCACCGCCACAACATCCCACCCTTTGGAAGCCAGCCAATTGGCATCCCGCCCTGAGCCGGCGCCGATATCGCAGGCAAAGCCAGGCGTCTTCGATAGATGGTTCTTCAACCAGCTTCGATGAATGGCCTCAGACGCAATGGCGTTGTACTGGTTAGACAGCGCTTCGGCATGCTGGTCGTAGTAGCGGGTACTTTGCATCATGGCAGCGTAGCCGACGCTGGTAATTTATCGACCCACCAAGCGGCCAAATGTCGTATTCGAAACCAGTGGTGAACTTTTTTCTGACAATCCAAGGCTCATTACCGCGTGATTAGATGAGGACCTTTAACCCTTTGTCAGCCACAATGTTTAGCAGCTTTTGAGCAATACCGTTCGGGTGCTTTAAGCCCTGCTCCCATTGGGAGACGGTGGACTTGGTCGTGTTTAGATACTGAGCGAAAACGGCCTGACTAACGCCAGCCTGCGTCCTTAACACTTTTATCTCATTCGCCTGAAGCACTTTCACCTTCGGCAAGCAGCTCTCATCGAAACCTCTCATCGTCTCTTTGTCTATCAGTCCGCTGTCGTGCAGGCCAGACATGCTTTCGTGAATAGCGGCCAGCATGCTATCGGTCGGGTCGTTCATGCCGACGGTTTCAGTGAATACTTTTATTCTCTGCTGCGGCTTCGCCTTCGCTTTGCGGACAACAGACTTCTTCCTCGCCGGACCTTTCGTCTTGGCTACACGGGTCTCGTTACGGGCCTCCATGATATCGCCTCCTCTGCATTGTGCGGGCATGCCAGTTCTATCAGCGCCCGCTCTTGTATTTAGTAGTTTTCCTAGATTTTCTTTACATGGCCGGCTTCTACGGCCTTCTTCATTTCTTCGTCAGTCTGCGCTTTCCAAACCTTTGCGGCATCTTTGAATGCCTTTAGTGCCTTCTTTGGAACCACACCCATTTCAGATTTGTCGTAACCAAACATATAAACGACACGGTCTCCGTGGTTCCAGGCTAGCAACGTTCGACTGCCGCCGCTTTTACCTTTGCCTTTCTTGGCAGCGATCCGCTTCTTGTAGACCCCAGCGCCCTGGTCGCCGTCGTTCTGGCCTGCGGCCACCTCTGCCGCCGCATCCTTCAGCGCCGTGTTGGTGACCCCATTGCTTTTAGCCCATTTTTGAGCCTGCTTGGTCAAGTAGACATCCACTGTCTTAGTATACCACTAGGTGCTATGAATGATTGACGTAAAAATGTATCACAAAGTGGTATATGGTGTACACCGCTACCCCATCATAGGAGAAACAAC
>JBDNIE010000247.1:0-17253 GCA_041688425.1 Halioglobus sp. | reverse complement strand
CCAGGATAGGGGTGGCTGAGAAAATTCAGTGGACTCGCCGTCAGGCCATAAGCCCCGGACTGGAAGATTACGATGAGGTCACCGGGTGCTGCGGCCGGCAAACGCACCTTGTTTCCCAGCAAGTCCAGCGGGGTGCAAAGGGGTCCCACGACAGTGACGATCTCAAGGGCAGTATCGGCGACACGATTACCCACGCAAAGCGGGTAATTCTTGCGAATGATCTGGCCAAAATTGCCAGAGGCGGCAAGGTGGTGATGCAGACCACCATTGGTGATCAGGAACGTCTCTCCTCGAGACACCTTCCTGTCAACAACCTCGCAGACATAGATTCCCGCCTCGGCAACGAGGTAGCGACCCAGCTCCATGACAATTTCTGCATCGGGTAGCTGTGTTCTGGCAGCCGCTACCAGAGTGCTGAGATTCCCCGCAATAGCGGCCATGTCCAAGCGTTTTTCACCGGGAAAGTACGGTACTCCCAGCCCTCCGCCAATGTTGAGCCAGCGCACGGGCGAGGGCGCAATGCGGCTAAGCCGAACGGCCAGTTCAAACGTTTTGGCCTGCGCTTCTATGATGGCCTGTTCCCTCAGGTTTTGGGAGCCGCTAAAAATATGGAAGCCCATAAAGTCCAAAGGTAGCGTTCCCAGTGTCTGGAGCATGGCGGGTACCTGCTCCGCATCTACGCCAAAAGGCTGTGGGCCACTACCCATTTTCATGCCGGCTGACTTAAGCTCGAAATCAGGGTTTACCCGAATGGCAACGCGTGGGCGAGTGCCGCTGGCCTCAGCCAGCGATGCGATGCGGTGCATCTCACCAGTCGATTCCATATTAATAATGACGCCGCTGGCGACCGCAGCGCTGAGATCCTCATTGGATTTTCCAGGGCCGGCAAAGCTGATGTGCCGCGGATCCGTGCCGATTTCCAGTGCCAAGCGTAATTCTGCGGCAGAGGCGACATCCAGCCCGTCGACCTGCGCCGCAAGATGCCGCACGACTTCGGGCATGGGGTTAGCCTTAACTGCGTAGTGTAATTTAAGGTCGCACGGAAGCAGGGCGCGCAGCGCTTGGAGTTGCGTACTGATCACACTGCGATCATAGGCATAGAATGGGATTTTCCCCACCGCTTTGGCAACTTCTGTCAGCGGCTGGCCCCCGATCTGCAGGCAGTTGTCGACCACCTTGAATTGATTCATGTCAGCGTGCGGCACTGGATTTGCGGTGGCGGCTGAATCGATCACGGCTGAGTCGCTCACTGCGCCGCTATCTGAAAAATGTCCAGATATTCCTCAGCGAGCAGGCGGCGATCAATTTTGCCGTTCTGGTTGTGCGGCAAGCTGCTGCGGGCAACGATGACCGTGGGCACCATAAAATTCGGAAGTTCCTTGCGACAATGGGCCATAACAGCGTCCTCAAGTTCACGGCTGGCAGGCGCTCCGCCGCCGGGAGTCACGATGAGCAGGATTGCCTGGCCGAGCATGGCATGTGTGAGTCCTACTGCCGCCGCAGCGGCAACGAGCCCGGAGGCGTAGGCGCTCTCTTCCACCTCTGTAGGGCTCACCCGGTAGCCTGATGTCTTGATCATTTCATCCTTGCGGCTGATGAAGTAGAGGTAGCCCTCTTCATCCTTCATGACCTGGTCGCCTGACCATACTGCCAGTTCAGTGTTCGGTATTTCCGGGGGCTGGGTGGGGCATGGCTTGAAGCGCTCTGCCGTTTTCTCGGGGTCGTTCCAGTAGCCGAGGCTCACCAAAGCACCGCGGTGCACCAGTTCGCCCGGTTCGCGGGGGCCGCATTCCCGGCCCTCTTCATTGATAACAAGGATCTCTGCATTGGGTACGGCCTTGCCCATCGATTCGGGGCGCACATCGATCTGATCGGGTGGCAGATAGGTTGAGCGAAACGACTCGGTGAGACCATACATCAGGTAAATGAGGGTCTGTGGTAATACTCTTTGCAGGGCGCGAGTTGTCGGTACCGGCATCGCGCCGCCCGTATTGGTGATATAACGCAGGGACTCAACTCCCTCAGCAGGCCACTGCAGATCCTTGAGTTGATTCCACAATGGCGGCACGGCGGCCAGCCCCGTGATCTTGTAACGAGCTACCGCCCGGAGCACGTCGCGCGGCAACAGGTAATCCATCAAGACTACGGAAGCACCAACGGAGAAGGCGGTGGTCAACTGGCTTAGGCCAGCGTCAAAACTCAGCGGTAGTACGGCCAGAATCCGGTCTTCGGGCACATTGCCAAGATAACTTGCAACGCTGCGCGCGCCAGCCACCATATTGCGATGGGAGAGCACCACACCTTTTGGATTACCCGTGCTGCCCGAGGTGTAGAGTATGGCCGTCATGTCGGTATCAATCCGGCGGTGTCGGGGGAGGGTGCTTCCCGTTGCGTGCACCAACTTATGATAACTAACAACGGCCTGCGGCAGATTGTGTGCACTGTCCGGCAGCGACGCCTCTAACACGACTATGGTGTGCAAGTCCGGGCAGTCACTGACCACGCTCAGCAGTGATTCCAATCGTGAGGTCGATGTAATTAAAACCCTGACATTACAGTGGGGCAGGATGTGCGCTAATTGACGGGGCTTCAGCAGTGGATTGATTGGGACAAAACACGCCCCCGCTGCTGCTGCACCAAACAGCGTAAATACCGTTTCGGGTTGTTTTGGCAGATAAACCGCGACCCGCTCCCCCGGTCCAACCCCCAAACCAAGCAGGGCGTTGGCCAGTGCGTCTACCTGCTCCTGCAGCTGCCCGTAGGTGAAGCACTGATCCTTGAACAGCAGGGCCGGTGCTGCAGGCGAGGCTAGCGCACTTCTGGTGATGAATTGGTGAATCAGGTCTGGCATAGTGATCGGGAGTATGCGCTGTGGCTCGTCGGTGGAAGGATGCTATTGTAGACCACTAAAGGCGTGGACCGAGTGGATTGTGCGATGAATGCCGCCTTGGGACAATGACAACGATGGTGAACTGTGAGTAATTGCACATGAAAGGCTTATCCCGCTCTATTCGAGCGTGCATCCTTTACTGCCTGATGCTGGCGCCGCTGGCCTGGTCGGCGAGCCTTTCCGATCTGATTGATAACGTGCGCCCTAGTATTGTGGCGGTCGGCACGGCTTATCCCCCGCGCCAACCCAATGTCAAAGGTGACAGGGTGGTGTATCTGGCGACTGGTTTTGTGGTGGGTGATGGCAGGCACATTATTACCAACGCACATGTCATCGACATACCACTGGATGTAGACAATAACCAGACGCTGGCTATTTTTTCAGGTACGGGGGTGGAAGTCACCGCTCATCCGGCGCTGGAAGTGCGCAGAGATGAAGAGCATGATCTCGCATTACTGGAAATCCAGGGGTCGGCCTTGCCGCCGCTGCGGCTGGGGAATTCTGACAGAGTAAGGGAAGGCCAGAGCATCGCGTTTACCGGGTTTCCACTCGGGATGGCATTGGGTCTTTACCCTGTTACTCATCGCGGCATGGTCTCTGCCATTACACCAGCGGCGCAGCCGTCGGCGCATGCCAATGAGCTCAATTCGGTCAAGATAAAACGCATGCGCAGTGGTTTTGATGCGTTCCAGTTGGACGCCACCGCCTATCCGGGAAACAGCGGTAGTCCGGTGTTCGAGCTTGAGAGTGGCACCGTAATTGGTGTCGTCAATAGTGTGGTAGTCAAGGAGACGAAGGAGACTATGCTAGCCCGGCCGTCGGGCATCACCTACGCTATACCGGCCAGGTATATTCAACCCCTGTTGCAGGGCCTGGTCTCGACACCCCCCTGATAAATCGTATATTTCGCCCCGGTCCTGGAGATTTTTGATTGAATCTGTTTCAGAGCAAAACTGGCGTATTGCTGGTCTGTACCGAAAATATCTGCCGTTCACCCATGGCCGAGGGTTTGCTGCGACATCACCTGCAGCGATCTGACCTGCGCCATACGGTGGAAGTCGGTTCTGCCGGCACCAAGGCGTCGATGCCAGGCTGTCGACCGGACCAGCGCGCGCAGAAGGTGGCCGCACTGCGCGGCATCGACCTGTCTGGCATGAGGGCGCGCCGCGTCACCGAGCGCGATCTGCAGCGCAGTGAGTTTATTTTCGCGATGGATGAAGGGAATATGCGTGATCTGATGGAGCTGTGCCCGGCAGAGTCGCAGAGCAAGCTGTCCTTCCTGCTCAGTCATCATGTGGGCCAGCCGTTGCGTGAGGTGCCCGACCCGTATTATGGCAGTGCGGAGGGTTTCGAGCGGGTTTTCCAGATCATTGATAATGCAATGGTTGATGTGGTCTCGTACATCAGTAACCGAATCCGGTAATCGGAATCTTTACTCAATATAGGCTAAGCGCTACTGTTGGTGGCGGTTTATCCAGCAAATGACTGCGGCTTTATGGTGACACTATGGTAGATCTCATGGAAAAAGAGAACGCTTCCCTGGTTGAGGAGTTCCAGCGTTATTTCATCCTTGAGCAGGCGACTACGCCTGCACAGCTTGAATACGTTTACACGGTGCGCTACCGGGTTTATTGCGAGGAGTTTCAGTATGAACCGGCTGAAGCCTGCCCCGATAAGCTGGAAAGAGACGAGTTTGATGCCAGTTCCAGGCACTGTCTGGTGATGCATAGGGCCACGGGCCGACCAGCCGGATGTGCACGTTTGGTGCTGGCCGATGAACAGCGCCTGCTGCCCATGGAGAAATTTTGCTCCGCTGCCATAGACGAGACGATTATGCGTCAGTTCGATGGGAGGCGGGACACGGTCTGTGAGTTTTCCCGCCTGGGGGTGGACGGCGCATTTCGTCGCAGGCCCGGGGAGCGAGAGTCGCGATTCGGGGAGATATCCGCACTGGATTTCAGTCAACGTGAGCAGCGCACTTTTCCGCTGATCGCTATGGCCACTATCCTCTCGGCACTTGCGATGAGCGATTTGATCGGACGGCCCTATTGCTTTGCCATGATGGAGCCCTTTTTGCCACGCCTGCTCCGACGTTCAGGCCTTTTTGCGAAGCCTGCCGGAGAGCCAACCGAGTATCATGGAACTCGGGCTCCGTACTATTGGGAGACGCAAGAGGGTGTCAGCACGCTCGCTGCGGAGTTGAAAGAGTTTTATGCCGCTATCCGCGCAGATTTTTCTGCCGCCGACGCGCGCCGTTCCAGCATGGCGATGAAGATGGCAACAAATATGGCAACAAATGCGGCAACAAATACGACAACAAGTAGCAGTGCAGCGAGTTTTCTCAAGGGTGCTGATGCAACGCGATACTGCGAACCAAAGTTTGCCCTCTAGGAGTCTGACGGAGTGGCGTTAGCCGCTGGGCATTCCTTGTGTGCGTAGTACTTGTCATTGATTCAGCGGCTGCATAAAATGCGCGACGAAGGGTGCTGTCTTGCGCTTCAAGGTCGGCGCTATATTGAATGATATCGGGTTGGGACACGCCGTGGACCCATTCAAGGGGGTGCGGTCTCGGTGTGCCCATAAACAGTGGCGGGCCCTCCTGCATCGCACAGTCCTAACCCGATATCATTCAATTCACCGCCTAAGTGCCACTTCTGGCTGGGCTAAGGCAGTGGCATTTGATGCAAGGCCATTCGGTATATCTCCGCTGGCCAATCAATTTTTGCCCGATTGTGCGTCTGTTGGCAGCAGATCTTGAGGTTCAGAATGTCATTTAATTACCATGAAGCCTTTTCCCGTAACCTGGGCTGGGTGACTGAGACAGAGCAGGAAATCCTGCGCAATAAACGCATTGCCATTGCGGGTATGGGCGGTGTTGGCGGCAGCCATTTACTGACCTTGGCGCGACTTGGCATCGGCGCGTTTAATCTGGCAGATTTTGATCAGTTTGAGCTGGCTAATTTCAATCGCCAGGCGGGTGCAAGCACGCCCAACCTGGGGCGAAACAAGCTTGAGGTGATGGTGGAGTTGGCCAGCGGCATCAATCCAGACATGGCCGTTGAGCAGTTCCCGGCGGGGATCGATGTCGATAATCTGGATGCCTTTTTAGACGGTGTCGATCTCTATGTTGATTCACTGGATTTTTTTGCACTCGACATCCGCAGGGCGGTTTTTGCCGCCTGCCATGCCAAAGGCATTCCCGCTATTACTGCTGCGCCACTCGGTATGGGGGCTGCAGTGCTGTGCTTTTTCCCTGAGCAGATGAGTTTCGAAGAGTATTTCCTGCTCGAAGGGCATTCCAGGGACGAGCAGGCACTGCGGTTTATGTTGGGACTGGCGCCAAACCCTCAGCAGCTGGGTTATCTGGTCGATTCCAGTCGGGTGGATCTAAAGGCCGGGAAGGGTCCCTCTACCCCCATGGCATGCGAGCTCTGTGCTGGTTTTGCGGGAACCTATGTGTTGAAAATCCTGCTCTCTCGCGGCAATGTGCCTGCCGCGCCTCGCGGAATCCATTTCGATGCCTACCGCAATCGACTGGTGACCACCTGGCGTCCCTGGGGCAATGCAAACCCAATACAGCGCCTGGGCCTGATGATTGCCCGCAAGCGAGTCATGTCCGGGTCTTCGGCAGGGGCACCAGAGGATAAGCTTCGCGCGCTGCCGCTAGAGCGGATTCTGGACCTCGCGCGCTGGGCGCCCAGTGGAGACAACGAGCAGCCCTGGCAATTCGAGATTGTCGACGACAACCATGTTGTCATTCATGGCCGTGATACGCGGGACTGGTGTATCTATGATCTGGACGGCACCTCCAGCCAAATTGCCATCGGAGCTCTGCTGGAAACCCTGCGCATTGCTGCCTCTGCCGAGGGGTTGCGGGTGCAATCGCAATTGCGGGCCGATTCACCTGACGATTTACCACAAATAGATGTCAGGCTGACCAAGGACGACAACGTTCTGCCAGACGCGCTGCTACCTTTCATCAAGGCGAGGGTGACCCAGCGCAAACCGTTCAGCACACGGTCGCTTGCTGATGGGCAGCGCCAGGCGCTGGAGGCATCAGTGGGAGAGGGTTTTAAGGTGCAGTGGATAGAGGGGCGATCAGCGCTCCGCAGGATGGCGAAGTTACTGTTTCACAATGCGCATATCCGACTCACTACACCCGAAGCCTATGACGTTCACCGTAAAAATGTCGAGTGGGGTGTGCAGTTCAGTGAGCGCTATATTCCGGAGGGCGCGCTGGGCCTGGACCGGCCAACACGCCTCATCATGCGCTGGGCGCTGGCGAGTTGGGCGCGGGTCCGCTTCCTCAATCGGTTCCTGGCAGGTACCTGGTTGCCTAGGTTGCAAATGGACTGGAGCACGGCGCTGGGTTGTGCCGCGCACTTTGTCATAACGGCCGACAAACCCTTGCACGCGTTGGAGGACTATATCGATGGTGGTCGCGCCATGCAGCGCTTCTGGCTAGAGGCCACACGGCAGGGCTTGCAGTTCCAGCCGGAGATGACCCCGGTTATCTTCTCCCGCTACGTGGCGCACTCGCGGACCTTTACGGCCGTTGCTGCGGAGCAGGCGCTGGCTGTAAAACTGGCGGGAGAGCTGACTGAGATTTTAGGCGTGGATGTAGACCCGCTGCAGCGGGTCTACATGGGGAGAGTCGGTTTTGGCCCTGCGCCGCAATCCCGATCTGTGCGGCCGCCTATGGAATCAATGTTAGTTGATGTCAGCCGTTAATTGACCATGTCGGCACTGACAGCGCAGTCCCGCAAGATACGCGTTTTGTTTGTTGCTGAGGCAGTGACGCTGGCGCACGTCGCACGTCCTGCCGCGCTTGCTCAGGCGCTGGACCCCCGGCAGTTTGAAGTGCATCTGGCGCATCACCCACGTTATCGGCAATTGCTGGGAGAGTTGCCGTTGCTTGAGCACGAAATCCATTCGATCGCGCCAACGCAGTTTATGCAGGCATTGGCCACTGGCAGCCCGTTGTATGATCTCGCCACTCTCAATGGTTATGTCGAGGAAGATCTGAATCTGATCGCTAAAGTGCAGCCCGATATTATCGTCGGTGACTTCCGGTTGTCGCTGGCAGTGAGCGCCGAGATGGCCGCTGTGCCTTATGTTGCCCTGAGTAATGCCTATTGGTCGCCTTTTTCACAGCAGGACTATGTGGTTCCCGAGTTGCCATTGACCCGAACGCTTGGCCCGACCGTGGGGCAGTGGCTGTTCTCCCTGGGGCGTCCTTTTGCTTTTGCAATGCACTGCCTGCCAATGCACAAACTGAGGCGCAGTCACGGCCTGCCGAGTCTGGGCTTTAATCTTCGGCGCGTTTACACACATGCCGATTACACCCTTTATGCGGATATTCCGGAACTTTACCGTCTGCGGAATCTCCCACCTAACCATAAATTTATTGGGCCCGTAGTCTGGTCGCCCCGCGATCCGCACCCCGACTGGTGGCAGGATTTACCCGGGAAGTCTCCGGTTGTGTATGTGACTCTGGGCAGTTCCGGCAATGAGAGCTTGCTTCCGGAGCTGATAGCGGCATTGGGCAAGGTCGATGTTACCGCCTTGGTTTCTACCGCCGGTGGCCCGCTGCCGCAAGCGGTGCCCGATAACGTGTATTTGGCTACCTACTTGCCAGGAGAGGACGCCGTGAAGATGGCCAGCCTGGTGGTCTGCAATGGCGGTAGCCCCAGCACTCATCAGGCGCTGACGCACGGCGTGCCAGTTATTGGTTTGCCCAGTAATTTGGATCAGTACCTGAACATGGCAGCCATTGTAAAAACAGGCGCCGGGCGGATGATACGGGCGGGCACTTGCCATTCAGCCGGGTTGGCAAAGGCTATCAACGAGATGCTATCTGATACCGCCAGTAAAGCCGCTGCGCGCGATCTCGCTTTGCTGCTGGGCAGGTACAATACGGCGCAGCGATTCACCGACACAATCAATGAAATAGCGAGCAGGGCGGGCTTGCGCCCGGAGCTTGCCCTGGCACAGCCGAATGCACAGGGTGCCGATATTGTGTAAGTTGATGTCCGTATGTGGCCGCACTTGGCGCTGCGAGTGAATTTTAAACCCCACATATTTACCAACAAGGTCGGTATAGAATTCAAACCGTTTTTTCGATCGCTCGAGGAAAGTGTATGCGCAAAATAACAATCGGTCAGATCGGGTTTTTCATGAGTCTCCTCGCGCTGATTATTCTGCTGGCGGTGAGCAGCACTAATCTGCTGGCCAGCAGGACGTGGTTGGGCGATTTTTACGGCGTCATTTACATCATCGTGCTGATGACTCTGATTTACGGTTGGGCCTTTGTGGTTTATCGGCTCTTCCTTTGCGCTATGCCACTGCAGGAGGGTTATATCGAGCCGGGCTCTCGCGGCGAGTTCGTGGCCCAGGTCAACATTCTGTTTTATCTGATGCTGTTCAATACTCTGATTCGAACCGAAATTTTACCCGTACCGCTCAAGACGCTTGTCTACACTTTTCTGGGTACAAAAATCGGCTCAAACAGCTTCAGTCCAGGCACGATACTCGACCCCCCCCTCACCGAGATAGGGGACAACTCGATTATAGGCCATGCCGCGACGCTGTATTCCCACGCTATAGAGGGCCACCATTTCTCACTCCAAAGGATTGTTTTGGGTAACAATGTGACCGTCGGCGCACACGCGATCATTATGTCTGGCGTCACTGTTGGCGATGGCGCTATTGTATCGGCGGGGGCCGTGGTGAAAAAGGGTACTCAAATTGGTCCAGGTGAGCACTGGGGAGGGGTGCCCGCGCGCCTGTTGGGCAGTGGCAGCGGCGAGCAGTCATGAGTTGTTTTACATGTAATTACGCAGCGTTTTTCTGGGAGTGATCAAGGGATATGAAAACACCTTTCTTCAGGTATTTTGCAATTGTCGCCATCACGCTGGTGGCTGCGTGCGCTGGCGACTTGACGCCAACGGAGCACATTGCCAAAGCCCGTGATCATATTCAGGCGGGAGAATTTGAGGCGGCGAATATCGAGCTGAAAAATGCTGCATCCAAGGATCCCAATAATGCTGTCGCCCGCCTGGAACTCGCCAATGTCGCGCTGGCTATAGGCGAGGGACCGACGGCAGAGAAGGAGGCTTTGCGAGCTGAAAAGTTGGGCATTCTTTCCCGTGACATCATGCTGTTACTGGTTCAAGCCATCTATCTGCAGGGTGATTTTGACAGGGTGATTGCCTCAACGGACAAGCTGCCGGCCAAGATAGGGGCACCGGTGCTTGCCGATATACTAGCCTATCGCGCCTATGCCCTGATTCAAAAGCAGCAGTTCAGGTTGGCCGATGCTGAAATAGCCAAGGCGCTAAAACTCAATGAGGCTTCCGCGCCTGCAGTACTGGCGAAGGCGAGCTATGAAGCGCAGGTGGGGCGGCGCGAGACGGCTGTAACGCTGGTCGAACGAGCGCTGGAAATCGACCCGAACTCGTCCGAGGCATGGGCGCTGATGGGTGATTTGTACGCGGCCGATGATGACCTGGCTGCTGCGAAAGACGCCTACGATAAAGCGGTAGCCAATCGCAGTTATGTCTCGCTTCTGCTAGCCAGACGTGCCTTGATTGAGGCCCAGATTGAAGACTTTGACACCGCCAGTCGAGATATAGCGACGTTGCTCGAAGCGGGCTACAAAGATCATCCTTACGTCAATTTTGTCATGGGCTACATCGCTTTTGAGCAGGAGAACTACCTGCTGGCATCGCAGGTGCTGGAATTTGCGGTGAACGGCAACCCTGAAGATCCAATGAGTAAGTTATACCTTGTGGCCAGCTACATGGCTGAAGGCAAACTGCCGCAGGCGCAGATGGTTGCCAACCAGCTCTATTATGCGATTCCAAACTCGGTCGAAGTGGCTCGTATGTTCGCCTCTCTCAACATCAAGCAACAGGATCTTGGCGCAGCCAAAGCGACCCTGTCTAAACTGCTGGCGCAGCAGGACGACGACACGATGGCGCTGGGAATGCTTGGTTCTATTGCTTTGATGGAGGGTAATGGCGATGAAGCCATTGATTACCTCCAGCGCTTGGTAGTTCTGTCACCAGACAATGCATCGGTGCAGAGCATGTTGAACGTGGCGCTGACCATGCGCGGGGACTTTATGTCCGAGGTGGTCGCTGCTGCAGAACAGCAAGTAGCTGAAGAGGAATATGGCAAGGTGCTGATATCCGCAGGTGCTGCGCTTGAGCAGGGTCGCTTGCGAGAGGCGGTGACGATTGCGGAAAACCTGCAGCAGCAATACCCCGCCCGGGTGGGGCCATTGAACATGCTGGCCGCGATTTACCTGTCTGCGGGGGATTGGCGGCGCGGCAAGTCGCTGTTGGAGCAAACATTGACCCTCGAGCCACTCGAGCCCTCTGCGGTGAAAAGTCTGGCGAAGATCTATATGAAAATCGGCGAGGAAGCGCGCGCCGAGCAACTGCTGCTGGATTATTTGCAAGCTAATCCCCAGGATAAGGAGGCCATCGGTATAAAGTCGGAGCTCATAGTCGCCACCAGAGAGTTCCAGGATGCCGAGAAACTCTTAATCGAGCTACTTGATAAGGATGGTGAAAACCTCGAGCTTCAGGCCCGGCTCGCCAAACTGTATTTCGACAACGGCCAGTATGAGCAGGTGTCATTCCGAACAGAGAATCTTTCTGAGAACACGATCAAGTCGCAGCCCGCGCTGATGGAGCTGCGCGGTAAGACGCTCGTTAATCTAGGTAATGCGGACGGTGCCTCCAAGGTATGGGAGAAATGGGTCGAGCTGTCGCCGGACTCGGTGCTGGCAAATTTTTATTATGGAGATGCACTGGCACGCTTTAACCAGCTGGAGTTGGCGTTGCAATATCTAAAAACCACACGCGGGCTAAACCCGGGTTATATGCCCGCGCGACTTTCTCTTATACGAACGACGGCACTGATGGGCGACATGGACGAAGCCTTTGCGGAACTGCAGGCGTTGCGATCTCAGATGCAAGAGGATCGTGGGGATCTCTGGTATACACAGGGTTGGTTAAACGCCCGGGCGGGTCAGTTTGCAGCAGCTGAGAAGGCATTAAAGCAGGCGCTGGCGATGCAGCCCACTCCCGATGCTGCGATGCTACTTTTCACCTCGCTTAATAGCCTTGGTCGCTCGGATGAGGCGATAGCGTCACTCGAGGGATGGTCGGGAAAGTTCCCTCGGCACATCGGTCTGATGGGAGTATTGGGGCAGGGCTATCTCGCGCTCAAGGAAACAGACAACGCGGTCGCCCTCTACCAGCGCTTGTTAGCGGTTGATCCAGACTCGGTTATGGCGTTCAACAATCTGGCATGGCTGCTACGAGAGACGGATCCCGAAGAAGCCCTGAAGTATGCTGCTCGCGGTAATTCCCTCGCCCCGCGAGACCCCTATATGCTGTCCACTTATGGCACGGTACTGGCCGCGAACGGTAACGCCATTGAGGGCGAGCAAATGTTGCGCAAAGCGGTGGCGCTGTATCCGCAGAATATGCAACTCAAACTGGATCTAGGGCGGTTAATGCTGGATTTGGGCAAGCCTGACGCTGCGAAGCCGTACCTTGAATTGGTTATAGCGTCCCCGGACAACGCAGAGCTGGTTGCCCGTGCTAAACAGCTGCTGCAGAGACTTAACTAGCAAGGTCAGGATTCTTTCAGGCTGATATTGCCTAATCTAGCCGGTTCAGTAGCGCTCCAGTGCCAGGCATTTTTGTGAACCTCTATTTGTGAACCTCTAGTGGGGCACGTGTCTGCCTGCCCGGATATACTGAGCTGCGCGGCCTTCTCGCCCAAAACCGTCGAGCTTCTAGCGTGCTTGTCGCAGGCGTCAGCTTTTTTTACACTTACGGGTATGTCAGCGCAGTACGCAGGGCGGTTAATAGCGTAAGTCATTGTATTTAAATAATATTAATTTTTTGGCATGCACTTTGCTATATTTATCCTAGGACACCTTTGAAGCCCGCTTAGGATTGCAGGTTGAGGATGAAGATGATCGTTAACAGTAGGAGTTCCACATGAAATTCGGGAAAAAGAAGCTAGCCGTCGCATTTGGGGCCTTGCTGAGCGCAGGGATGGTCAGCCAGGCGTCGGCAGACGTGTACGGCTTGAGCTACCTGAACGTCGACAACTTGGTGGTCACATTTAACGCGTCAGGCGGGTCAGCAGGACTCTACACGTTCAGCACGAATCAGGACGCTATTCTCAATAACGTTGCAGACCCAACTAGTGGTGCGGCAAGTTGTGCAGGAAGCTTTAGTGGTGGATTCGGTAACTGCTCCATACCCAACCCAACGTTGAGTGGCGCTGCGCAGAACGCGCCCGGCAGCACCTCGATCCGTGGTAACGGCGATTACACGATTTTCGGGTCGGTCGGTGATTACTCCAATACAGAAGCAGAAATCGTGAGAGCGGCCCTGACCGGTGATCCATCAACGCAGGTAACGTCTATTTCGGAAAGTAACCTGAACACGGGTTTTGGTGCGCAGGCCAACACGAACGCGGGTTCGAATACCAGCTTGGCGCTGACGTTTGCGGTCGTGAATGGCGGCACCCTGGCGGTGGCTTTTAATGCAGACATTGACGTGCGAACTGCAGTGAATGGTGGTGATCTTGGTATTGCGCAGGCCGCTTCTGGCGCTACACTGTTGCTGCAGAAAAACGGTGTGACGCTTGCATCCTGGGCGCCCACGGGGACTAACTCGATCTCAACGTGTGCCGCTGGTTTGACCTGCACGGCTACAGAGGCTGCATTGTCACTGAACAATACGTCTGCGAGCGATGGCGCAGCCAACATCGTAGCGGGAAGTGGCAGCTACAGAATCGACATTAGTGGTTTGAGCAGCGGCTCATACACGCTGGCCTTTAACACCACTACTTCCACTGATTTATTCCGAGTGGTACCGGTGCCAGGCACGCTGCTTCTGATGGGTACAGGTTTGTTGCTCGGTGCGCGCGCAACGCGGCGCAATAAAGCTGCCAAGTAGTTTGCTTGCCCCGACTCTGTTGGGGACAAAGCCAGAAGAAACCGCATCCCCTGGGATGCGGTTTTTTTTTGCCTGAAGTGGTCAAGCGTAAAGTGGATGGCGCTGACTTAAGCCCAACAGTGGCACTTATGCCATTCAATTTGCCGCCGAACCAGAAGCTCACGGAAGTGCCACCAGGCTTTGAGGAGAATGGCGTTCAAAAGTATCGTGTGAGTGAGATGCCCAGGTAATCATCCGACTTGAAGAAGTAGAGCAGGTCTTCCTGTTCAGTGTTAGTGGTAAACCTCAGTTCCAGTGCCAGGGTCCAGTTCTCTCCCAATCTGCGCGACGCCTCAATGTTGCCAAAGACGGCTTGCGTATCGGTATCGTAGAGGATGCCTGCCAGTGCCATGGTGCCGGGAAGATCATTTGCGGTTAGCCGCACGCCGACATAGACGTCGCTCTGCAGACCCAGCGTGGACTCATCACCGCGTTCATCATAATGATACTCGACCAATACACCGAGGTCGGCTGCCGTCTGGGCTACGCCAAAGGTGGTCCTCTCAAAGCCCCCGACATACGCGTAAAAATCCTGCAGCGTATTCTGGTTGTATATCGCCTCCAGCTTCCACAGCCAGGCGCCCTTGGTAACCTGGGCGTCCAGACTGCTTTGGTCGATCTGTAAATACACCGGCAGTAATCGAAGCTCACCGTTGGCATTATCCAATGTCAGGAAAGGCTCACGAGCGGTTCCACGGAAATGCGCGAGGCCGATATCCCAATCTCCGATGTGATGGCTCCAGCGCGCCGCGAAGTCAATATGCTGTTCTTCATCGTCCGATTGATACTGTGGATTGCGCGTGTCTACTTCGGGATCGGTTCGCAGGCGGCCGTGTTTCCCTGGGAAGGTTCGCTCCCTGAAGTAGGGCAGTATGTAAAATTGCCAGTTACCCCAGTTGCTCAGGTAGTCAAGATTTATCATTGGCTGGCCGAGTTTCTCCTCGCTATCGATATTCTCTACCAGGTCTGTCTGGTTGATGATGTCGACCAGGTGCTGCGACTCGGTGACGCCCCAGAAAACAATATCCATCCCTACCTTTCCCACCCACTGGCCGCGCTCAGCCAGCCAATACAGTTCCCTGATATCGGCATGTGTTCTCTGGTCATCCGCGGTGTCGTAGCGAAAGAAAGGACTAAAAGCAAACTGCTGATCGCCACCTGCCCATTCCCTGAAATACTCGGGCTTTATTACCAGCGAAAAGTCCTGGTCTTGCTGATCGGGAAATTCTGGTGATTGCGGGAAGAGGCGAGATTCAAAGCTCAGGACGCCTGACCATTCCTCCCAATATTCGGCCTCCAGGCTTACTGCCGGTAAGGTTTCTTCCAGGCCGTAAGCCTCAATGGGCCCGGTAACATCGCCCTGGGCGCGCAGGGTGCTCGACAGCGTCGAGACAAGTATGGCTAGCGGTAACGCGGACCATGCCACAGAAAGTATCCTTGACGTGTGAGGGAGGCTTTAGCGGGTTCGGGAGATTGCACTCGGGTTAAAATCAGAGTCTCGCAGCCCCGTCCTGAACTGATAGTTGCCGAACTTCAAGGTTGTACTTTTGCCCGTTTGGTGGTTTGTCATGATCATTTCGTCGGGCCGCCAGTAGCGGTTTAGATAGCGTTGATAGTTGTTGGGCACCATGGATTTGAGCAGCGTGTCTTTGCGATCGTAGTAATCCACACGTTGCAAACGGTATTCCGACTGATTAACCCAGGTGATCTGGCGTGTATAACCGGAGTTCTCGTCATTGGGGATACGTTCGACGACGAAGCAGGGTTCACCGTCCAGCGTCTCATCGCGCAAGTACTTGTAGGTGTACTTTTCAACTTCCTGTGAAGCCAGATCTTCATAGGCGAACTCACTACCCATAAACGGACCTGATTTGTCAGACGAGGATATACGCTTGACCCGCTTTAGCGCTGGCAGATATAGCCACTGTTCATCCGGTTCGACTTTGTGGGTATAAGTGAGAATTGCGGTTCCCTTCAGGTCTCTTGGCCTGTCAAATACCATAATACTTTTATCGCCGTCGCCCGTGACTTCCAGCACCGTTTGACGCATTTCGCGGCGGGTAACGTCGTTGGCAGAGGAGGTTATCAGCATGGTCAGGTCAACCACGGTATCGCCGAATCCCGTGTCGCGCTGATCCGCTTCTGAGGCGATCGTTAGGCCTTTTTCTGCATCGGATTGCGCCATCGAAGTGCAAGCGGAAAACAGTGCCATGAAAAGGACCAACGCACGCGGCAAAAAAGCGCTGGAGTCGAGGTTGTAAAATGGATTGGTTTGTAAGGGTTTAGCTGTCATTTTCTATTTCCATCGAGTCGCATTGCAGAGGGTCTGACCAGCCAAGGATCAATTTTCATCAGTAGCGCCGGCAAGAATAGAAGATCCAGCACAATAGCGACGGCAATCGTCATAGCCACGAGAAGACCCGATGTTGAATTCACCGCAAAATCAGAGCTCACCAGCATCAGGAAGCCCGCAGCCAACACCACTGACGTGGAGACCAGAGCATTAGCGACAGTAGCGAAGGTGTGCTTTATCGCCTGCTCCGGACCCATGCCATCACGCAAGCGTGAATCGCGGTACTTGACCAGAAAGTGCGTGGTGTCATCTACCACAATGCCCAGCGTCAGGCTAAAGACGACTGATGCCGCCATATTGATCTCTCCAACAACCGCGCTCCAGATACCGAGAATGACCAGAGCCGGAAACAGGTTTGGCAAGAAACTGATCAGGCCAAATTTTATTGAACGAAAGGCCACTATCATGCATAGAGAGATTACGACAATGGCAAAGAGTGATCCGCTCAGCATGCTGTCAATATTGCGCATACCGATATGCGCGAAGCTTATAGACTGGCCCGCGCCTCGGGAGACAATGTCTGGCGTATTGGCTTCCATCCACAGTCGCGACCTTTCTTCAAACGCAATAATCCCTTGGGACTTCTGGTTTTTCAGTACGACTGCAACTTTCAGCGCTGATTTTTCTGCGCTCACCTGATGCGTCACATCCAGGCCGTAGGGTATCGAAATTTCATACAGGAGAAGATACTGAGCCGCCATTTCTGTTGAATCAGGCAGGCGATGCCATGCCGGATCATCATCATGCAGAACCTGGTTGAGTCGTTTCAGCGTGTCGGTAAAGACCTCGACGTTTACGACTTCAGGCTGATTTCGCAGCCAGTCGGCAAACTGCGCGACTGAGCCCAGAAACTCAGGGTCCGCCACGCCCTGCGGTCGTCCTGAGTCGAGAGAATAATGTAGAGACTGGTTGCCTGAAAGCTTGTCTTCAACAACGCGGATGGCTTGTGACAGCGGAACGCTGGAGGAGAAATAATCCGT
>JBDNIE010000246.1:0-83948 GCA_041688425.1 Halioglobus sp. | reverse complement strand
GTCTACCGCCGAGTCGGATGCTCTCCAGTTTGCGAACGAAGCGAGGGGCTGAGAAGCCAGCACGCCTATCGCCGCCGCTCTATGACGCGGCAATCAAACGTTCCTGAGACGGCGCTATCTTAGTGAGCAGATTAGTAGGAACATAGCCGAGGCGGTTCCTGACTTGCAGCATCCGCCCCAGCGTCGGATCATGAACCCGTCCATTCATGTGGATGGCGCACACAACTTCCCCCCACTTGCATTGCGCATTGTTGAACAGTAAGCATATCCCTATACTAGCGAGCCAGAAAAAGCCCCCTGGAAATCCCGACAAAGGGCGCAGGCACTGCGCAGGTATTCATGAATCAGATTAAACATATCATCGCTATCGCGTCCGGCAAGGGCGGCGTAGGAAAATCCACCACTGCCGTCAATCTGGCGCTGGCATTGAAAGCACAGGGTGCCAGTGTCGGCTTGCTCGATGCCGATATTTATGGCCCCAGCCAACAGGTGATGCTGGGCATTCCCGCTGATACCCGCCCCGAGCAGCAGGGCGGGGAGTTTCTGCTACCGGTGATGGCATACGGGCTGAAAACCATGTCCATGGGATATCTGGTTACTGATCGAACGCCCATGGTGTGGCGCGGCCCGATGGCCGGTGGCGCGCTGACGCAAATGCTGCAACAAACGCTGTGGGGCGAACTGGATTATCTGGTGATTGATATGCCGCCGGGTACGGGCGATATTCAGTTGACCCTGTCGCAGAAAGCGAAGGTGTCGGGGGCGGTGATTATTACAACGCCGCAGGATATTGCCCTGCTGGACGCGCGCAAGGGTATCGAGATGTTCCGCAAGGTTGATGTGCCGGTGTTGGGTATTATTGAGAATATGGCGGTGCATGTGTGCAGCCAGTGCGGCCACCATGAACATATTTTCGGCGAGCATGGCGGCGAGCGAATTGCACAGGATTACGGCGTGCCTTTGCTGGCCAGCTTGCCACTGATGCTATCGATACGGGAGCAGGCGGATGCCGGGCGTCCCACAGTGATTGACGAGCCGGAGTCCGCGGTGACTCAACTCTATCTCCAGGCTGCCGCTGCAGTGCAAAAGGCGCTTGCCTCCGGGGGTGACAATACTGTGCGCCAGTTTCCCGAAATAACCATTACTGATGACTGAACAGACAGGCAGGTGATAACAGAGTGAGCATCAAAGCAGACAGGTGGATTCGAGAAATGGCCACTGAGCACGGTATGATAGAGCCCTTTGAGCCCGGGCAAGTGCGCTCCAGCGGCAGCCAGCGGTTGATCTCCTATGGCACGTCCAGTTATGGCTATGACGTGCGCTGTTCCCCTGAATTCAAGGTGTTTACCAATATCAATTCGGCGACCGTGGATCCCAAGAATTTTGACGAGGGCAGTTTCGTCGATGTGGTGGGCGATGTGTGTGTGATCCCGCCAAACTCCTTTGCACTGGCCAGCACCGTGGAATACTTTCGTATCCCGCGTAATGTGTTGACTATTTGCCTGGGCAAATCCACGTATGCACGTTGCGGCATTATCGTCAACGTGACGCCACTGGAACCTGAGTGGGAGGGGCACGTTACGCTGGAGTTCTCTAATACCACCACGCTGCCGGCCAAAATCTACGCCAATGAAGGCGTTGCACAAATGCTGTTCTTTGAGTCCGATGAGGTCTGCGAGGTGAGTTACAAGGACCGGGGCGGCAAGTATCAGGGGCAGCGCGGCGTTACATTGCCTAAAGCCTAAAGCCGGACACCCATTCTTCACCTGATGTTCTAGCGGGCGATATTTGCACCGGCATCAAAATCGACGCCTGTGGCCGGGACGGGTCTACCGTCCAGCATTGCGCCTTCTCCTGTCAGCACCAGACGCCCCTGCACAAACCAACTTGCTGCCAGTGGGTAAATGACATGTTCCTGCTCTGCTACCCGAACGGCGAGTCCTGCCGCGGTATCGCCGGGCAGTATGGGCACTCTGGCCTGCAAAACAGGCGGGCCGCCGTCGAGCTCCTGCGTCACGAAATGCACAGTTGCGCCCGCTTCTGCATCGTTTGCGTCCAGCGCGCGTTGATGCGTTTTCAACCCCGGATACCGGGGCAGTAACGAGGGGTGTACATTCAACAGTCGTCCTATAAAGGGTTTGATCAATACCGGTGTCAGGATGCGCATGAAACCTGCCAGCACCACCAGGTCGACGGAGTGAGCGCAGAGTTCGTCCACCAGTGATTGGTCGAAGGCCTCGCGGCTGGCATAGTTGCGGTGATCGATACAGCGTGTGGCAATGCCGGCGCAAGCGGCGCGTTGCAGTCCTGCTGCAGCGGGATTATTGCTGATCACAACAGCAATTTGTGCCTCTAGTTTGCCGTTGTCGCAGGCGTCGATGAAAGCCTGCAAATTCGAGCCGCGCCCAGAAATCAGCACCGCCAGTCGGGTCACTGCCTGTGCGTTCACGACAGCAATTCGACCCTGTTGTCGCCCGGCACGATGCGCCCGATCTCCCACGATTCATGCCCTGCAGCATTGAGCAGATACAGTGCGCGACTGGCATCTTCGGGTGTAAGGCACAGCACCATGCCAACGCCACAGTTAAATGTGCGATACATCTCCGCGGTCTCGACATTACCCTCCGCCTGCAACCACTGGAAGATGTCCGGCCACTGCCAGCTATTGGTGTCGATAAGCGCATTGCAGTCCTTGGGCAGAACGCGTGGCAGGTTTTCCAGCAGTCCGCCGCCGGTGATGTGGGACAGGGCTTTCACCCGCACCTCGCTGAACAGGGATAGCAGGGCCTTCACATAGATTGTGGTGGGGGTCAGCAAAGCTTGCCCCAGCGTCGTGTCGCCCAACGCTTGCTGCAGGTCAGCGCCGCTGACTTCCAGTATTTTTCGGATCAGCGAGTAGCCATTGGAGTGGGGGCCGCTGCTGGCAATACCCAGCAACACATCGCCCGCGACCACCGTGCTGCCGTCAATAATTTCGGACTTTTCGACCACGCCAACGCAAAACCCGGCCAGATCGTAATCCTCGCCGTGGTACATGCCCGGCATTTCCGCCGTCTCGCCACCGACCAGTGCGCATCCGGCGAGTTCACAACCCTTGCCGATTCCTGTGACAACATCTGCAGCGGTGTCGACATTCAGCGCGCCAGTGGCGTAATAATCGAGGAAGAACAGCGGTTCTGCGCCGGCCACTATCAGGTCGTTAACGCACATGGCCACCAGGTCGATGCCAATAGTGTTGTGGATGCCCATGTCCATGGCCAGCCGCAGTTTGGTGCCGACACCGTCGGTACCTGACACCAGTACCGGTTGTCGATAACCGGCGGGAATTTCACAGAGCGCGCCGAATCCGCCCAGTCCACTCAGTACTTCTGGTCGCGTAGTGCGGGCCGAAACACCCTTGATGCGTTCGATCAGTGCGTTGCCCGCGTCTATGTTGACGCCTGCATCCTTGTAACTTAGGGATTTTTGGGTGTTTTCTTCGCTCATTGCGTGGAATCCAGTGCAGTTTGGGCCGTGTGTGAGGGTCGGTATTTTATCGCGCATAGTGCGCGAGCGCACTCACGAATTGTGGATCAATGGCTGTGGCTGTGGCTGTGGCTGTGGCTGTTCGCCAAACGCCGGGCGGGCCAAGGTGGGGGCAGCTGAGCACTATGCGAGGTTCGCCCCAGTGCTGCTACAATGCGCGCTAGCTGAAGATTGAGGGAGAAGTGTGTGAAAAGAACCTGCGTGGCGCTGCTATGGAGTTCGGTTGTGCTGGTCTGGGCCGGGAATACGGTGGCGGAAGTGCTCCCTGATCTCTATACCGCAAGTGTGCCGGTGGCCGACCAAAGCGCCGCAGCACTGTCGACAGCGGCAAGAGAGGCGATGGGCGAAGTCGTGGTAAAAGCATCGGGTTCCAAGGATGTGCTGCAAAATCCGACCATCGCAGCAGCCCTCAAGAATGCGCGCAGCCACGTGCAACAGTACGCCTACGTACGCGGTGAAACCCCAGCGCCACTACTGTCATTGCGCGCTGAGTTTGATGGCAGCTATATCACGGACCTGGTGACGCAATCCGGTGAGCCTCTGTGGACGGCCAATCGGCCCGTGGTGCTGGCCTGGGTGGTGGTCCAGGATGAACAGGGCAGACACTTCATTAATCAGGAAAGTGCACCGCAAGAGGCAGAGGCACTGGTGGCAGAGTTTTCACGCCGGGGCGTGCCTGTGAAAATACCCGTATTCGATCTGGTAGATACAGCAGCGCTGAGTACTTCAGAGGCGTGGACAATGGATGCCAATATTCTGCAGGCGGCTTCTGCGCGTTACAACGTGCAGGACGTGGTGGCTGGGCGGCTGGCAATCTCCAGTGATGGCCAATCGCGCGGTGACTGGACTTATTTCCGCCAGGGCGAGCGCATCAGCCGGTCCATCACTGTTGCTGATTTGCCGGCGTTTCTGCGCAGCGGCGTGAGCATTGTCGCTGCAGATATGGCGTCTCGGTATGCAGTTGCACCCACCGGGGGTGCTGAGGGGGGAGTGCGTGTCTCGATTACTGGCATAACGAATTATGGCGATTACTCTGCTCTTGTCAGCTGGCTGGAGAAGCTGGAGCTTGTTGAGTACGCCAATCTTGAGCAAGTGCAGGGTGAGCGTGTCGAGTTTGTCCTGAAGGCGAAGACCGACGCCGCTCAGCTGGCTGCGATCATCGAACTGAATCACCGGCTGGTGCCCATGCCCTTTGTCGCAGATGGCGCGCAGTTGAGTTACCAGTGGCGGAACTAGACCCCGGCAATCAAACGGCTGAGAGACTGCAGCCACATCAGATGTCGCTGGCGGTACAACTGCGTGATGATGCCACCCTGGACAATTTTCTGCCGTTGCCGAAAGCGCAGCCGGTGATAACGGCCCTACAGGAGCAGATGCAGCCGGATGGAGAGGCGGTTGTTTACCTATACGGCTTGTCGGGTGCTGGCAAGTCCCATCTGTTGCAGGCGAGTTGCCATCTGGCAGAGGCGCAAGCGTTGTACCTGCCGTTGGCCCAGCTGCGCCAGTACCCCGCCGCAGAGGTGCTGCAGGGGGTGGAGCAACAGGACCTTGTTTGCCTCGATGATATCCACGCTGTACTGGGCGATCCCGATTGGGAGTTGGCGTTGTTCAGTTTTTATAATAGCGCCCGCCAACATCGCTGCCGATTAGTGGTGGCAGCAGATGCCGCACCGCGCGCGCTCGCAGTGCAGCTTCCCGATCTGCGCTCGAGATTATCCTGGGGTGCGGTCTACCAGTTAGTGGAGGGTGCGGACGAGGAAAAGGCCGCAATCCTGCAGTTTCGTGCAATGCGCAGGGGTCTCACCATGACCTCCAGTGTCGCCAGTTTTATTGTAGGGCGGGCGCCGCGCGGCATGCTGCAGCTATTGGAAGTGCTGGATCAGTTAGACCGTGCATCACTGACGGAACAGCGCGCCCTTTCTATCCCCTTCGTCAAACAGGCACTGGGTTGGTAAGCCACTTCTCAACACTCATGCGGCCTAAATTCTGCCGAAAATCGGCGTTGGAGCCGGTGCATGGATTGTTATGATCTGTAGATGTGCTGTTCGCCCAGGGAGATACTAATTTCAATAATGGCGGCCCGATCAAATACGCTGCCGATAACCAGTTTGATGATGTGGATACCACGGTCAACGACGGCCTGGGTGTGCGCTGGATGCTGAGCGACCGCATCGGCGTGAACCTGGAAGGGCGCACTGTGTTCGTAGGTATCAAGCTCACTGCAGCTGGAAGCGATCTGCATCCAGCTGGCAGGGGAACGCCTCTCGATACTTGAGTAATGCGGCGCCGTCCAGGATCACCTGGGCGGCGCCGCTTTTGTTCAGGCTGTCGTTGAGCAGGGTGCCGTCGGCGGCTATCGCCAGACTGTCTCCGCTGTAATCCATACCTTTGGCGTCAGCGCCAATGCGATTCACGCCTACCACGCAGGCCAGATTCTCTATAGCTCGGGCGATGAGTAACTGGCGCCAGTGCAGGCGTCGTGCTGCAGGCCAGTTCGCCACATAGAGGGCCAGGTCGTAGTCCTCGCGGTTGCGACTGAATACGGGGAAGCGCAGGTCATAACACACCTGAAGTAATATTCTCCAATCCCGCCATTGCACGATCACCCGCTCTGAGCCCGGCCGGTAGCGTTTGTCTTCACCTGCCATCCTAAAAAGATGCCGTTTGTCGTAGAGGTGCATGCCCTGCGGCGTGGCAAACAGCATGCGGTTGTAGACACCCTTATCGGCGCGTACTGCAATGCTGCCCGTTATGGCGCAATCGTATTGAGCGGCGAGTTGGCTCAGCCATTGTTCGGTAGCGCCGCCGGGTTCTTCTGCATTGGCCAGCGCGTTCATCGAAAACCCTGTTGTAAACATCTCCGGCAGTACGATGAGATCGGTGGAGCCCGCGATGCCCGCTATGATCTTGCCAATCCGGCGCCGGTTGTCCTCCGGTTTTTCCCACGCCAACTCGCACTGGATCAATCTAATATCTAGATTTCGCATAATCGTTCCGCGGCCCGCAACAACACGTCGTCATTTTTGGCAAAGCAAAAACGCAAATAGTGCTGCGCGGGCGGCTCTTGGTAAAAGACGGATATGGGTATGGAGGCGATGCCGTGCTGGCGGGTCCAGTCCTGAGCCAACTGCACATCAGGCGTTGCTGTGATCGCGCGGTAATCCAGCAGTTGAAAATAGGTGCCGGCGCTGGGCGTAATCCCAAAACGAGAGGATTGCAGAGCGCGGCAAAACAGATCACGCTTACGCTGGTAAAACGCCGCCAGAGTGGCGGGATAATCAGGCTCTGCCGCCATAAAGTCCGCGACTGCCATCTGCACCGGGGTTACCGCTACAAAGCAGACGAACTGGTGCACCTTGCGCAGCTCTGCCGTCAGCGCGGGCGGCGCTACGCAGTAGCCTGTCTTCCAGCCTGTCACACTGAATGTTTTGCCGAAGGAGAACAGCGCAAAACTGCGCTGGCGCAGGGCCGCAAATTGCAGCGCGCTGTGATGCTCGCGGCCGTCGAATACCAGATGCTCATACACCTCGTCACTGATCACTAGCAGATTGTGCTGTTCTACCAGAGTCTGTAACTGCAGCATGTCGTCTGACGACAGCATGGCACCGCACGGATTGTGCGGCGAGTTCACCATGATCAGTCGCGTGCGGGGCGTCACCGCAGCGGCCACTCGCTGCCAGTCGACGCTAAAATTATGGGGCTTTAGTGGTATGTGAATGGCGCGGCCGCCAGCCAGCACAATGGACGGTTCGTAGCTGTCGTAGCAGGGGTCAAGAACGATAACCTCATCGCCGGGACGAACACAGGCCATAACCGCGCAGTAAATACCCTCTGTTGCACCGGGTACCACGGTGATCTCACTGTCGGGGTCGCAGGTTACTCCCCTGTGGCGTAGCAGCTGAGCGGCGATTTGCTCGCGCAAACACAGTAGGCCCGCCATCGGTGCATATTGGTTGTAGCCGTCCATAACGCGCCGCGCCATGGCTTCCAGAAGCGCCTGTGGCGCATCGAAATCGGGAAACCCCTGCGACAGATTCAGTGCTTGGCACTCGCTTGCCAGCGCGGACATTTGAGTGAAAATGGTGGTGCCGACTGCCGGCAGCTTCGACTCGATCATCTCTTAGCCGACTTGGCCCGCAGGTTGACGCGGCGCGGTGCGCTGCAGATATCCAACGGCTGTGTTGATACATTTATGAGGCATTAGTGCTCAGCTCTCCCTTTGGCCCAGATTGGCATGCAGCACTGCGCCATTGATTACCGGATTATGATGCGCCCAGCGAATCAGCTCGGCAATCTCCTCGGGCTCAATGAAACGACTAAAACTGTTCATGCCGGCGATGGCCTTAGCCACTGCAGGATCATCGCCCAAGTGGGTGCGTAACATCTCGGTATCGGTGAAGCCGGGACAGATCATAGCGGTGTGAATGCCACTTCCCATCAAATCCTGACAGGCCGCGCGCATCATACCCAGTTGCGCGTGTTTACTCACCACATAGCTAAACGAGTTGCGCACCGCCTTTTCTGCGAGCGTGGAGCCGACAAAGAGCACGCTTGAAGAGGCGGGCATCAAAGGCAGCAGCCGTTGGTTGAGGCTGTTGATCGCGATGACGTTTGTCGCCAGCACCTGTTCCAGGCTCTCGCTGTCACACTTATTGGCGCTGTCTTTGCGCATCTGGCTGGCATTGTGTACCAGCGCGATTTCGGTGCTGCCCTGAAGCGCCTCCGCCAGAAGAGTAATGGTGCCATCAATGGAGCGCTCGCTGGCCAGATCGCAGGCAAGGTTGACGACGGCCCCTAGAGGGCACTTGCGGCGTGCCAGATTGTAGACGGCAAAACCCTCATCGAGGAAGGCCTGAGCAGTGGCGCATCCAATGCCCACACTGGCACCGGTGATAATGGCTGTTTTCATATCTGGGATCCTGTCGGTCGCGCAGGCACAAATGCCGGGCGGGGTAATCGTCACAACGCAAGAGGCTCCGTGATTTCTTGAGTGACGTCAAGTTGCAGCTTGGTTAAACTATCGGCATGGAACAATTGACTACGCTGTACATCGACAAGGAAAGCCACAAGTTTTCCGCTGCCCATTATACGATCTTCTCTGCCACTGAGCGCGAGAGGCTGCACGGGCATAACTATTCCGTATCGGCAAAGATCGTGGCGCCAATGGGCCACAATGGCTTCTCTGCGGATTACAACGTGTATAAAAACCGACTCGCCGCGCTGTGCGACGAACTGGACGAGTACATGGTGCTGGCGGGTGCATCGCCCTATCAGGTCATTGCCGAGGAGGGTGCATACTACCGCGTCACCTATGATGCTGAGCAAATGCTGTTTTTGCGCAGTGATACTCTGGTGTTGCCAATACGCAATGCCACGGTGGAGGAGTTCTCCCACTACCTGCTGCAGAAGTTATTGGCGGTCAGCGTTGACGACGACCTGCGCGAGATAGAACTCTGCGTGGCGTCGGGTCCAGGGCAGAAGGGCTGCGCCAGCTGGCATCTGACCTGAAAAACCCAGACTGCTGGCCTTACCCGATAGGGTATAGTGTCTATTAGCTTTTTTGCGTTGCCGTGGCCGGCGTCGTTTACAAATGGTTGGGCAGCGAGGACTAGCCCTGCGTGTCAGCCGGTAATGCCGCAGTGCCGCAGCAGAGGTTTAATACTCGGCTCGCGGCCGCGGAAGGCGATGAATAGCTCCATCGGCTCTTTCGAGCCGCCGACCTCCAGCACTTCCTGTCTGAATTCGGCGCCGGTGATTGTATTGAAGATGCCTTCTTCCTCAAAGCGGGAAAATGCATCTGCCGATAGCACCTCCGCCCACTTGTAGCTGTAATAACCGGCTGCATAGCCCCCTGCGAAAATATGGGAGAAGGCATTCTGGTAGCGGTTAAACGGCGGTAGCCGCGTTACCGCCACTTGCTCGCGCACGTCGCTCAGCAGATTTTGTACCCAGTCGACGCTGCCGCTGGCCCACTCATGGTGCAGGCGAAAGTCAAATATAGAAAACTCCAGTTGCCTCGCCATCGCCATGCCGGATTGGAAGTTGCGCGCGGCCAGTAGTTTGTCTAATAGTTCCTCAGGCAGCGGCTCGCCGGTGTTGTGGTGCCCGGAAATAAATACCAGTGCCTCGCGTTCCCAACACCAGTTTTCCAAAAACTGGCTGGGCAGTTCCACCGCGTCCCAAGCCACGCCGTTAATACCGGAAACCGCGGCCACCGTTTGCCGCGTCAACATATGGTGCAGGCCATGACCGAATTCGTGGAACAGCGTGGTGAGTTCGGTGTGGGCCAGCAGTGCCGGTTGGTCACCGACCGGAGGCGTGAAGTTACACACCAGATAGGCGACCGGAATCTGTAAACCGCTGGCGGATTGGCGGCGTACCCTGCAAGTATCCATCCACGCCCCGCCGCGTTTGTGTGCCCGTGCGTACAAATCAAGGTAGAAGCGGGCTACGACTTTATCGTCCAACAGCAGCTCAAAGAGTCTGGCGCCGGCATAATAGTTGTCGAAAGACGCCACTTCCCTGACGTCTACGCCATACAGGCGCCGCACTACCTCGAACAGGCCGGGTAATGCTTTGGTGATCGGCAGATAGGGGCGGATGTCTTCCTGCGAGACCTGATAGCGGTTCTGCCTTAGTTGTTCACTGTAGTAACCGACATCCCAGGCTTCAACAAACGCAATGCCGTCTTGCTTGCGGGCAAAGGCCTCCAACTCAGCCCATTCCGCCTCGGCCTGTGGCAGCGATTGTGCGGCCAGCTGCTGTAAAAAGGCCATCACACTGTCCGGACTTTCGGCCATCTTGGTTGCGAGCGACAATTCTGCATAGTTGTCGAAGCCCAGCAGCTTCGCCAGTTCAGTGCGCGTTGCAAGCGTCTCCACGATCAGCCCGGTATTATCCCACTGACCGGCGTGTGGCCCCTGGTCCGAGGCCCGAGTGCAGTTGGCGGTATAGACCTCTTCACGCAGCGCACGATTGTCGCAGTAGTTGAGTACCGGCGACATGGATGGGAATTCCAGATTTATCAGATAGCCCTCCTTGCCGGCCTGCGCTGCAGCCTGTTGGGCGGTCGCCAGGGCCGTTTCGGGCAGTCCCTCAAGCTCTTCGCGCGTCGCCTCCCTGGACCAGGCGTTGGTAGCATCGAGTACGTTCTCGCCGAATTTGGCTCCGAGTTTGGACAGTTTCTGCTTTAGTTCGCCGTATTTGGCCTTTTTGGCCTCCGGCAGGGCCACGCCCGCGAGACGGAAATCGCGCAGTGCATGCTGAATGGCGGTGCGCTGTGCGATGTCCAGTGTGCCGAATGCGTCGCTGTCGGCAATCTGTTGATAGGCTGCGCACAAGCGGGCGTGCTGGCCCATCCACGTGCCGTATTCCGACAGTTGGGGCAAGCAGGCGTTGTATGCCTCGCGCATTGCGTCGCTATTGCAGACGCTGTTGAGGTGCGAAACCGGAGACCAGGCCTGCGACAGCTCGTCCTCCAGTTCTTCGATGGGTTGCAGCAGGTTGTCCCAGCTGTAGATCTCTGTGCTGCCCAGTAGTGCGTCGATGCGCTGTTTGTTGCGCTCTATGAGTTGCTTTATGGCCGGTTCGACATGGACGGGCTCGATACGGGAAAACGGGGGCAGGGTGTGCTGTTCAAGCAATGGATTGATCATGATGAGGCATTCTCTTTCGATTACGACAGGTATATTACCCGAAACCTGGGCGTGACAATATTCGCTGAGGGTCATTTGGAGCAGGAATGAATTCCGGGTTCGTGAAGACGTGGTAGCGGAACAAAACAGGACTCACGCGCGCTTCCAGAGCGGTGCCAAAGCGAGTGGAGCTTTTCGGGGCACGCCGTCAATATGTCCCTCTAGGCTCGCTTCACGGAGGGTCGCCCCAACCCTCCGCGGGCTCAGGCGGTCCCTTCACTTTGCCGCCGAGCTTGATGCTAAACTAAGGCCCATCGCTAGCCCTTCTTCAGCACATTAGTCTGTACGCTTCTTCTTCAACGGCGCAAAGCCGTCATTGACTGCAGCGGGCTTATCGCTTGCCGTCGTGCGGCGTTTGCCGACATTTTTCTGGTTACGCACGCGTGATTTGCTCTTGTCGTCAGTATTTTTCTTCGGCTTCTTCTTCGTGCCCGTCGCTTTGCCTGACGATTTTAGTTTTTTCGGGCCGTTGTACTTCGCTTTCAGTCCTGTCAGAGCGCGCCGCTCGAAGCGCAGCGCAAGGTAGCGCTCGATGCTGACCACCAGGTTCCACTCCGTTGCGCTGGCCAGTGAAACGGCTAGGCCGCGGGCACCTGCGCGTCCGGTGCGGCCAGTGCGATGCAGGTAATTGTCACCGCTGTAGGGGATATCGTAGTTGACTACTAGATTGATGCCGCTGACGTCGATGCCGCGAGCGGCCAGATCGCTGGCGCACAAGACCGTCACCTTGCCATCGTGGAACTGGTGCATTACCTGCTTGCGCTCTTCAGTGCTCATCTCGCCGTGCAGGCAGGCGCAGCGCAGTTTCTGGTATTTGAGCAGGTTGGCGAGGCGCGATGCTGTGTTGCGTTTGTTGGCAAATATCAGCGCGCGCTCAAATCCTCCTTCTTGTAACAGTGCTGTTAGCACCTTGTCCTTGTGCTCCTGGCTGTCTGCGAGAATCAGCTGGTGATCGATGCTGCTGTGTGCCTGGCGTACTTGTCCGATTGCAATCGTCTGTGGAGATTGCAACAAGGTTGTCGCTATGGCGCCGACGCCGCGATGCGACAGTGTTGCGGATAACAGCAGTACCTGCTTGTTGGCTGGGCAGAACTCGGCGATTTTCACTACGTCGTCGCGAAAGCCCATATCCAGCATGCGATCGGCTTCGTCGAGCACCAGTGTTTGCAAGTTGTTCAGCTCGGCGCTGCGCTTCTGGCAGTGCTCCAGCAATCGACCGGGCGTCGCCACGATAATTTCCGGGTCTTTACGCAGCTGCGCTTTCTGGTACTTGAAATCTGCACCACCGGTAATCGCCAGTGCTTTTATCGGCGACAACGCCAGCAACTCACGGCACTGCTTAAGCACCTGCCGCGCCAGTTCCCGCGTGGGTACCAGTATCAAGGCGAGGGTGCCTGGTTGCCTGCCGATATCGGCGGCGAGGATTTTTTGTGCCAGAGGAATCAGGTAGGCCAGTGTTTTGCCGCTGCCGGTTTCGGCACTGACCAGAAGATCCTTGCCTTCCAGCGCAGGTGGCACCGTGAGTTGTTGGACTTCTGTTGCCGTGGTCAATGCAAGGGCATCTATTCCCAGGCGCAAGTGGCGATCAAACTTTAGGTTGTCGAACACGTTTTCGCGCTCCAATGGCAGGTGATTAGGTAGGGCAGTTTACTGCCATTGTGTATCCGATGGAGATGACAGTGCGATAAAAGCTCGCGCTGGAACCCCCAAGCCTCACTAGCAGAAATCAGCGGAGCAGTACATTTCGCGCTATTATATCCTCCGATTGCATCCAGCGGGAACATTCGTCGGTGATTGCTCGCATCGAGCCCGGCGAAATACCAAAACGTTTTGATGGAGAGTATTGCATGGTAAAGGCGGTGAGAATTCACAGTACGGGCGGCCCGGAAGTGATGATGCTGGAAGACGTCAGTGTCGATGCGCCCGGGCCGGGCATGGTCACCGTTGTAAATAGAGCGATTGGACTCAACTATATCGATACCTATCACCGCAGCGGGCTGTACCCTTTGCCGCTGCCCGCAGGCATTGGCCTGGAGGGGGCGGGTGACATAGAGGCTGTAGGCGATGGTGTAGACCTGCAGGTGGGTGACCGGGTCGCGTATTGCTCCGCTGGTTTTGGCGCCTATGCGCAAGCGCTTAATCTGCCCGCGTCAAGGTTGGTGAAGATTCCCGACGGTATCGACTATGAGCAGGCTGCGGCAAGCCTGTTGAAAGGGCAGACTGCAGAGTACCTGGTGCAGCGCACCTATGCCCTTAAGGCAGGTGAAACCTGTCTATTTCACGCTGCTGCTGGCGGTGTTGGGCTGTTGTTTGGACAATGGGCGCGCAGCATCGGCGCCACGGTCATCGGTACCGTCGGCTCGCAGGAGAAAGCCGAGCTGGCAGGCGCACACGGCTTTGCCCATGTTATCAACTACCGTACCGAGGACGTGGTACAGCGCGTGCTGGAGATCACCGACGGACAGAAAGTGCCCGTAGTGTACGACGGCGTTGGTAAGGATACGTTTGATATGTCACTGGATTGCCTGCGCCCACGGGGGTTGATGGTGAGCTTCGGCAATGCATCAGGGCCGCCTGAACCAGTGAATTTGCAGATCCTTGCCAACAAGGGTTCTTTGTATATCACGCGGCCTACTATGCTCACCTACACTTTGAGCGCCGAAGAACTAAAGCAGTCCTCGAATGATCTGTTTGACCGTGTGCTGGGCGGTATTGTGCGCATCGAGATCAACCAGCGTTATGCGCTGGCGGATGTGCAGCAAGCGCATCGCGACCTTGAAAGCAGGAAGACTACCGGCTCAACCATACTGCTGCCCTGAGGTCAGGGCGGTCATTAGAGGATAAGTGCATGTCGCTGCGAATTGGACCTGTTGTCTTGCAAGGTAGTGTGGTTCGCCTTGAGCCATTGCGCGTAGAGCACGCGCAGGGTCTGTATAACCGTGGGCGTGCCAAGGCGGACTGGGCCTATATGCCACGCAGTTGTTTCGTTGATATGGCCGACACGCGACAATGGATCGAAGAAGCGCGGACTGCACCGGGGCACCTGCCGTTTGCCATTATCGACATCGCCAACGATAAGGTTGCAGGCAGTACCCGCTATCTGGCGATACGCCCTGAGCATCGCTCATTGGAAATCGGATGGACCTGGCTGGGTCAGGAATGGCAGCGTACGGGGGCTAATACCGAGACAAAGCTGCTACTGTTGTCTCACGCCTTCGAGCAACTCGGTTGTGTGCGCGTAGAGTTCAAGACCGATGCACGTAACGAGCGTTCGCAGCAGGCGCTATTGAGAATCGGTGCCAAGCCCGAAGGTGTTCTGCGCAATCATATGATTGTGCAGAACAACTATGTGCGCGACTCCGCTTACTTCAGCGTGATCGAAGCGGAGTGGCCAAAGGTAAAGAAGCGGTTACAGGCGCTCAGTAACCGCAAGTAATGCCCGGTTTGGTCAGCTCACCGTTGCCTGCACCGTCTCGTTTTCGGTAAAGGTATCGGCAAACAGGGCGGAGCTGAGGTAGCGTTCCCCGGAGTCTGGCAGAATCGCCACGATCAGTTTTCCCCGGTGCTCTTGTTGTTGCGAAAGTCGATGCGCCACTGCCATTGCTGCGCCGGATGATATACCCGCGAGTATCCCCTCCTGCTGCATAAGCTTGTGGGCCCAAGCCATCGCCTCATCGCTGGTGACCTGCTCGACCTGATCGACCATCGCCAGATCAAGATTATGTGGCACGAATCCAGCTCCAATGCCCTGAATTTTGTGCGGCCCATGACGCGGTTCGTCGCCCGCTTTGGCTGCCGTGATCATTGTAGTGCTGTCGGGCTCCACCGCCACGCTCAACACGTTTTTGCCCCGGGTATTTTTCAGGTAGCGTGAAATGCCTGTGATGGTGCCACCTGTGCCGACGCCTGATACCAGTATGTCGACTGCGCCATCGGTATCCTCCCAGATTTCCGGCCCGGTGGTGTGTTCATGTACCTCGGGGTTGGCGGGATTCTCAAACTGCCTGGGACCCCAATACTTCGTGGGATCAGAGGCGATGATCTCCTCTGCTTTTTGAATGGCGGCGGGTATACCTTTGCTGCCGTCAGTGAGAATGACCTGTGCGCCCAGCGACTTCATCAGCATGCGCCGTTCCAGGCTCATCGTATTGGGCATGGTCAGGATGCAGCCATAGCCCTTTGCCGCCGCGACAAAGGCCAGCGCAATACCGGTGTTGCCGCTGGTAGGCTCGACGATAGTCATGCCAGGCTTCAGGCTGCCATCACTTTCGGCAGCACTGACCATGCTGGCACCAATGCGGCACTTTACGGACATCGCAGGATTGCGATTTTCCAGTTTCACATAAATATTACCATCGCTGATGCGGTTGATTTTAACCAGTGGTGTTCCGCCGATGGTTTCGGCGTTGTCGTGATAAAGTTTGCTCATGGTGGATACCTTTTTAGGCGGCTTAATCAGATGCTTTACTGTGCACTAGAGTAGTATTGCCCGGTTCCCATGTCCAACCCGCATCAGCCCTGTAGCCAGGCTCTTGGTGGGTGGAAAATATTTCTGCAGGTGAGGGAACCATCTATATGGAACACAGTCATAATACTTACACAGGGCGTGATCGCGCTTGCGGTTGGCGCATTGTTCGCGGCTTTGTTGTGTCCGGTGCTGCAACGCTTGTTGCAATCCCGGGCTCCATTGAGGTCTCTTAACTCTCTGCGTTATGCTTAAACGCTCACCGGCCCACGGGCCGGTTTTTTTGCCTCAAATTCTATTTATTTAAGTTCAACAGTGTCATTTAGGCGGTGAATTGAATGCTTCCGCCACCTTTTGCCCAGCAGCCTGCGCGAGCGTCTCCAGCGTCTGTGGTCCGATCAGGGTCGTCTCCAGCTTGCCGCTGGGGTTTACGATAAACGTGGTGGGTAAAACCATTGGCCGCGCAACACCCAGTGCCTGCGACGGGTCTGTTTCGAGGCTGGCAAACTCCACGCCGAGTTCCTGCCGTTGCTGCTCCAGCTCGGCACCCACGGCTCCATCATAATTGACGCCCAGCACAGTGATCTCGGTATAGGTTTTATCCAGGGCGTTCAGCTCCGGTATTTCCTCAATGCAGGGCTTGCACCAGGGCGCCCAGTAGTTGATCACAACCCACTGCCCACGCAGGTTCTCCAGTCGTGGCGACTGCGCCGTATTATTGGTCTCGCCGCAGGCCAGAAGTGACAGCATCAGGCCGCAACAGATTAGGTATTTCACCGGTCAAATAACTCCACTAAGTTGGTATCCAATAGCGCTCTTTGGTCTTTGCGTTCGCGAAGAACCAGGTCGTAGGCCGCACGCTGCCAATCCGTGTGGATATTCGCTTCCTGTCCATCCAGAGGCTGCTCGTCCTCGATCCACTCTTTTAACTGCCATAACGTGACGGTGTGCAGGTCCCTGCACAGCAGGTAATCACCCTTGCCATTTTCAGTGATTATTTTCTCGTGGAGGAATATATCGCGCAAAAAACCCCAGG
The DNA here is from genome assembly GCA_041688425.1 of Halioglobus sp. Taxonomy (GTDB): domain Bacteria; phylum Pseudomonadota; class Gammaproteobacteria; order Pseudomonadales; family Halieaceae; genus Marimicrobium. The sequence continues at coordinate 67,228 of JBDNIE010000246.1, read as the reverse complement.
TCACGCTGTCCATTCCGCTAACAATGTCATGCCTGCGTTTAAGCAGTGCGATCTCGCGCACCACTTCACCGCTTTGCTGCTTTTTCCAGAATACATAAAGCACATCGAGTGCCTTCAGGATGGCCGGCCGTTTAGCCTGTTCGTCACTCTCATAGGCCGACAGGCTGTGCACGAGTATTCCTCCCATCAGGACAATGTTCCAGGAGAGATAAATCCACAGCAGGAATAATGGCACAGCGGCAAATGCGCCGTAGATAAAGGTGTAATTGGAACCCACTACAAGTTTGGTAAAAATGCCGCGGGCGGCGTGGAAAGCCAGTGCGGCGAACACGCCACCGATAACGGCATGGCGCAGGGGAACGGGACAGTTTGGTACTGCGGCATAGATCAGGCTGAATCCGATGGAACTGAGTAAAAGTGGCGCAGATTTTATAACGAATGCCTGGACGCCAAAAATATCGAGACTGTCTAGCGCATGGGCGGCAGATGCCAGATATGTGCTCAGGCCCAGCGCCAGCCCGATGGTGACTGGCGCCAGTGTTAATACTGCCCAGTAAAGCAGGAAGCTCGACAGCGTGCTGCGGTTTGCCCGCGCGCGCCAGATCCGGTTGAACGCATGCTCGATATTTCTCAGCATCACTATGGCGGTCACCAGCAGGAAGCCGATGCCCGGGCCTGTGAGGTTCTTGGCCTGCTCGGAGAAGTCGCTCAGGTACTGCTCGATATCACTACTGCTCTGCGGCACCAGGTGTTTGAAGAGAAGACTCTGCATCTGCTCTTCAGCGCCTTGGAAAGCGGGAATAACGGAGGCCATGGTGTAGAGAACCGTCAGTAATGGCACCAAAGCAAACAGGCTCATGTAGGTCAATGCCGCTGAATTTTCTGAACAGTTATCCGCGACAAAGCGGGTGAGCAGGTAGCGCACTCGATGCCAGATTTCGCGAAGCCTGAATCGGGAAAAATTCATGCGCGCATTATGGCATGAATGCTGGTCAGCTCGCACCGGGCTGGCCGGTATGGTAGTGGCTCAGTTTGAAATTAAGCGGCTTCTATTGAACCCGACCGCAACTCTGTCTTCCAGGCTCTCTACATGCGACAAATTTCAAATTGAGCTATTACTGCCTGTAAAAGACTGCTGAAAGCCTGTGTCTGGTCGATATAGTGCAATGCTGCGCTACGATGCGTCGACAAAGGTTTGTTATACTGGGTGGCGCTCTAGATACACATCATATTTTCATCCCGCCTTTTCCTACCGGATATGCCCCATGAGTATTTTTACGATCTACCACAATCCGCGTTGCTCCAAGTCGCGTAATACCCTGCAGCTACTTGAAGAGAAGGGCATTCAACCGAACGTTGTGCTGTATCTAGAAACGCCGCCTGACAGCAGCGAAATTAGAGCCCTGTTGAAGAAACTCGGCTTTAAGGCGGAGGAACTTGTGCGGCGGGGTGAGGGAGACTATAAAGTCAGCGGGCTGGGTAAGGAATCCAGTGAAGCAGAGTACGTGTCAGCGATGGCGCGTTATCCGAGGCTGATTGAGCGTCCGATTGTGGTCAAGGGCGACAAGGCCTTGCTGGGTCGGCCCCCTGAAAATGTATTGGCATTGGTTGACTGATGGCAGAGCCCTACGTACTGGTTCTTTACTACTCGCGCGAGGGCACGACCGCTGCCATGGCGCAGCACATTGTGCGCGGCGTTGAATTGGTGTCGGGGGTGTCTGCTCGTCTGCGGACTGTGCCGGCTATTTCGGCCAACTGCGAGCAAACTGAACAGGACATACCGGATTCCGGACCGCTGTATTGTGAACTGGGAGATTTGCGCGATTGCAGCGGGTTGGTTATGGGCAGTCCGACACGGTTTGGCAATATGGCCGCTCCGCTGAAATACTTTATCGACCAAACATCCTCCCTGTGGTTGAGCGGCGCTATGATTGACAAACCGGCAGCCGTTTTCACCTCAACCAGCAGCCTGCATGGCGGCCAGGAATCAACCCTGCTCAGCATGATGTTACCGTTGTTACATCACGGCATGGTTATCGCCGGGCTGCCTTATAGTGAGCCGGGGCTGATGAGCAGCACCTCGGGCGGCACTCCCTACGGCGCATCGCATTGGGCGGGTAACGACAATAGGCGGCCAGTAGATGAGGTCGAGGCGGTTCTGTGCCGCGCCCTTGGCCAGCGCATTGCGCGTCTCTGTGGGAGTTTGCAAACATGAGTGTGCAATTATGTGCATTTGCCGCCCGATTAACCTGGTTGAGCTGGTTGGTTCTGCTATTGCTGCAGGTGGCAGATGCCTGGGAGATGCAGGCGCCCTGGGGCATTTGGGTAGTGAAGGTGCTGCCGCTACTGCTATTTTTGCGGGGTATGCTAAAAGATAATTTGCGCAGTTTTATCTGGCTATGCTTTGTTTGTCTCGGGTATTTTCTTGTTCTGGTGCAGCGTATATTTGCGCAGCCTGACAACCTGCTGGTAATCGGTGGGTTGGTCGCGGTTGTGGTGCTGTTTAATGCCGCCATGCTGTATGTTCGCTGGCGCGCGCGCGAACTGCGTATGCAGGGGACGCCCCCAATTGGTAGTGGAGAGTAGTGTATGAGTAAACCGTCGCTGTTGCGTCGTATATTGTCCGGGATATGGTCGGGTATCACCCGTATCCGGCTGGCACTTTCTAATATTCTGTTTCTGCTGATGATCGCGCTTATTTATTTTGTCTATATGGGTGGCACGCCCGAGCCGCTGCCGGAGAAGGCGGCGCTGTTGTTGAATCTCAGTGGCACAGTGGTGGATCAAAGATCAGAGGTTAACCCTTTGACCGCGCTGATGGGCAATCCGACGCCCGCTGACCATGAAGTGTTGCTGCGCGATGTTATCGAGGCGATAGACTACGCGACTAAGGACCCGGCAATAAACTCAATGGTGATGGAGCTGGATTTCCTCGTTTATCTGGGCATCAGTAAGACTCAGGAAATTATTCCCGCCCTCGAAAGATTTCGTGAAAGCGGCAAACCCATCGTGGCCATTGGCGATTACTTCACTCAGGATCAGTATCTACTTGCCAGCTATGCTGACACTGTGATTTCGCATCCGATGGGTGGCGTGGCGCTGGAAGGCTACAGCAGCTACAACAACTACTTTCGTGAGGCGCTGAAAAACATTTCCGTCAACGTCCATATTTTTCGCGCGGGTGATCACAAATCCGCAGTAGAACCTTTCATTCGCGATGATATGTCCCCGGGAGAGAAGGCGGTGACCAGTCGCTGGCTGAATAATTTGTGGGGGCAGTACACGTCGATGGTAGAAACCCAGCGCGATTTGGCACCGGGTTCGGTGAACGGCTATATCAATAATTTCCCTGAGCGATTACGCGCTGAGGGAGGAGACGCTGCACAGGCGGCGATGCAGGCCGGTCTGGTAGATAAACTGCTTGGGCGCGGCGACGGCAACGAGTTTCTTGTTGAATTAGTGGGTGCCAGCAACGACGATGGTCTCTATGAGGCGGTAGAGTTTGAGCGTTATGTAGCACGTAAACGACCTATGCATCTTGGCGGCCTCGAGGGTGATCGCGTTGCCGTGATCACTGCCGATGGAAATATTATTCCGGGCGATCAGCCGCCCGGCACTATCGGCGGCGATTCACTGGCTCGCCTGATTCGTGGCGCCGTTGAAGCCGATGGCGTGAAAGCTATTGTGCTGCGCGTCAACAGCGGTGGCGGTAGCATGTTTGCGTCAGAAATTATCCGACAACAAGTGTTACATGCTCAGGACATGGGCCTGCCGGTTGTCGTATCGATGGGTTCCGTAGCGGCCTCCGGCGGTTACTATATCGCCGCTGAGGCGGACGAAATATGGGCAACGCCTACTACGATTACCGGGAGTATCGGCGTATTTGCCGCCTTCCCGACCTTTGAGGATCTGATGCAGCGCGTGGGCATCTCCACTGATGGCGTGGGCACTACTTCGCTGGCAGGTTCGCTGCGTGCTGACCGGGCATTGAGTCCGGAGCTGATACAGACACTGAACACCAGTGTGGAGTTTGCCTATGGGGAGTTCTTGCAGGTTGTTGCGCAGGGTCGTGACATGAGCGTTGTGCAGGTGGATCCGCTAGCCGAGGGCCGTGTCTGGTCTGCTCACGATGCGCTTAAATCGGGTTTGATCGATAACCTGGGTGGTTTACATGATGCGGTTGAGTCAGCCGCAGCGCTGGCTCAGCTGCAGGACTATGAAGTGGATTATGTAGAGGCTCCGCTGTCGCCAAGGGATCTGCTGATGAAGCAGCTGGCAAGGACTTTTGGTGCTATGAACGGGTGGGCGGCCACTACAAACAGCACGACAGTGACCTCGTTATTGAGCCCTCTGCGTCAGGCCGCCGAGGAGTTGGATATCTTGCAGGACCCGAAGCATATTTACATGCGATGTATCGGCTGCGGAGTCGTCCGCTAGCGGCAGTCACTATTGCGTTACCTGTTGGGGCTTACGGATGGGCTTACTGTGCGCTCACTGCGACGCAATCGCGGATTCAACCGTACTTGCCCTGTTTGCGCGCCATTGCGCAAAATCGTCCAGAATCATGTAGAGGCAGGGGAGCAGCAGCAGTGTGATCACCGTCGCGAAGACGATGCCATAGGCCAGCGAGATTGCCATGGGCACCATCATTTCGGCCTGCAGAGTGCGTTCCAGAATCATCGGGATCAGGCCAAAAAAAGTGGTCAAGGATGTCAGCAAAATCGCGCGAAAACGCCTCGTCCCGGCTTCCACTACTGCGCTGTAACGATCCTTGCCCTCGGCAATAGATTTGTTTACGAAATCTACCAGTATCAGGCTGTCGTTGACGACGACTCCGCTGAGTGCGATGACGCCCATCATGGACATCATACTCAGCGGGTATCCTGATACCCAGTGGCCAAATATAGCGCCTATCATACCAAATGGTATAACGCCCATGATGATAAGCGGCTGCAGATAGGATTTGGTGGGAACGGCCAAAAGCGCGTAAATGCCGAACAGTGCCAGCGAGAACCCCACCATCATACTGACGGCCATCTTGGCTTCTTCATCGGCGGCACCGGATATCGCATAACGCAAGCCCGGATACTTTTCCTGTAGGGCCGGCAGTACGTTCTTCTCAACATCGGCAATAACCTTGTCCGGCTCCACCTCGCGTTTGTTCGCTTCTGCCGTCAATTCAGCCGCGCGTTGATAATTGATTCGTGTGGCCTTGCGCAACCCTTGCTTGACCTCGAGCCTGGCGACGGTTTCAAAGGGTACTTCGTCGCCATTGGGCGTGCGGATCAACATATTGCTCAGGCTGCTGACGTTCTCCCTGTCCTCCTTGGGATAGCGCACCATGACTTTGATTTCGTCGATGCCGCGCTGCACTCGTTGCGCCTCCGCGCCGAAAAATGCGTGCCGCACCTGGCTTCCCAAGTCAAACAGTGTAATGCCCAGCGACTCTGCTGCTGGTAGCAATTCCAGGTGAAACTCATCGGCTGTATCACTGACACCGTTGCGAATATCGTACAGGCCGGTGTAGTGACCCAGGGCCTCTTCCATTTCGTTGGCAGCCTGGATCAGCATGTCTACGTTGTTATGCATCAAATCGAATGCGATGGCCGGACCCATTTGCGGGCCGTCCGCGCTCTTGATCGCAAAGACTTCAGCGCCGTGAATAATGCCGACCTCCTCGCGCCAGCGCTCCTGCACATCGCGCGTTGTAATGCTGCGCTGATCCTCTTTGGTGAGTTCTACGTCGATACGGCCGTTGATACGATTAAAGCCATAGGTGGCCATATTGTTCAGCAAGCGTTCATCGGTGCCACTGCCCTCTCGGTACTTCTCCTCCATGGTCTTGAAAGCAGTGGCGATGCGGGTGACGGCCTCCAGTGTGCGCTCCTCCGGAATGCCGTCTTGCATCCGCAACTCCACTTGCAGGAACTCGCCGGGAGTATCTGGAGAAAGTACTGTGCGCACCGCGCCACCTGCCAGCAATCCCGCCGACAGGATCAGCAGTGACATAAAAAAAGCCAGTGTCATATAGCGATTTTCGACGCACTTCAGCATGAAGGGTTTGTACTTGAGCTGGACAAATTTGCTCAGTAGACCGTTTACCTTTTTCTGCACCCTATCAATACGCAATAGCAGGCGATTGCGGGTGGGTTTGCTGTGTGCCAGGTGAGCCGGCAGTATCCACTTGGACTCAACCAGTGAGAAGCACAGGCACAGGATGACGACCCAGCCACAGGCGGCGGGGAAAGCACCAAAGACACCCTGCACGAACAGTGTGGGGAGAAAGGCCATGATGGTAGTCAGGACACCGAACGTTGCCGGTGTGGCCACCCGGTAAACCCCATTGACCACACTTTCGACGCTGTGCCCGTATTTTTCCTGCTCGGTGTATGCGCTTTCGCCCATGATGATCGCGTCGTCGACCACGATCCCCAACACCAGAATGAAACCAAAAATACTGATCATGTCGAGGCTGGCGTGGATAAAAGGTGTGTTGATCATGGCCATGGCGCCGAGGAAGCACACCGGTATGCCCATCATGACCCAGAAGGCCAGTTTGATTTCCAGGAACAGCGCAAGGATGATAAACACCAGCAGTGCGCCCATCGCCAGGTTTTTCACCATCATGGTCAGTCGACCGTTGAGGTAATAGGTGGCGTCATTCCAGACATCCAGCGTTACCCCCTGCGGCAATTGCCCTGTGCGTTCTGCGACATAGGCTTTGGCGGCGTCGGAGGTTTCGATAATGTCCTGCTTGCCCATGGCAAATATGTTGATGCCAAGCGAATAGGTGCCGTTGAAGGCCGCAAACCCGGCAGCGTCGACGAAACCGTCGTCTACTGTGGCAATATCGCCCAGCAGCAGGCGTGTGCCATCGGGCCAGGTTCGCAGCACGATGCTTTCGAAGTCCTGTTGCACATAGGCCTGCCCCGTGGTGCGCAGCATAATCTCGCCGTTTTCGGTGCGCACCGAGCCGGCGGGAAGATTGAGCGAGGACGCGGCGATGACATTTGATACATCGCTCAGGGTGAGATGGTATTCACGCAGCCGTGGTTCGGAGATCTCGATGGCGATTTCATAGTCGCGCGCGCCCACTACAGTTGCGGCAGAGATTTCCGGATAGGTCAGCAATTCGCGCCGCATATTTTCGGCGAGACTTTTCAAATTCCGTTCGTCGATATCGCCAGACAGTTGCAGCGTTAGAGCGGGAAAGAGGATCTCCGGTTGACTGATGATGGGCTTTTCAGCTTCCTGCGGGAAGTGCTGAATGGCATCGATGCGGTTCTGGACGTCGGCCATCATTTTGGCCAGATTCACGCCATCCTGGGGTTCGATCATCATTCGCGCACCAGACTCGAACGAGTCCGACTCTACGCGCTTGATGCCCTCAACGTCGTTGATGGCTTCCTCTATTTTCAGCACCACACCCTGTTCAACCTCTTCAGGGGCAGCGCCGGGATAGGCCAGCTCAATAAAAATAACGTCAATTTCGATGGCAGGGAACATGGCGCGCTGAATCGTAAAGGCAGAGCCCAGACCCACCACGATGATGATCAACATCAGCAGGTTGGCAGCCACCGGGTTATAGGCAAACCAGGCGATGACGCCCTTGCGCGGAGGCGCTGTCATCAGCCGCCCTCGTTGCTGTTTGCTGCTGGTTCTGCGGCCGCGGTGACCTTGGGCTGCTCTGCGTCTGGCTGCATTTTAGGTCGGCCGTTGGCATCGAGCAAATTACTGGGTGTGCTGGATTCGATACGCACTGCTGCGCTGTCGAACGAGCCGTCCAGCGTTGTCAGAGATACACGGTCACCATTGTCTAACCCGGCGCTGACATAAACGACGTCTCCGCTCGTGCGTAGCAGCGTGACCTTGCGGTTGCGAAGGTGCCCGCTATCGTCAACGACCCAAATGTAGTTGCCCGCGCGCATCACGTAGCGCGGGAGTGTCACGATATCGCTGAGCTCGCGGCCCTCGATATTGGCATTAACGAAAGTCCCGACGCGCAAGGGTTCACGACTGGGGTTGCGCAGGCCATAGGGGTCCTCGATACGCGCAACCACGTAAAGCACCCTGGAGCGTTCATCGAATACCCCTTCAGTGCGGTGTAACTTAGCCGTCCAGTGTTTTAACTCGCCACCAACATCGGTATACAGATCAATGGCGGAGCCGGATTCGCCGGCCCCCAGTTCGGGAAGCTCCAGATACTCGAGTTTGCTCTGCGGGATCGGCAGGCGAATCTCAGCAAACTCAACCGAGAAAACGTCTGCCAGGGGACTGCCAGCGGCGACGAACTGTCCCAGTTCACTGTGTTTGGCACGTACTAGTGCATCGTAGGGTGCGCGGATGATGGTGCGTTCCAGATTGTCTCTGGCGGTATTGAGGTCTGCCTGCGCGGCCAGCATTTGCGACTGTGCTTGATCCAGTTGTGGTTTGCGTAAGTAAAGGTCCTTCGCAGCCTGGCTGCGCTGGCTGCCGGCGGGTAATTTCTGCCACTCTTTCTCGGCGACCATGGCGCGGCCTTTCTCCTGGGCCAGTGCGCTCTCGGTTGACTTCAGGGCTGCCTCAGCGCGCAGCAGATGAGTCTCGTAATCTCTGGGATCAATACGCAGCAGAACATCGTCTTTAGAGACGAACCCGCCCACTGCAAAACGCGGTGATGTCTCAATGATACGGCCGTTGACCTCAGAAAGAATGGATGTCTCTTTCATGGGTGACACGGTGCCCTGAGCCTGCACTTCGATACGCAAAGTCGCTTTTACCGCCTCTGCGACATCCACCGACACGGCTTGTTGAGCGGGCTCTGCGAGCTTGGTCGGCGGTCGTGTCGCATAGAGCAACAGGGTGATACAGGCAGCGATAGACAGCATGCCGACGGAGTAAATAATTTGTTTCTTTTTGGGGATCACGATAACGACCAATAAGAGTCCGTATGAATTGGACGCCGCTGATGCTTCAGGAGGTAGGGGCAGGCCATGTAGGTAGTAGTGGCTTTTATACCACAATACGACGTTTCAATACTGTGAAATACTGGTAATAAACCAGTGCGTGCCGCGAGTCGGCTGCACTTAAAGTCCCGCTGCGCAGTGGTATAGTGCTGGCACTTTTCCAGGACAGGGGTAACGCGTAATGACTATGATTTTTGACAATCCTGCCGCGCTGTTGGCGGCTGTGGGCCAACACCTGGGGTTCAGCGAGTGGGAGGAAATTGACCAGAAGCGCATTGACCAGTTCGCAGACGCTACCGGTGATCATCAGTGGATTCATGTCGACCCCGAAAAAGCGGCCACCGGACCCTTTGGCAAAACGATTGCGCACGGCTATCTCACATTATCGATGGCCAATTTGTTTTTGCCGCAGATCATGCGCGTTGATAACACCTCGATGGGTGTCAACTACGGTTGTGAAAAGGTGCGCTTTCCGGCCGCGGTGCCGGTGGGTAGCCGTATTCGCGGCGCTGGTGAAATCGTAAGCGCTGAGGAAGTGAAAGGAGGAGTGCAGGTGGTCGTGCGCATGACGATTGAAATCGAGGGCGGCGATCGCCCGGCCTGCGTGATTGACACCATCAGTCGCTTTTTTCCCTGAAATTGCAGCGGTGCCTGGCGCCGCAGTTAGCCCCCGGCGGCAGTTGGTGTAGACTGCTTCGCTGTGCCAAAGAGGAGGTGTCTGAGTGCTGGAAATCAGCGATATTGTAGAGCCGGTCTATCCGGCGGCCACCGTAGTGCTAGTGCGTGATGGCGAAGCAGGGCTGGAAGTTCTGTTGGTGCAGCGCAATACAACAGTCCAGCACATGGGTGGTATGTGGGTTTTTCCTGGTGGCAAGGTCGATGAGGCAGACTACCCGGCCGACCGTGATGACTATCGCGCAGCAATCAATGCTGCAATTCGCGAGACCCGTGAAGAGGCCGGCCTGGACGTCGCTGCAGAACAACTTGTATATCTCTCTCACTGGACTACGCCGGAAGGCGCAAAAAGGCGTTTCGCTACATGGTTCTTTCTTACCATTTTGGAAGATGGGCAGGAGGTCAGTGTGGACGGTGGCGAGATCGCGCTGCACCGCTGGGTTAGCCCTGCCACCGCGATATCTGAATCGGCAGATGACGGTCATCCGCTGCGCCTGATGCCGCCAACTTACGTCAGCCTTGCCGATATCGCCGACTGCGGCAGTTGTAAACAGGCGCGCGGGCGAATGGGCAGCCGCGAGGCGATTATGTACGCTCCGCGTATGGTGGCGGTCGACGCTGGGATCTGCTTTCTGTACGAAGGCGATGCCGGATATGACGACGAGTCGCTGGATGCGAGCGGTGCGCGTCATCGCCTCTACATGGTCAACAATCAACTGGACTACATCCGACAGAACTGATGGCTACTGCGGAACAGATGTATGGCTAAAGACTCAGGCGATATTGGCGTAACACGGCGCGCTTTGCTGGGCGGTTTGACGGCAACCGCCGCCGCAGCGCTGGTATCCGGCGCCGCAGCACTGCCGCGCTCCGACGTTGAGTCATGGGACAGTCAAGCCGACGTGCTGGTGGTTGGTTCCGGAGCAGCCGGCGTGGCCGCTGCCATAGAGGCGCGACAGGCAGGCGCCCAGGTGTTGCTGATTGAATCGCTAGCGCAGTTTGGCGGCTCTTCGGCTATGTCTGCTGGGGTGATCTACGCCGGAGGGGGCACCGCCCTGCAAAAAGCGCTCAGGGTGCAGGACAGCGTGGAAGACATGTTCCGTTTCATTTCACTGGTTGGCACTGTGCATCCGCCGCTGGAGAAGATCCAGCTTTACTGTGAGGGCAGCCCCGAGCATTTTGACTGGCTGGTAGCCCAGGGCGTGCCCTATACCGACAAGCTCACACTGGCCAAGGGCCTGCCCATGGGCGATGAGTCGCTCTATTATTCTGGCAACGAACAGGCCTGGCCGGCGCGTGAGCTGGCCAGACCAGCGCCCCGCGGCCATGTGCCTGGTGTAGCGGGCATGAATGGCGGTCGGCGCCTGATGCAGGCCCTGTTGTTACAGGCGACGACAGCGGGAGTGGAACTGCGCCACAGCGTCCGGGCTGACCGGCTGGTAACTGAGCGCGACGGCAGTATCGCTGGCGTATTGGTGACGGTCGCAGGAGAGCAATTGGCCATCGGCGTGAGGCGCGGATTAGTGTTGGCTTCTGGCGGTTTCATTCACAACCGCGACATGCTGATGCAGTACGCACCGCAGCTGTTCGATTGCTCGGTGCCCTGGGGCAATGCCGACGATCAGGGTGATGGCATCAATATGGGTATTGCCGTGGGGGCCGCTGCGCTGCGCATGAGCGAGGGTTTTGCCATCGCGCCGATTTACCCGCCGGAGTCGGTGCTGTCGGGTATCATCGTCAACGCCTCCGGTCAGCGTTTTATCACGGAGGACGCTTACCACGGCGTGCTCGGCGATGCCATCGCCTATCATCAGCAGGGCCGTGCCTGGTTGATTACTGATCGCGACAGCAGTTACAGTTTTCATCAGGACAACTTCTTGCCAGTGGCCGAGGCCAGTACGATCGGTGACCTGGCCGCTCAATTGGACTTTCCCAAGGGCGCCTTGCAGCAGACAGTGGCCTATTACAATCGGCATGCCGCTAATGGTGAGGATCCTATGTTCCGCAAAAGCCCAGCTTACCTGAGGCCGCTGCAAGGCCCGCCTTACACAGTATGGGACCTGTCAGCGACGCAGGCCTTCTTTCCCGCCCATACGTTCGGTGGCTTGCACACTACTGTGGATGGGCAGGTGCTGGATAGTTTCAACAAACAGATTTCAGGGCTTTACGCTGCCGGGCGCAACACCTCCGGGATACCGACCGCGCCCTATATTGCCAGCGGACTGTCGGTGGGTGATTGCACGTTTTTTGGACGACGCGCTGGCCGCGCTGCTGCCAGTCTGGAGGCCAAGGCATGATCCGCCCGCTGCAGAGCGTAGCTCTCGTCGGCTGTGCGTTGCTTTTTGCGGGGCCACTGAACGCTCAGCAGGTGATGTCGAGCGGTGATGTCGCAAAGGGGAGATTGCTATTTGCCACCTGCCGCACCTGTCATTATGCAGAGCCTGCCATGGGCCACAATAATGGTCCCAATCTGCACCGCATCTTTGGCAAGGTGGTGGGCGAGCAGGCCGACTTTGAGTACTACTCCGACACCTTCAAGGCAGCGCAGTTTGTGTGGACGCCTGAGTTTATGTTTGTCTGGCTGGAAAATCCCATGGCGATGTTCCCGGATTCGACGATGATGAGTCGCGGTGTGCCCGACCCGCAGCAGCGGGTCGACCTGATTGCCTTTTTGAAACAGGCATCGGTGCGCGATCCTCAAGTAAACGATTGAACGGCACAGACGCTGGTCCAATCATCAAACTGAAAGCGCTCCATATCGGGTCAAAGCTTGTGTCGGGAATGGCACTGCCTCAAGCCCAAAAGTGGCCCTTAGGCGGCAAATTGAGCGGCATAGGGTTAGGGCTGTGCGAGGCATGACGCCGGGGGGCGGCGTTCCGCAGCCCAAGCCTACGCCACCCAATTTACCGCCGATCTTGAAACTTAAGGCAGTACCGTTCCCTGCATCGCCTACTTCTTGATGATTACCGAGCTACCGTGGCCGAACAAACCCTGGTTGGCAGTAATGCCGACCCTGGCGCCTTCGACTTGACGATCACCGGCCTGCCCGCGCAGCTGCCAGGTGAGCTCGCAGATTTGCGACAGAGCTTGAGCCGGCACCGCTTCTCCGAAGCAGGCGAGGCCTCCCGAGACATTGACGGGTATCTTGCCACCCAGCGCGGTGTCACCGGCACGCAACATAGCTGCTGCCTCTCCGCGCGGAGCCAGTTGCAAATCTTCAATCCAGTCCAGCTCGAGTGCGGTGGACAGGTCGTAGACCTCAGCCAGGTCGATGTCCGAGGGGCCAAGCCCGGCTTCCTCATAGGCCTTGATCGGCAGAGTGGCGCGGTACGCGTGCGGTTCGACGCCAACTGCGGCAGCAGAATCTGTGGCGATGTCAGGCATCTCTAGCACGCTGCTGGCAAAGGTGGGAGTGACCGTTGAAATGGCTGCCACTCGCGGTGCATTGGCTTTGCCGATCCTGCGGGCGTATTCCAGGCTGGACACAATGATGGCAGCGCCGCCATCACTGGTAGCACAGATGTCCATCAGGCGCAGTGGGTCGGCAACCATGGCTGAAGCGGCAACGTCCTCGGCGGTAAAACATTTGCGATAGCGCGCCCGCGGGTTTTTGCTGCCGACGAGTGAGTTCTTGACTTTGACCGCCGCAAAATCTTCCAGCGTATCGCCGTACAAGTCCATGCGACGCCGCGCGTACAACGCAAAATAGGTTGGGTTGGTGATGCCAAGATAAAACCTCACCCAGTCTGGATCCTCTGGACGATAGCCGCCAGCGGGTGCCAGAAAGCCCTTTGGGGTAGTATCGGCGCCCACCACCAGCGCGACCTCGCATTCCCCGGAAAGGATTTTATTGCGTGCGGCCGCCAGCGCCTGGGAACCCGACGCGCATGCGGCATAGGAGGTATTGACCTCTGCCCCCTGCCAGCCCAATGCTTGTGCGAAGGTGGCGCCCGCGACATAACCGGGGTAGCCGCAGCGGATAGTGGCGCCGCCGGACACGAATTTGATGTCTTGCCAGGGAACACCGGCGTCGGCGAGCGCCTCGCGGGCTGCGGCTACGCCGTATTGCACAAAATTATGCCCCCACTTACCCCAGGGATGCATGCCGACGCCGAGAATGGCAATTTCGTTAGACATAGTACGTTGCTCCAAATTCAGTTGACGGCTACTGCGCCAGCGGTTGCCATTTCCAGGTGACCTTGATGTCGTCGTCAGTCTCGTGCAAGGTTTCCAGCACTAGCTCCATCGGCATACCTACTTTCAGATCTTCTACCGAAACTCCCTGAATCACTTGCCCGAGCACTACCATTTGCTCTTTCTCAAGTTGCACAGCAGCGATGGCATAGGGTTCAAAGGGTTCATGCGCTACGAAAGGCGCAGGCGGCTTGTAACAGGCGTTGGTATAACTCCAGATGTGGCCGGTGCGGCTCAACTGGACTTCACGAAAATCCGTGCTGTCACATGCGGGGTTGCGGCAATAGTCGTTTTGCTTGGGGAAAAAATAGGTGCTGCACTGCTCACACTGTGTGCCGATCAGGTGAGGCTTGGCCTCCATAGTGTGCCAGCCTTCGATGGCCGCGACGTGGGGTTTTCCGCTCATGGTGATCTCCCGATTAAATCGTGGAACAGGGTACTACTCGTGCCGTGACGCAGGCAACCAACAATATCTCGCAGTGGTATCAAATAATGGCCGTATAGCACCTAGCGTGTGAGGCTGGCTTGATCAGAAACTCTGAAGTGCGTTTAATAACGGCTAATGAGCCATATAACGGGAGCGACTATGCAGACATATGCAATGACAGGCGGGGCCACGGGTATCGGCGCGGAATTGAAGCGGCAGTTGCGCGATGCGGGCCACAGGGTGATCTCGGTGGATATAAAAGAGGGTGATGTGATCGCCGACTTATCCACAGTTGCAGGACGCGTAGCTGCTGTCGATGGGGTGCGAGGGCTTGCACCGGACGGTCTGGACGGATTCATTCCCTGTGCCGGTTTGCCGCCGGTGGCCAAACCGTTGTCCCTTATCACCAAGGTGAACTATTTCGCTGTGGTGGCAACAGTGGAAGGATTGCGCGATTTGCTGGAAAAGAAAAAGGGCAGTGTGTTGTTCGTGTCCTCCAACTCGGCACCGATGATCAAGGCGGATGACTCGTATATCCAGTCCTGCCTTGCCGGGGATGAGGGCGGCGCCTGTACAGAAATTGAGGGGCGTGATGGGCACACCGCCTACGCCGGTTCCAAGCGCGCGGTGACTATGTGGATGCGTCGCCATGTTGTGGAATACGCCGCTGCCGGTGTGCGCCTTAACGCAGTGGCGCCGGGCATCACCATGACGCCGCTCACTGAGCTCGTGTATGCCGATGCTGAACTCGGCCCTGTGATGAAAGAGTTTGGCGATATGGTGCCAGTGGGCAGTACCGCGCAGCCCTCGCACATTGCTAATGTCATGCGCTTTATGCTCAGTGATGAGGCAAGTTATCTGTGCGGTTCCGTATTTTTTGTCGATGGCGGTTCTGACGCAATGCTGCGCCCCGACGATTTCTAGCGCACATTTTTAGAGATCAGCAGCTGCATAGCTGTCGGTTGATTGGGTGCGCAGTGGAATGGTACTCACTGAAGCTCGAAGGTCGGCGACAAATTAAAGGATATAAGGGTGAGAGTTCACGGTGCAGAAGCCTTGGATAATGCGGCCTGGTCCGCGGTGATAGCGGCTGCGATTATCTCGCTCAGTTGGTAGAGCAGGTCACTATAGGCAGCGGCCACCCGTTCGCCTGCAGTGTCGCCAGCCGTCAGGGGTGACTGCAGCCGGCTGATGCGCTGTTGCACCGAGGCTGAAGTATCAGGACGATAAACCAGCCATTCCGCTGTGAGCAGCGCCTGCTGCTCAACAACCTCCAGTTGCAGCAGGTTCACCTTGACGCCGAACTGTGGCGCCCGCTTGGGATGCCAGGGGAAAAACCGTATGTCCTGCGTGTCTAGCGCTCCTGCCAGATTTAGCACCAACACGCGCTGCACGCCGTCGCTCAAAGGCTCTGCCCACAGGTCCAGACTGGCCAGCTCCAGGGTGTTGCCCGCGCGTTGATAGATTATACCTTCGCGGCTAAGGTATTCGGGCACCTCAATCGGGCCGACGCCGACCGCGGGTGACTCGCCGCCCGGTGCCGGGAATTCGTGGGCCGACAACAGGTAGTAGTTGTTCGCAGGGCTGGTGCCGCAGCCCGCCAGCAACAGAGAAGCTAACAGTGTACAGGCCGTTAATAGGACTGTTTTGCTCATTTTGAGTCTCCGCGCTTACCCCGTATGAATGACTCGGGCTGTGCTTCCAGTGTGTTGGCCAATGCCTGCAGCGATCTGCCCGCGCGGGTCATCTCCTGCAAGGCCGTGTTTAATTGGTACAGGGTCGCCGAGTCGGGAGACACCAGTCCGTCGATGCCATTCATGCCCTGCTCAAAGCTGACGATTGCATCGTTCAATATTTTGAGATTGCCTTCGACCAATGCCGCCAGCTTGGGTAGTTCGGTGTTGGCATGCGCTACCGTAACAGCAGCTTCATCCAGCACAGTATTGAGCTTTGGCCCGGTGGAGGCCAACTGCTGGCGAATTTCTGTGCTCAGTTCTCGCAGCGACTCCAGCGTGCTGGTCACGTTGGCGGGCAGCGTCTGGAACTCTGTGCTGCTCACCAGCTTATTCACGCCATTACTGATACCTTCCAGTTGGTCCGTGAGCTTGGTGATATCGAACTCCTCCAACTTTTTTGCAATCCGTTGCAGGTTGGTCGGTATCGTCGGCAGCTGCAGATAAGGTGAGTCGATATCGACCAGCTTAAGTTGGCTATCGGGAAAAAAGTCGAGTTCGACATACAATAATCCCGTCAATAGGCTCTGCGTATTGAGCTGGGCGCGCAGGCCGCGAGAGACTAATTCTTCGGCCAGGTTGGTGTCACTGATGCCCTTGCGGCGAATATTTTGGGGATCGAAATTAGCTTCGATCATCATGATCACATTGGTTTTAGCGGAGTCGAGTACTAAGTTGATAGCGGTGACCTCTCCGACCTTGACGCCGCGCAGGGCAAGCGGAGCGCCAACATTAAGTCCTTTGACCGAGCCGTCAAAAACCATGACCACCTTTTCTTTTTTTCCGAAACCGGATCCCAGCAGGAAAATCGTCAGCGTCAGTGCGATCAGGCTTGCGCCGATCACAAACGCACCTATGGCGACGGTTTGTTGTTTCTCACTCATGGCTTGTCCTCAGTGGCTGCTGCGGCGCTGCGTGTCAGGAATTGCCTCACAACGGGTTGCGGGCTGTGATCGCGTAAATCCGCAGGGTTGCCGTAGGCGATCATAGTACGGCTGATGTTGTCCAGATAAACCGAGTTTGTAGCAATGGCAAAGATACTCGGTAGTTCATGCGTCACTATTACTACGGTAGCCCCCATCGATTCCTGAATTTGCACGATCAGTTCATCCAGCAGGCGCGAACTGATCGGGTCGAGCCCGGCAGAGGGTTCATCAAAAAAAAGTATCTCAGGGTCCAGTGCGATGGCGCGGGCCAATGCGGCGCGCTTTTGCATGCCTCCGCTAATTTCACTCGGATAATAGGATTGATAACCGGCGAGGCCGACCAACGCCAATTTATAGGCGACAATATCGACAATCTCGGCTTCTGTGTAGCGCGTATAAAGCTCCAGTGGGAGCGTGATGTTTTGCGCCAGTGTCATCGCGCTGAATAGTCCTCCCGATTGGTACGTAATACCCCATCGCTGGCGCATGGCACCCTGCCGACTGGCGCTGGCCTGAAAAAAACTCTCCCCACTGTACAGGATGTCGCCACAGCTGGGCCGAATCAGGCCCAGCATGTGCTTCAACAGCGTACTTTTGCCACAGCCGCTGCCACCCATGATGACGAAAATATCGCCCCGGTTAACGTCGAAATTGAGATCGCGCTGGATCACTGATGAGCCATAAGCCATGGTGAGGTCGCGGACTTCGATATGCGCCGGCGGTGGTGTTTGCTCGGTCATATTTTAAGATACTGAAAAATAATGTTGATCGCGGCGTCTGCGACGATCAGGTAGACGAGCGCCGTGACCACGGCATTGGTGGCAGCCTGTCCCACAGCGGCGGAACTCCTGCCGGAATTGATGCCCGCTCGGCAACCGGCAACGGCGATTAAAACAGCAAATACCAGTGATTTTATCAGGCCCACAGCGACATGCGAGAAGGACAGCGCAGTCTCGC
The DNA here is from genome assembly GCA_041688425.1 of Halioglobus sp. Classification (GTDB taxonomy): domain Bacteria; phylum Pseudomonadota; class Gammaproteobacteria; order Pseudomonadales; family Halieaceae; genus Marimicrobium. The sequence goes on along the minus strand of JBDNIE010000246.1, from coordinate 49,371 downwards.
CCTGCAGGATGTATTGAATTGGAGCGATTCCCATGCCGCCGGCGACAATGCCGCCCCCTATGATGCCCAGTAAGTTGGCGTAGAGTGTCAGCAGGGGCATGATCACGATCAGCGCGAGCATGCGCGGTAACACCAGAAATTCTATCGGAGAGATTCCCATGGTGGTGATCGCATCAATCTCCTCCTGGGTCTGCATGGTCCCTAATTGTGCGGCATAGGCGGCACCGGTGCGGCCGGCCATTACCACAGCGGTCATCAATACCCCCATCTCGCGCAACATGCCGATCACGACCAGGTTGGCGACATAAATCTCTGCGCCGAACTGCTTCAGCTGCACCGCGCCGAGATAGGCCAAAATCATCCCCACGAGCACGCTGGTCAGGCTGATGATAGCGAAGGCGTTGGGGCCGGCCTGAAAGCAAAAAGTCTTGAAGTCGACCAGGCGCGTGTTGGCCTTGCCTTGCGCAAGGCGCACCAGTGCCAGAGTGACCTCTCCGGTAAATGCCAAAGATTCCCGCAAATGGCCCCATAGGTCGCGCGCCATGTTTTGCAAAAAGAATGATGAGAGCAGGGCAGGACTGTCTTCGGTGGGCGCTTTGTGCGCCTCTACCGCCGTGGCGACCGCGAGTAACTGCTCGATGCCCTGAGGCATATTACGGGTTTCAAACGTCATGGCCTGCGTGTGACTGTAGTCATGGCACTTCAACAGGAAGGCCATCAACACCGAGTCCCAGTTGCCCAGCGCAGCGCCGTCAACGCTGAGGTGGGTGAGATGGCGGCTTGCCAGCTCTGTCTGCAATGCGCCAAAGGTGCTCAGGTGCTGGCCCTGCACCCAATCGCCTGAAAGCGCCAGAGTGGACGAATCCTGCACGTTGTCGAGCAATGTGTAGTCGGCGGGCTTTGAGCTCATGGAGCGTCGCTGGTCATGACAAAGTCAATAGTTTACTGGCTGCTTCCGTCAAATACCATGCGTCACTGAAAGGGAAGGGCCGGTCTGCTTAAATCAATAATGTCGTACGCCTTTTGATAGATGATCGTTACCGGAGTGGTGTTGCCTGCCTCGCGGCGTCTGGCAATCATAGTCATTGGGAACAGGAAGTTATCAGTGTTGCCGTAGCGCAGCGCGCGGCTTCGTCCCGCACGGTCTTCATAGATTACCCAGTGCATGTCGAGCTCTGCTGCCAGCAGGTCGCCCATAATGACGCCCATGGCCTGTAGCTCGCGCACTTGGTCGCCGCGCACCAATTGCCGGTCCAGTATTGTTTGCAGCAGATCCAGGTCACGCTCTTTGTTGCCACTGAACTGGCGTCCAACATTGCCCGCTGCCAGATCCTGCAGGATCTGTCTCTGCTGTTGCATAAACTGCAGGTCGACTTTAGAGAGTTCACCGATGACCGCGGGCGCCTGCGCCAGACTTCCAGCAGCTAACCAGAGCCCGCAAAAGGCCATTGCCACCTTGGCCATTTTTATAATTTCCACAGTATTTTCCTCCCCAATGCGTATTTCGATGGACACCAGTATCCACTTACCGTTCATTTTAGACTACAAGGTTGTTATCCTGACGCTGTCATGGATAATGGCGGGCTTTTGTTTGGTGCGAGCGGGTCTCACGGTCGTGCCCCCCTATTCATATTGCGGAGACAGTCAATGATTACCGGCAGTATTGTCGCTCTGGTCACGCCCATGCTTGCTGACGGCAGCGTTGACTGGGCTGCGCTGGAAAGGCTTCTGGATATGCATCTGGAAGCGGGCACCGCTGCAATTGGTGCGGTGGGCACGACGGGAGAAAGCGCGACACTCAATGTATCTGAGCACTGCGAGGTGATCAAGTTTTGTGTGCGCCACAGCGCGGGACGCATACCTATTGTCGCCGGCACCGGTGCCAATTCCACCTGGGAAGCGATTGAACTGACTGCGGCGGCCGCAGCTGCTGGCGCAGGAGAGTGTCTGTTGGTCACGCCGTATTACAATCGCCCTACGCAGCGCGGTCTGTATGAGCATTTCAAGGCGATTAACGATGCTGTTACAGTCCCCCAGATTCTGTATAACGTCCCGAGTCGTACCGCGGTTGATATGAGCAATGAGACGGTTCTGCGTCTGTGTGAGCTGGAAAACATTGTCGGTATCAAAGATGCGACTGGCGATGTTGCACGTGGAATCCAACTCATCGAGCAGTGTGGTGATGATATTGCGGTTTACTCTGGTGATGACCTAACTGCTATGGAATTAATGCTCGCTGGTGCCAGTGGTAATATCTCGGTGACAGCCAATGTTGCGCCCTCGCTCATGGCTGAACTGTGTCATGCTGCCATGGCTGCAAACAGGCCAATGGCAGAGGCGATCAATGCTCGGTTGGCGCCGTTGAACAAGGCCCTGTTTCTGGAGCCAAACCCAATACCCGTGAAATGGGCTTTGTGCCAGCGCGGCTTCATAGGGGAGGGTATACGCCTGCCCCTGACCATCCTGGATGAGCGTTACCACGCGCAGGTCCTCGATGCACTTGATAAAGCAGGAGTTTGAAACTTATGCGGATTAACGTCGTGCAAACCTTGTTGGTTAGTGCAGTGATACTTTCGGTTTCGGGTTGCGGCTATCTGTTTGGTGACAAGGGTGTCTTCCGGGATCGTTACGAAGACTATAAAAAAGCCCCTGAACTGCCTCCTATTACAGTGCCAGACGGCATGGAAAGTGTGCCCCTTCGCGAAATCTATGTGATTCCGCCGATAGAGGACAAGTTCCTGTCGCAGGGCGCATTCAAAGTGCCCAAGCCTGAACCGCTGTCTGTGGGAGCCGGATCGGAGTTGGTGCGTATCCAGAAGCTGGGAGATGCAAGTTGGGTTTTGATTGGAGTGCCACCGGGGCAGGTGTGGCCTCAGGTGCGCAATTTTATGTCGGCTTCGGGAATGCAGGTCGCTCGCGCCGATGCCCAGGCGGGTATCATGGAAACCAACTGGCTACAGGTCGAAGGCCAGAGCCTCACCAGCAGGTTCCAGTTTCGCATAGAGCAGGGAGTGCAGCGCGGCACTAGCGAGTTGCATGTGCTGCAGATGCAGCAATCGGGCGCTACCCAAGAGGCATGGCCTGCTGCATCGGATAATCCCGCGCAGGCGACTGAGATGCTGCAAGCAGCAGCACAGTTTTTGGCCGATAGTGCTGAGTCTGCGCCGGTGTCCATGATCGCCGAACAAGGCATTAGCGCAGACGGCAGAATTGCCATGATCGAGGCGCCAGAGGGGTACAGCTATTTGAAGCTGGACTTGCCGTTTGATCGCGCCTGGGCATCGTTGGGTCGAGCTCTGGAGGAAACAGTATTTGAGATTACCGACAGGAATCGCAGCAGTGGCCTCTATTACGTGTTGTACAGCGGTGAGAGGGCGCAGGACGAAAAGGGCTGGTGGGGCTCACTATGGAGCTCGGAAAATTCCAATCCACTGGTCGGTCAGGTATTTACGATCACCGTGACAGCGCTTTCGGAACAGGCAGTGTCTATCCGGGTGCAACCAACGGATGCAGGCAAGGCGTTTGACGATCGGCAAGATCAGGAATTGCTGACGTTGATCAAGGGTAATATTGACTGAGTCCGATGTGCAGAGCGAGGAGCTAGCAGGTGCAATTCGCCTCACTGGGGTCGGGCAGCAAGGGTAACGCTACGTTGGTGCGTGCCGGACAAACGCTGGTTATGATCGACTGTGGGTTTTCGGTGCGCGAGACGGTCCGACGGATGGCGCGGCTTGGAGTGGAGCCGCAACAGCTCGATGCGATACTGGTGACCCATGAACACTCGGACCACAGCAGTGGCGTGGCGGCGTTATCGCGCAAATTTCAGGTGCCGGTGTACCTGACGCATGGCACGTTCAGCACCGGTCGTTGCGCAGGCAGTTACGAGGAGCGCCTGTTTAATTGCGAAGACACGCTCGACATTGGCGATCTGTCGATTAAAGCGGTAGCGGTGCCCCACGATGCGGCTGAGCCCTGTCAGTACCGGCTGAGCTGTTCCGATTATACGTTGGGTATTCTCACTGATCTGGGCAGCGTCACCCCGCATGTCATCGACAATTTCCGCGCTTGCCAGAGCCTGGTGCTGGAATTTAACCACGATCTGCCCATGTTGCTGAGTGGGCCTTATCCGGATCACCTGAAGCGCCGGGTAGGAGGTGACTGGGGCCATCTCAATAACGAGCAAGCGGTGGAACTGCTGCGCCAGATTGATGGCGCCCGATTGCGCCACCTGGTGGTGGCGCATATCAGTGAAAAGAATAACAGCCGGGCGCGAGCAGAGAGTGCATTACTATCGGTGATGGACACGTTGGACAGCGTCATATTCGCTGAGCAAGCGGATGGCTTTGACTGGCTTGATCTGGCCAGGTCCTGATCACTTACGGCCTGTTCAGGCACCTGACTTCAATTTGAACGTAAATCTGAAAGTAAACGCCAAAGCCGTTTTTCGGCCTGCCGCAGCCTCTATCCGAGCGCTGCAAGCGTCAGCGGCAATGCTTTGGCAGTGTAAGCGTCGTGACCTGTGCCAGGCTGCCCGGTCGCGGGCACTGTAGTGCCGGGTTGCCGGAAAGATCCAACTGACGCAGGGAGGCTAACTGATCCAGCGGTACCGGGTCGACAATCTGGTTGTTGTCCAAAACCAGAGTCTCCAAAGCGGTGAGCTTGGTGAGCTCCAGCAGATTGAGGATATTGTTGGAGGACAATCGGAGAGTCACCAGAGCGTTGAAAACCGAAAGGCCCTCAAGGTTTTCAATGCCTGCGAAAGAGCAGTCGAGCTCAGTCAATTGTTGCGCATTAGTAATAACGCCATCGTTGATGGTTTGTTCGAGACAGCTGTTCAGTCCCGCATCGGGCGTGATGTAGTCGCGAAATAGCGGTTTCGGGGCGTAAACCACTTTCTCGTTTACCGTGAAGTCATAGCCTTGGCAGGCTCCCAGCATCAGGGACAGGGGAATGACGACAACAGACAATAGACGGTTCAACATACCAGATGTTCCTTTTATCTTTGTGGAATCAGAAAATGTGCCCGGTTGTATTCGCTAAGGCGTGGCTCTCTCGCCATCAGGCACTTATAATGCCAGCAGTTGCGATGCACTACACTATAACTTTGAGTGTATGGAGGCCTATCTAAAAATGCCAGTTTCCAGTGATAAAAGTGGGTCGGATAAGGCAGGTCTGCGAGACGGACAGGGTCCGCTGCAGCCAGCTGAGCCGCAAAATGCCATCACGATTGTTCAGCGTGGCAATCTCAAGGCGCTGGAAACCACACTGCGCCGCCAGTGGCGTATGGGCCAGAACATTGTACTGTGCTGGAGCTCCGATGAGCGCGGTGTATTGGTTATTTTCGTACCGCATTATTTCCTCGGCAACTACTGCGCCGAAGTGGATAGTGCGTCGGAAGAAGGCTCCGGCAATGAGGCCTTTATCCGGCAGTTGATTTCCGGCGAACGCCGTAAGACTCGCGAGGTGTTATTCGATATCAGCGCACGCCTGGATGTCTCCCCAACGTTTATAAAGCTAGATTCTGCGCTGTCTGAAGAACCACAAGTGCTGCAAGCTGTGGAAAACGTCATTAAGCGCTACGGCCTCAGTTACGTTGAGAATCGTGCTGTCATTTTGTTCGATATTGTCGATTTTTCTTTGTACACACCGTTCGAGCAGGCGAGTCAGTTAAACAGCCTGTCTTATTCCCTTAACTCTGCTTATAACAAGCTTTTGGCCCAGGGTATTGAGATCAATTTCTCGCGCACCACCACAGGCGATGGTTATTACGTCTGGAATCGCGATTTGAGCCCCACCGCCAATCAGGACTTGTTTGTTTTTATGCTCCTTGTGGTCGCCGATAATGCTGTAGCTCAAGCGGCGTCCAGAGGCCACACCGTGCCTGCTATTCGCACTGGTTACCATATTGGCGGCCACTATGAGTTGTATCAGGCCGAGGGTGTCAACCCCTCTGTATTCAGCTATATCGTCGGTGACGTCACTATCGAATTGGCTCGTATGGTGGATCTGGCGCAGTCGAGCCAGCTGTTGATCGGGGAGTTTCATTGCGAGCAGGCGCCCCGTGGGCCAAGCTTGCTCAAGTCGATTACGGCCATCTCTGCTGTCACGTTTGTCAGCGCGTGCAATCGAGTCTTGACTGCCCTGCAGGGAATCCTTCTATCGGGCAAGAGCATTGATGCAATATCCTGCCGCCTGACAGAGTCTTTGGAGCCTGATGGTGAGTCGCGGCCAAGGCGTTTTCGTATTGTCGACAAGCATGGTTTGTCGCGTTTTGCCTACAACCTGCAGATCGATATTGATCTGGAGGGCAGAGAGCTGTCGTTGGGTATCGGTGATAGTGATTTGCCGAGCCGCGCTGCTGCAAAATCGGCTGACAGTGGAGCGCCGCAGCCCCCCATCACAGCGCCCAGTGCAGAAGAGCTGTTCGATGACCTGGCCGGGCTGCTGAAAAAAAGTACCGCCAAGACAATGACAGAGGACTGAGTTCGCTATGGGAAAAATCCAGCGGGCTGAACACTTTGGTGGACGCGATTTTTATAGGGATGCCATTCATGAGAGCTGTCGCGCAGTGGTGGCGATACTCGATGGCATGGCACACTCATGATCATTGCTTAAACCCTTGCACGATCCATCCGCAAAGTCTGGGATAGCGCTGCTACCGTTTGCGGTGCAGGACGCCCCCTATGCTGCAGAGTTGGCGCAGCGAATGGGGCTGCCACTGCTTGCGGTAGGTACCGATCTCGCTGCAGATGCTCAAGTGAATGCCGTTTTGATGGTGAGCGGTGAGCAGCTGCGCTTGCAGAGTACCGGTCGCAGTGCACCGGGGCCGGTGGTCGTTGATTTTGGCAGCGCAGGTATGCGCTACCGTCGCAATGGCGGGGCACGAGAATTGCTGGGTAAAGCAGTTGGAGTAGGACGCGGTGATAAACCTTTACTGCGAGTGCTGGATGCGACCGCCGGCTTGGGCACAGATGCCTTTGTTCTGGCTGATATGGGGTGTCAGGTGCTGCTGTGTGAGCGCGAGCCGGTTATTGCTGAGCTGTTGCGCTCGGGGATGAGTGCGGCTGCAGCCGGGAGTGACCCCTGGTTGCAAACTGTTCTGCGGCGCATGTCCCTGCACGTCGGGGACGCGCGCGAACTGACGCAATTGCAGGTCGCGGAGGCAGACGTCATATACCTGGATCCGATGTTTCCCCCGCGCCGTAAAAGTGCCGCAGTGAAAAAAGAGATGGCGTTGCTGCAACGCGTGCTGGATTGCGCCACCGATCCACAGGATGCGGATGCATTGTTCGAGTGGGCGCAGCAGCAGGATGTCGCAAGAGTCGTAGTCAAGCGCCCTGCCAAAGCATCTGAGCTGGCGGCGCTGCAACCGTCGCATTCCATACAGGGCAAATCGATACGCTATGATGTGTATGTTCATCGCAAAATACGCTAATGCGAAGTGATGCAAGCAGGGTGCGTGTTTATTTTTCTCGCTCTTGTTCTGGCCCTGCCACAGACGAGCGCAGTATTTGTCTTCAACAGCGGCAGCATTTAATCATCTATGGGAGATTCCATGTCTGGAAAAAAGATAACGGCGCTGGTGACCGGCGCTTCTGCGGGTCTGGGAGCAGAGTTCTGTCGTCAACTCGCCGCACGTTGCGATGTCATCGTCGCAGTCGGCAGGCGCCGTGACAGGCTCGATGCACTGGCGGAGGAACTGGCTGACAGCGTTGAAATTCGTTGCGTTGAGGCTGATCTTTGTGAAATAGAGGGTGTTGCCAGAGTACTGGACGCTGTTCGTCAACAAGGGCCGCTGCAGTACCTGGTAAATAATGCAGGCTTTGGCACCCTTGGACATTTTTCACGTACATCGATCGAGAGTCAGCGGGCGATGGTGTACCTGCACATCGACGCCACCATCACGCTGTGTCGCGGGGCTATACCCTCCATGCAGGAGCAAGGCGGCGGCGTCATTATCAATGTGTCATCGCTGGCCGCAATGATGCCGGGCAGAGGCATGGCGGTCTATGGTGCAACCAAGGCATTTCTGAACTATTTCTCCGTGGGCTTGCAGGATGAGCTGGCGGGTGCTGGTATCGAGGTGCAGGCGCTATGTCCGGGTTTTACGCGCACGGAATTCCACGATTCAATGGTTGAAGAAGGCTTTGATCGAAAGCGGATTCCTGAGCAAGCGTGGATGACGTCCACTGCCGTGGTGGCAGCAAGTCTGGATGCTTTGGGCAGGGGGCAGGTGCTGGTAGTGCCGGGCGAGGACAATCTGAACATTGCAAGATCGGGTGCGCAGCAGCAGCTGGAACGTCTGGCCGCGCACTAATAACTAGCTGCCCTCTAATAGCAAGCGCGCTATGATCCCTTTGTAGATTGCCGCAAGTCGGGGCAGGTCCGCGGCCAGTACCTGTTCATTCAGCTTGTGAATGGTGGCGTTGATTGGCCCAACCTCTACAACCTGTGCGCCAGTTGGCGCAATGAAGCGACCATCAGAAGTGCCGCCCGCGGTTGAGAGTGTCGTTTCCAGCCCGGTCACTTCGAGAATGCTGGCTATGCTCGCGTTGACGAGTTCGCCCACAGGGGTCAAAAAGGGGTGGCCACTCAGCTGCCAGTCAATCGTATAATTCAGCTCAAACTGCCGCATGATGGATTCCGTTCGCGCACGCAATTCAGCGTCAGTCACTTGCGTGGAAAAGCGAAAATTAAACAGTACCTTGACCTCTCCCGGGATGACATTGGTGGCGCCTGTACCGCCCTGAATGTTGGAAACCTGCAGTGATGTCGGCGGAAAAAAGTCATTGCCTGTGTCCCATACTTCGGATGTCAGTGCATGGAGGGCCGGGAGCAATCGATGGATAGGATTGTCGGCTAGATGGGGGTAAGCGATATGCCCCTGTACGCCCTGCACTGTCAGCACCGCGCCAAGCGAGCCACGGCGGCCATTCTTGATGACATCGCCCAATGCTGCGGAACTGGAGGGCTCTCCCACCAAGCACCAGTCTATGGTTTTGCCATTCTCGCGCAGGTAATCCAATACCTTTACGGTGCCGTCGACTGCGGGACCCTCCTCGTCAGACGTGATCAGGAAGCCGATCCGGCCGGGGTGGTCGGGGTGCTCCGCTACAAATTCCTCGCAGGCTACCAGCATGGCAGCAAGGCTGCCCTTCATGTCGGCACTGCCCCGCCCGAACAGCACGCCATCGCGCAGGGTCGGTTCAAAGGCCGGCGAGTCCCATTGGCTGGCGGGGCCAGTCGGAACGACATCTGTGTGTCCGGCAAACACCAGCAGTGGCCCCTGCGTGCCGCGTTCAGCCCAGAAATTGCTGACATCGCCAACGGACAGATCGATACAGCGGAACCCTAGTGTCGTCAGGTGCCCCATCATTATTGCCTGACAGCCCGCATCGTCGGGCGTCACAGATTGGCAGCGGATGAGTTCACAGCACAGTGTCAGTGTTTTTTCCAATGTGTTTACCTATTGCTCAGATCAATTGTGTGCGTGCAACTCATTGTTCAGTTCCACTGCGCTGCGGTTAGTCAGGCACTCCACCGCGCCCGTACTGGAGTTGCGCCGAAATAAAAGGTCAGACTTACCGGCAAGATCGCGTGCCTTGGCAGTTTCAACCTGCGCGCCGCGGGCGTCTAGCACGGCGACCTTGGTGCCGGCAGTGACAAATAAACCGGCCTCTACGGTGCAGCGATCGCCCAGCGGAATGCCAATGCCGGCGTTGGCGCCGATCAGGCACTTCTCGCCGACGGAAATCACAATATTGCCGCCGCCGGATAGCGTGCCGATGGTGGAACAGCCGCCGCCCAGGTCGGAGCCGCTGCCCACCACCACACCGGCGGAGATGCGACCCTCAATCATCCCCGGGCCCATCGTGCCGGCGTTAAAGTTAACGAAACCTTCATGCATGATGGTCGTTCCCTCGCCGAGATAAGCGCCGAGTCTCACGCGCGCAGTATGGGCGATACGCACGCCACTGGGCACAACATAGTTCGTCATCTTCGGAAACTTGTCTACGCTGCTGACCTCAAGAACTTCGCCGCGTAATCGTGCAGAAAGTTGACGGCCGGGCAGCTCGTCGATTGAAATTGCGCCTTCACTGGTCCAGGCGACGTTGGGTAAAGCACCAAACAGTCCATCGAGATTAGTGTGGTGAGGTTTGACCAGGCGGTGGGATAGCAAATGCAGCTTCAGGTAGGCTTCCGGCACATTACCGGGGGGCGCATCCTCGTGCAGTACTGCGGCCACTATTGGCCGGTCGCTGTCGAGAAACTGCGCTGCCAGTTGCGCCTGTTCGTCTTCGCCTGCAGCCTGCAGTGCCGAGTGCAGTAATGTTAACTCGCCAGGGTCTAGTGCGCGGTCATTGTCGAACGTAGCCAGTGCAGCCACCAGCGCTGGCGAGGGCTGCAGGATTGGCTGCGGGTAGAATACTTCAAGCCAAGCTCCCTGGCTGTTTTGGGTTCCAACACCCAGGCCAAAGGCGAATGCGCGGTCTGTCATGTTAACTCCAGTATGAATTTGTCGCTCTGTCAGAGCGTGTGTGCACTTAAAATTTTGGCATAACTTGCCGCAGAAAAACCGCTGTAGCGCTGCTGTCCGGTATCCAGCAGTGGGCGCTTGATTAGTGTCGGTTGTGAGATCACGGCCTTTAACGCCGCGTCGTCGTCCATGCTCAATCGAGCGGGTTCCCCCAGTGCCTTCCAACTGGTGCTGCGCCGGTTGACAAGATTCTGCCACCCCAACTCATCAATCCAGCCTTTCACTGCCTCTGCGTCCAGTCCGTCTTCGCGAAAGTCGTGGAATTGATACTCGATCTTGTGCAAGTCGAGCCACTTACGCGCTTTTTTTACCGTGTCGCAGTTCTTGATACCATAGAGTGTAATCACAGTAATAGTCCGGTGGGTTATGCGCGTATCTCGGCCGAGTAGCATAGCAAAGGCGGCGCGACAGTTGTAGCAATCGTGTGGTCGGATAGTAGTGCAGTTTGGATTGTGATTGTTTCTATTTACTACCTGCACATGCAAGCCGTTGTTTGTCGACCCGCCGCCGGGCGATGAAGCTAGGCTTTACGGGCTTTTTTCGGATGCTTGCGCAGCGGATAGCAGGCTCGACAGATCTCGCAGCCCCGTCCGTCGCAGCTACGCGCGGTGCAATACTCGCGGCCATAAAAGATTATCTGCAGGTGCAGTCGATTCCAGTATTTTTCGAGGAATAGCCGTTTCAGATCGCGCTCGGTTTGCACGACGTTCCTGCCGCGAGTCAGGCCCCAGCGCTGTGCCAGGCGGTGTATATGCGTATCCACGGGGAAGGCCGGAACGCCAAACGCCTGCGACATCACTACGCTGGCCGTTTTGTGGCCAACGCCTGGGAGTCGCTCCAATGCCGCCATGTCGGCGGGTACTTCACCGCTGTGCTCCTGCATGAGGATCTCGCTCAGGCGCCTGATCGCTTTGGCCTTTTGCGGCGACAGTCCGCATGGCCTGATGATTCGCTGGATCTGTGCAACATCCTTCTTTGCCATATCAGCTGGGTTGTCTGCTAGCGCAAACAATGCAGGAGTGACCTTATTGACTCGTTCATCTGTGCACTGAGCGCTGAGCAGCACTGCGATTAATAGCGTGAATGGATCGCTGTGATCCAGTGGTATGGGTGTTTCGGGATATAAAGCCTGCAGGCGTTGCAGAATGTAATTCGCACGTTCCGCTATCAGCATTTTGCGGGACCTACCCTTTTGCCAAGTGATGCACGATGCGCTGTGCTGCTTCAAGACAATGATCCAGGGATGCCACCAGCGCCATGCGCACGCGGTTTTCGCCTGGATTAATCCCGTTCGATTCGCGCGCCAAAAAGCGGCCGGGCAGTACAATGACGTTTTCCTGCGTGTAGAGTCGCTTGGCGAAGTCGAGGTCATTCGCCGGTGTTTCGGGCCACAGGTAGAAACCGGCGTCTGGCGCAGTGACGGGCAGATGGCCTTCAAACGCTGCCAACACGGCAGTGAACTTTTCGCGGTACTGCTGCCGATTCGCTCTAACGTGTTGCTCGTCGTTCCACGCCGCGATACTGCCCAATTGGTGGTGAATTGGTATGGCGCAACCGTGGTAGGTGCGATATTGCAGAAACGCACGCAGCACCTGCGCATCGCCTGCCACGAAACCGGAGCGCAGGCCCGGCAGGTTAGAGCGTTTGGAGAGACTGTGAAAGACCACGCAGTTTCGAAATGTGTGATCGCCCATTGCGGCACATGCCTGGAGCAGGCCGGCAGGGGGGGCTGCTTCGTCGAAATAAATTTCTGAGTAACACTCATCGCTGGCGATGATGAAATCGAACTCCCTTGCCAGTCGGATCAGGTCCTGCAACTGCTGCAATGACATAACAGCGCCGGTGGGATTGCCCGGGCTGCACAGATACAGCAGCTGGCACCGCTGCCACTGCTCGTCTGTCACGCTCTCAAAATCCGGAATGAGTGCTGATTCGGCGCTGCAATTGATAAAGTGCGGTCGAGCTCCAGCCAGCAGCGCTGCACCTTCATAGATCTGGTAAAAGGGGTTGGGGCTCATGACCAGCGCATCGGGATCAGGCGACACCACGGCCTGGGCGAAGGCAAATAAGGCTTCACGCGTGCCATTGACCGGCAGCACTTGAGTGTCTGGATCAACCGCAGCTATTGTGTAACGTCGCTGTAACCATTCAGCAATAGTGCTGCGAAGTTCCGGGATGCCCGCGCTTGTCGGATAGTTGGCGAGGCGATGCAAGTTGTCGGCCACAGTCTGCAGTACGAAAGGGGGTGATGCATGCTGTGGCTCGCCGATAGACAGCGCTATTGGTTGTTTGCCGGGTGCGGGTGTCAATCCACTGAAAAGCTCTTGCAGCTTGGCGAACGGATAGGGCTCAAGGCATCGAAGGTTGGGGTTCATAGGCGACTCACGCAGCCGCTTGTTCGTCGAGCTCGTCGCGAATAGTGCGCTGCAGGGCCTTGCAGACCTCGGCGTCCATGATGGCATGATGGTGTGCGTCGGTGATGAAGAACACGTCTTCGACGCGTTCTCCAAGAGTCTGGATCTTGGCGGCCTGAAGTTCGACATTGTAGGACACAAATATTTTCCCCAGCCGCGCCAGCAGGCCCGGGCGGTCCGGTGTCGAGACTTCAAGCACAGAGACATTTTTGATCTTATCCACGTACATGAGTGTTTCAGTAGGGATGGAAAACGATTTCATTTTTCGCGGTAGGCGTCGCTCGGGTATCGCTACCTTGCCGGCATCATTATCGAGGGCTTCACTGAGGTATTCCTTGATATGCGCCAGCCGTGCACCGTCTTCGGTAATAGGTTTGCCGTTGGAATCGAGCACAAAAAATGTATCCAGTGCCATGCCGTCATTGGCATTATAAATGCGAGCGTCGTGCACGCTAAGGTCAAGATGTTCCAGTGCCGCGCAAATACGCGAGAACAGCTGTGCGGTGCTGCGGGCATGAATAAAAATCTGCGTGCTGTTGGCGACACTGGATTCGGCATTGTGGCGCATCAGTATGAGCGGAATATCGCGCTTGTGATGGCTGGCGATCGCCTCTGTGTGCCAGGCGATATCCTCAATGCGTTCGCGTAGGAAATAGTCTTCGCCGCGGCCTTGCCACAGTTCATTCAGCTCTTCGATAGTAAATCCGCGGCCTTCCAGAATTTCGCTAGAGGTTTTTCGCACTTGTTCTATCAGGTCTTGTTTGTCGACAGGGTTGTCCAGACCGCGACGCAGAGCCCTCCTGGTCTCGGTATAAAGCTGTCGCAGCAGGCTGCCGCGCCACGCGTTCCACAAGGTAGGATTGGTGCCGTTGATATCTGCGACAGTAAGCGTCAGCAAGTAATCCAGGTGCTCTTCGTCGCGCACGTGCTCCGCAAATTGTTGAATAATCTCGGGGTCAGAGATGTCCTTACGTTGTGATACAGCAGACATAAGCAGGTGATTGCGGACCAGCCAAACCACCAGCTCAGTATCCTTTTCATCCAGTCCATGACTTTCGCAGAAGCGCTGTGCATCCACTGCGCCAAGCTCGGAATGATCACCGCCGCGGCCCTTGCCTATGTCATGAAACAGCGCTGCGATATACAACAGCTCGTTTTTGCGGAGCCGCCTGGCGACACGACTCGATACTGGGAATTTTTCATCGAGTTCCGGTAGTTGGAAGCGCCGTGCATTTTTGATGACCTCCAATGTATGTGCGTCGACCGTATACGTGTGGAAAAGATCATGCTGCATCTGCCCCATGATACGACCGAACTCAGGTAGGTAGTCGCCGAGAATGCCGTAGCGCGTCATCCGTCGCAGTTGCCTGGTCATTTTGTTGGGGCTGCGCAGAATCTCCAAAAACGTTTCTTTGTTTTGCCTATCGGCTCTGAAGTCGTCATCTATCAGGTGCCGGTGGGCACGAATGAGTCGTATGGTCGGTGCGGTAACGCCGATAATTTCTTCTCGCGTGGCGCACAGCAAAAAAACTTCCAGTAGCGCTGGGGGGCGCAGGGTGAAGAGATCGTCAGTACGAGCTTCGATGTAACCATTGCGCACCTGAAAGCGCTCATTGAGAATGCTGACATCATCTTCTCTTTCCTGATGCAGAATCGCCTGGTCAAAATTCTGTATCAAGACTTCGTTGAGCTGCCCTAGCGCCAGTGCCCATCGGTAGTAGATTTGCATGAACTGCTCAACAGCGAGCCGCTTACCATCCGTCAGGCCCCACATTGCGGCTAATTCACGCTGGTAGTCGAACAGCAATCGATCCTCTTCCCGGTCGGTGATCATGTGCAATGCATAGCGCACCTGCCACATGAAATCTCGCCCAGTGGTGAGAATCACCATTTCCTCAGAGTTGAGGAATTCCTTGGCGGTAATTTGTTCCAGAGACTCGACACCAAAGTGGCGCTCGGCGATCCAGCCGATAATCTGCAGGTCGCGTAATCCCCCCGGAGAGCCTTTGACATTGGGCTCGAGATTGTATTCGGTGTCCGCAAACTTCTTGTGTCGGGCCTCTTGTTCATCCAGCTTGGCCCGGAAAAAATCCCGACTGGACCACATTTTGTCCGGCGCGGTGAGATCTTGTACGCGTTGCATCAAACTTTCTGGGCCGCCAATAACACGGGCTTCCATAAGGTTGGTCAGTATGGTGATATCTTTAGCAGCGCGCTGGACACACTCCTCAACCGTGCGAACGCTGTGTCCGATATTGAGGCCTGCATCCCACAGCAACGTCAGGAAGCTCGATATCTGTTCCCTGCAACGCTCGCTATCCTCGCCCAGCAGGATGAGCAGGTCTATGTCGGAGTGAGGATGCAGCTCGCCGCGTCCATAGCCCCCAACCGCGACCAGGGCAAGTTCCGAGGGGCCCCAGTCCAGCTGGTCCCATAGAGCGACCAGAAACTCGTCCATGAATTCGGCGCGCAGCCGGATCAGGTCTGCAGCTTGGGCGCCGTCTCGAAACTGCTGATTAAGGAAGTTAGTGATATCAGCAATGGCGTCCTTGCAACTTTGAATGGCATTCTTGGTTTCCAGTTGTGCCCTGAAAGTTGGTAAATCGAAGACATCCTTGGGTAGTAATAGTGCGGTGACGCCCATCTATCCGTCTAACTCCTGTTCGTTGCTGCGTTGTGTCAATACCTCGCAGCCGTCGTCGGTGACCAGAATGGTATGCTCCCACTGGGCTGAAAGGCGGCCATCGCGCGTGGTAACAGTCCAGCCATCCAGCTTGTTGAGGCGGGTATGGCGGCGTCCGGCGTTGATCATCGGCTCGATGGTAAACGTCATGCCTGGTTCCAGAACCATGCCGGCACCCTTACGACCATAGTGCAGTACCTGTGGCTCCTCGTGAAAAATCTTGCCGATACCGTGGCCGCAGTACTCTCGTACCACAGAGTAATAGTTTTTCTCAGCGTGTTGCTGAATCACATGGCCGATGTCGCCCAGCGTGGCGCCGGGCTTGACGAGCTTGATTGCTCTGTAAAGGCACTCCTGAGTGACCTCAATGAGCCGGCTCGCATGGCTTGCCACGTCTCCCACTTCCAGCATCACGCTGGAATCTCCATGGTATTCGTCCTTGATCACAGTGACATCGACATTGACGATATCGCCGTTCTTCAACTTCTTCGTGTCTGAGGGTATGCCGTGACAGACCACATCATTAACAGACGTGCAGATGGAGCGCGGAAAACCATGGTAATCGAGCGGCGCGGGAATAGCTTTTAGCGTCTGGGTAATATAATCGTGACAAATTTGGTCCAGTTCGCCCGTTGTAACGCCCACTTGCACAAGGGGAGTAATCATTTCCAGAACCTCTGCCGTGAGGCGACCTGCGACGCGCATCTTGTCTATCTCGTCCGCAGTTTTGATCGATGCTGTCATCGGTAACCTGTTGATATGAATAGATAAAAAAAAATAGTAGAGGCTCAGTGTCCAGCCGCATGACTATCATTCTACCTCATCCCGCACACAAATGAGTAATGCCATAGGTTGATTCGAGCCGGCGACGCTTTTATCGCTGTCCGTGTTGTGGTATAAAGCGCGCCTCTTGCGGAGCCTGCGGCCTTATTGGTTCACTTTAGGTCGGGGTGTTCTGGCAGGAGAACCAAAACGACACACACATATCAACACCTGAATCAGGGTGCTGTCCGGCTCGAAGAGCTTGGATGGTTTGATGACAGGGATATGTGGAGGACTAACCCATACAAGGTAATTATTATGGCTCAAGTGCAAGTAAGCATGCGTGACCTGCTTCAGGCAGGCGCTCATTTCGGTCACCAGACCCGCTACTGGAATCCAAAAATGGACCAGTACATTTTTGGTGCTCGCAACAAAATCCACATCATCAATCTTGAATACACCGTTCCGGCGTTTAATGACGCATTGGAAATGGTGCAACGACTAGCGGGCAACAAAAACAAAATTCTGTTTGTTGGCACCAAACGCGCTGCCGGCAAGGTAATTAAAGAGCAGGCGGAACGTGCGGGTATGCCCTACGTCAACCATCGCTGGTTGGGTGGCATGCTGACCAACTACAAGACCATCCGGGCATCCATCAAGCGCTTGCGCGATCTGGAGGCACAGCAAGGGGATGGCACATTTGAAAGACTGACCAAGAAAGAAGCGTTGATGCGCAGCAGAGATATGGAGAAGCTGGAGCGCAGTATTGGCGGTATCAAGGACATGGGCGGGCTTCCTGACGCATTGTTTGTCGTGGATGTAGACCATGAGCGCATCGCTATCAGCGAAGCTAATAAGCTGGGTATTCCTGTGATCGGAATTGTTGATACCAATAGCAACCCCGATGGTGTGGATTACATCATTCCAGGGAACGACGACGCGATCCGTGCGGTGAGGCTTTACGTGACTGCAGTTGCAGACGCTGCCCTGTTGGGCAAAGCTGAAGCTGGCGAAGCCATGACTACGAAGAATGAGTTCGTCGAAGAGGAAGTTGCTGCTGCCGAGCAGGCCGCAGTTGCAGAGCAGACGCCCGAAGCAGTAGCTGCAGATCCGGCAGCCGAAGCAGTCTCTGCCGATGTTGCAGAGCCGACCGTCGAAGCAGCAGCCCCTGAAGCGGGCTCTGAGCCTACAACACCCGTCGCATAGGTAGTATGCGGCACTGACTCTTGTCAGGTCGGGGAGTTACCACACCCCTGGTATTAAAGCCGGGGGTTTTCGTTTTTAGGGACATGGTTCCCAGTGAGTGAAGAGGAGGAGCACCAATGTCAGCAGTGCTGGTTAAAGAATTACGTGAGCGTACAGGGCTGGGTCTTCTGGAGTGTAAGAAGGCGTTAGCAGCTGTCGGCGGCGATGTCGAATTGGCCATCGAAGAATTGCGCAAGTCCAGTGGTATGAAGGCGGCCAAAAAAGCCGGAAGAACAGCGGCTGACGGAGTGGTCGCCACACGCGTGGCGGATGACAACAGCTTTGGCGTTTTGGTAGAAGTAAACAGTGAAACCGATTTCGTGGCGCGCGACGAGAACTTTTTGGGCTTCGTCAAAAAAGTGGTTGATGCAGCTTACAGCGGCAAACAAGCAGATGTAGCGGCACTCATGTCAGGTGAGCTCGAATCAATCCGTGCAGCGCTCGTCCAGAAGATTGGCGAGAATATCAGCGTACGCCGTATCGAACTGGTTGATGCTGAATCAGGCGTCGTTGGCTTCTATGTGCACAGCAACAATCGCATCGCGGTGCTGGTCAAGCTCAAGGGCGGCGATCAGGATCTGGCCAAGGATGTTGCGATGCATATTGCGGCGGTCAACCCGCAAGTGGTTTCTGCTGCAGATATGCCAGAAGAGTTGGTCGCCAAAGAGAAGGAAATCTTCATGGCCCAGGCGCAGGATTCAGGCAAGCCAGCCGATATCATCGAAAAGATGATCGGTGGTCGGATCAAGAAGTTCCTCGCTGAAAACAGTCTGCTGGAGCAGTCCTTCGTCAAGGATCCCGATATCACAGTGGGTAAGCTGGTTTCCAGTGCGGGTGCTGAAGTGATCTCGTTTGTGCGCTTTGAGGTTGGCGAGGGTATCGCCGTCGAGAAGGTCGATTTTGCGCAGGAAGTGGCGGCGCAGCTCAAGCGCTAGTCTCTCATACAGTTTTGCACTGAGAACGCGCCTGCGGCCGAGTGGCATGGAGGGGCTGCTCCTGTTGAGGGGTATATATTCACGGCATGTCCAGAAAAGCCCTACTCGATTGGGCGCTGGTTTAGCAGCCTAAGGACGCGTCAGTTGCCGGCGGCCTCGGGTCTGTTGCACCGCAATAGAGTTGCATTCGTAACATCCCGTAGCAACTCTGATGGCGCCAAGCATCGCCATGTCCCGGTGCGGGGTCGTTATTCGCGGAGACAGTCTAAAGTATCAATTCAACCTATCGAAATATAGACTCAAGCCACTGAAATTTAGACCTAACCCGCTAGGGAAGTCGTCTGATGTCCTGTAAGATGTTGTTCACCTTTTGGAGGGACTTTTATGCCCCAAGTGGCAGGTGATAAAAAATATAAGCGGATACTGCTCAAGCTCAGTGGAGAGGCCCTTACTGGCACTGAGAGCTTCGGTATAGACCCGAAAATTCTGGACTCAATGGCGCTGGCTATCGGTCAGCTAGTGGGTATTGGTGTGCAGGTCGGGCTGGTGGTTGGCGGCGGCAATCTGTTTCGCGGCGCTGCGCTGCAGAAAGCGGGTCTGGATAGAGTGACCGGCGATCACATGGGTATGCTGGCTACGGTAATGAATGCGCTGGCACTGCGCGATGCTCTTGAGCGGTCGAATATTGCTACTCAAGCCATGTCTGCGATACCGATGACCGGTGTGGTGGATCATTACGACAGGCGTAAGGCGATCCGTGCGCTAATCAACGGCGATGTTGTCATTTTCTCCGCTGGTACCGGGAACCCGTTTTTCACCACAGACTCAGCGGCCTGTTTGCGCGCTATTGAGATGGATGCGGAGCTGGTGCTGAAGGCGACCAAGGTCGATGGTGTTTATTCTGCTGATCCGATGAAAGTAGCCGATGCGGTGAAATATGAACGCCTGACCTACGATGAAGTTCTCGATAAGAAGCTGGAGGTGATGGATCTGACCGCCATTTGTCTGTGTCGCGATCACAAAATGCCAGTGCGTGTATTTAAGATGGATAAGCCCGGCGCATTGCTCAATATTGTGAGGGGTGGCGACGAAGGGACATTGATCCAGTAGTGCGGGAGTGGAAGGAGATTTAGTATGATTGATGATATTAAAAGCGAGGCCAGTGAAAAGATGGATAAAAGCCTTGAGGCTTTGGTGCATCACTTTAACAAGATTCGCACAGGCCGCGCTCACCCTAGCTTACTCGACGGTTTGAGAGTGGATTACTACGGATCAGACACGCCTCTGAACCAGGTTGCCAACATCAGTGTTGAAGATGCGCGCACGTTGACGCTATCAGTGTGGGATAGAAGCATGACGCCCGCTGTTGAGAAGGCCATTTATAAATCCGGTCTTGGGCTGAACCCTGTTACAGCAGGAGAGGTTATTCGCATTCCTATGCCCATGCTGACGGAAGAAACCCGTAAGGGTTATATTCGCAAGGCCAAACACGAGGCTGAGTCGGCGCGCGTTTCGGTGCGTAATGCTCGCCGGGATGCTATGGCAATGCTCAAGGAGCTGGTAAAAGACAAACAAATATCGGAAGACGATGAGCGCCGTGGTCAGGATGACGTGCAGAAGTTAACTGACAGCTTTGTCGCAAAAATTGAAAGCCAGTTGTCGGAAAAAGAATCCGACCTGATGCAAATCTAGCCTCTATTAGTGACTAGCCAGGACAATTTTTCTATCCCGGAAGATGGGGACGTAGTTATCATTCCTCGCCATGTGGCCATTATTATGGATGGTAATAATCGTTGGGCAAAGCGTGGGGGTGTTGCCGGGGTGACTGGCCACCGAGCGGGTGTGGAGGCGGTGCGCGGCATTTTGCGCGCCTGCAAAAAGCACGGCGTGGAAGTGCTGACATTGTTCGCTTTCAGTAGCGAAAACTGGGGTAGGCCATTACCTGAAGTGCGCGCACTGCTGGCATTGCTATCGCGCTATTTACGCAACGAAGTCAGGGAGTTGCATAAGGATGGTATCCGCATGCGCTTTATCGGCGAGCGCGGGCGGTTTAGTCAGCGCCAGCAGAAGCTGATGGAGCGGTCAGAGAACCTGACGCGCGGTAATACCGGTGCGACAGTGGTTATCGCAGTTGATTACGGCGGCCAATGGGATATCGCGCAAGCGGCGCAGAGGTTGGCGAGACAAGTGCAGGAGGGGAAACTCCAGCCGCGCGACATAACCCCTGAGTTGATCGACTGCAATATCTCCATCAGCGATTTGCCAAAGCCTGATCTTTGTATACGTACTGGCGGGGATGCACGCATCAGCAATTTTATGTTGTGGCATTTCGCCTACACCGAACTCTATTTTACAGACATTTTGTGGCCGGATTTCAACGAGGTTGATTTTGCCCGCGCGTTGGCTGAATACAGCCTGCGTGAGCGGCGATTTGGTTTGCGAGATCCCGATCGTCTTGCTGCGAGCGACAATGGCGATGCTTAAGCAGCGCGTCATTACAGCGGTGGTCATGGCCAGTTTGTTTTTGGCTGCAATCGCCTACATGCCAATGGTGGGCCTCGCGCTGGTATTTGGGATTTTGGTAGGACTGGGTGCCTGGGAGTGGTCTATTCTGGTCGGCTTTCGCCATGCCGCGGCTCGTGGTCTCTACGTGTCGTTAGTGCTGGCTGCGCTGGTGACGGTGTACTTCTACTGTCAGTTGGGCAATGAGCCGACGCCGTTAAAGGTGCAGCCCATACTGGGAGGCGCCTGTCTGTGGTGGTCGATCGCGCTGCTGTGGATAAAAGGATTTCCTGCGAGTGCGATGTTCTGGCAATCAATGGCCGCGCGCAGCGCCATGGGTCTGTTAGTGTTGGTGCCGGGATGGACGGCGGCTGTTTATCTTCTGAGTTTTCCGCAGGGTGGACTATTGATGGTCGTGCTGGTGATCGCGGTGGCCTCGGCCGATATTGGTGCGTATTTTTCGGGCAAATATTTTGGCAAGCACAAGTTGGCGTTGCGGGTCAGTCCGGCTAAGACCTGGGAGGGATTCTGGGGTGGCGTCGCGGCCTGCGCCGTGTTGGCGGTATTATTGTGGTCTCAGCTGCCAGATAGCGCCGCCCATATTGGCCTGGTCGCGGTGCTGGTGGTAACCATTATTACCGGGCTGGCTTCGGTTATCGGCGATTTGACTGTCAGTATGGTCAAACGCCAAAGTGGGGTAAAAGACACTGGTAGCCTCCTGCCGGGCCACGGAGGCATATTGGATCGCCTCGACAGTTTGTGTGCTGCTGCCCCGGCCTTCGCGCTGGGCCTGCTGTTGATTGGCTGGTGACGATGGAGAAAACCAGGCGTACGATCAGCGTGCTCGGCTCTACCGGCTCCATCGGAATGAATACCTTGGATGTGATCGCACGGCATCCGGAACGTTTTGAGGTTTATGCGTTGGCGGCACATTCCTCTGTCGAAGCCATGCTCGCCCAATGCCTTGAATTTTCGCCGCGCTACGCCGTGATGATGGACGAGGCTGCAGCCACTTTGCTCAGGAAGCGACTGCCGCCGGATGCAATCACCGAGGTGAAACAGGGAGAGAGCGGTCTTGCGGAGGTGGTGACAGCGCCGCAGGTGGATACGGTAATGGCCGCGATCGTGGGGTCTGCCGGGTTGCCCTCTACATTGGCTGCTGCCCGTGCCGGAAAAACGCTACTATTGGCCAATAAAGAGTCGCTGGTGATGGGGGGGCATCTGTTGATGCAGGCTGTGCGGGAATCGAATGCCCGGTTGCTGCCCATCGACAGTGAGCACAATGCTATTTTCCAATGTATGCCGGTGGATGCACAGGGGATACCCTTGGACAAGGGTGTCAGTAAAGTATTACTGACGGCTTCGGGAGGCCCTTTTCGTCGTTGGAGTTTGGCAGAGATGTCTGAGGCCACACCTGACCAGGCCTGTGCGCATCCCAACTGGTCCATGGGGCGTAAGATTTCAGTGGATTCTGCCAGCCTGATGAACAAGGGGCTGGAGTTTATTGAGGCCTGCTGGATATTCGATCTGGAACCATCGCGGGTGGATGTGGTTGTTCATCCCCAGAGTATTATCCACTCAATGGTGCAGTATCTGGATGGTTCAATACTTGCGCAAATGGGCAATCCCGACATGCGTACCGCGATTGCTTATGGCCTGGGCTGGCCTGATCGCCTCGAATCGGGTGTTGCCCCGCTGGATCTAGTGGCCACAGCACGCCTTGATTTTGAAGCGCCTGATGAGTCCCGCTTTCCATGCCTGCGTTTGGCGCGGGAGTCAGTGGCGGCGGGCGGCACTGCCATGGCCGTGTGCAATGCCGCCAACGAAGTGGCCGTGGCGGCATTTCTGGACAAACAGATTCGTTTCACCGATATTCCTGCGGTGATAGAGCACACCTTAGAGAGCGTGGATAATGTTGAACCCACTACTTTGTCGGTGGTCGAATATGCTGACGCCCAGGCGAGGCAGGTTGCCGCCGGATTCCTGGCAGATTTTCAGCGAACGTCAGGAGCGGTAAAGCGAGTCTGATGGAACTTCTCTACACAATCGCATTGACCCTCGGCACCCTCGCAGTTTTGGTGGCGATCCACGAATTTGGCCATTTCTGGGTGGCGCGCCGTTGCGGCGTTAAGGTGCTGCGCTTCTCCATCGGTTTTGGGACTTCGCTCTTCAGTTGGCGCGATAAGCAGGGCACGGAGTACAGTATTGCCGCGATACCTCTGGGCGGTTACGTCAAGATGCTGGACGAGCGCGAGGGAGGTGTCCCGCCCGAGGAGCTGCATCAGGCGTTTAACCGCAAGCCTGTTTTGCAGCGTATCGCAATAGTGGCCGCCGGGCCGCTGGCAAATCTCCTGCTTGCGATCGTTGCATACTGGTTTTTGTTTATGGCAGGCGAGTCGGGTTACGTGCCAGTCATCAGCAAAGTCGAGCCGGATTCGGTGGCGGCAGTGGCGGGTCTCGAGGTGGGGCAAGAGATAGTGGCCGTCGATGGTAATGAAACGCCGACATGGCAAGCATTCAATTTCCGTCTGCTGGAACGCATTGGCGATACAGGGACGATCAAATTTGCGGTGAAATATCCCGATTCGAGTGTGATTTACGAGTCGGAGGCAGGCATCGACAGGTGGCTGTCGGAACAGGAGCAGCCCGATCTTTACAGAGGCTTGGGGATCAGTCTCTACACCCCCCCAATACCCCCGGTTGTGGGCGAAGTAGTGGGGGGTAGTCCGGCGGCGGCGGCAGGCATCGAGGTTGGCGATACAATGCTACTGGCCGATGGCTTGGCCATGAACCTTTGGATGGACTGGGTTGACTATGTGCGGGCACGTCCGGGGCAGCCGATCGACTTGGAATACCAGCGTGGCAGCGACGTTTTCCAGACGGTTATTGTGCCTGAGCGCATTGCCGATGAAGGTGGGGAGGCAATCGGCCGGGTGGGTATCGCTGTGGCTATGCCTGACATGCCGCCCGAGATGTTGCGCCAGTACCCACGCGGCCCCCTCGAATCGCTGGGTGCAAGCGTGGTTCGCACCTGGGATCTCTCGGTATTTACTCTAAATTCAATAAAAAAGATGGTGATGGGGTTAATATCGCCAAAAAACTTGAGTGGACCTATCACCATTGCTAAAGTGGCGACCGCTTCTGCCAAGTCCGGGCTAGAGTCCTATATCAGCTTTCTGGCCCTCCTGAGTATCAGCTTGGGAATACTGAACTTATTGCCTATCCCGGTACTCGATGGGGGTCATCTATTGTTCTACACTATTGAGCTATTGGCGGGGCGCCCGGTACCTGAGAAGATACAGGCACTGGGGTATCAGCTGGGGCTGTTTATGGTACTGGGGATAATGGTGTTGGCGCTGTATAATGATTTTACTCGCCTCTGATGGTCGCGGGTAATTTAAACCTTAATGGATAACTATAACCTGCGATCTCCAGGGCAATTGGGTACAACTTGATTAAAACTATGTCGAAAGTCCTGGCGCTGGTGCTGTTGTTTGTTGTTGCACCTTTCGCCGCCGCACAGACGTTTATTATTTCCGATATTCGCGTCGAAGGTCTGCAGCGCATTTCGGCGGGCACGGTATTTGCTGCACTGCCTATAGGAGTGGGTGATGTCGTCGATGAGCGCGCCATCCGCGCTGCCACGCGTAGTCTGTTCGCCACGGGCAACTTCGACGATATTCGTATTGGCCAAGACGGCAATGTGCTGGTGGTGGTGGTGACTGAAAGGCCGAGCATCAGCGAGATTAATATTGAAGGCAACAAAGCAATCGAAACCGAAGCCCTGCTTGAGGGATTGAAGGGCGCTGGTTTGTCAGTGGGGCAGGTATTTCAGCGCTCTACACTGGAAGGCATGCAGCTGGAATTGCAACGGCAGTATGTCCTGCAGGGACGCTATGATGCTGTTATTGAGACCGAGGTGATACCCGAGCCGCGCAACAGAGTCACCGTTAACATTGATGTGGACGAAGGCACTGTCGCGGCCATCAAGCATATCAACGTGGTGGGGAACGAAGTCTTTAGTGACGAAGACTTGCAGGGCGAGTTTGAACTGCAGACGACCGGTTGGCTGTCTTTCTTTACCAACGATGATAAATATTCCAGAGAAAAGCTGACGGGTGACCTCGAAACGCTGACTTCTTACTATATGGACAGGGGATACCTGAAGTTCCGTATTGATTCGACACAGGTTGCCGTCTCTCCCGACAAGAAAGAAGTCTTCATTACCGCGAATATCACTGAAGGCGAAAAGTTCACTGTCAGTTCGGTCGATTTGTCCGGTGATCTGGTGTTGCCCGAGGCAGACCTGCGTCGCTTCCTGTTAGTATCCGAGGGGCAGATATTCTCCCAGATTATGGTGACCAACACTGAAGAGTACGTGACCCGTCGGCTGGGTGACGAAGGTTATAACTTCGCCAAGGTAACCGGTATTCCCGAGGTTGACGAAGAGGACAATACCGTCGCTATGAAGTTTTTTGTCGACCCCGGTAAGCGAACGTATGTGCGCCGCATCAGTTTCAAGGGCAACCAGAAAACGGCTGACGACGTGCTGCGCCGCGAGATGCGCCAGATGGAAAGTGCGCCGGCTTCGGCAGCCGCCATCGAGCAATCCAGGGTGCGCCTTGAGCGACTGGGTTATTTCAGCAAGGCAACTGTGGAAACACCCGGCGTGGCAGGCCACGATGATCTGATCGACGTGGATTATACCGTTGAGGAACAATCGTCAGGCAGTATCGGCGCCAGCATCGGTTTTGCTCAGGACGCCGGGGTTATTCTGGGATTAAACCTGCAACAGGACAATTTCATGGGCACGGGCAAGCGCGTCGGTATAGGCTTGAATTCCTCCCGCTTCCAGGATTTTTACAATTTCAGTTACACCAATCCCTATTTCACCGAGGATGGTGTAAGCCGTGGCTTCAACGTATTTTACCGCTCCACCGATCTCGATCAGGTCAACGTGGCAAATTATAGTACGAATACTCTGGGTACTGCGGTCAACTTCGGCTACCCCATTAAGGAAACCGAGCGTCTCGGATTTAGCTTTGGTGTCGCTAACACTTCAATCGACACTGGTCAGTTTGCGGTTCAGGAGATTGAGTCTAGCCCGCGCCTGCAGCCCGGAGTGAACTGGTTTCAGAGCACCTTGGACAATGGTGTCTACACCGAACCGGAGGTCGTGCAGCCCATCGGCGACCTCGATCCAAACGCTCTGGCAGTTCTGGGGGACGAGGGCTTTCTCGATGCAAATGGTGACGAGTTCCTGAATTACACAGTGACCAGTAGTTGGACGCAGTCCACCCTGAACCGGGGTCGGATGGCGACAAGGGGAGCCTCTCAGACCATCGCGCTGGAGGTGGCTGTGCCGCTGTCAGATCTTGAGTTCTACAAGCTGACATACGCCGGTGAGATCTATTTGCCGGTGCCATTGCTGGAAACATGGACATTCCGTCTGCGCACCGAGTTGGGTTATGGCGGTGGTTATGGTGACACCAACGATCTGCCGTTTTACGAGAACTATTTTGCCGGTGGTTTTGGCTCGGTGCGCGGTTACGAGGCCAACACTCTGGGTCCTAGAAGTACCCCCGCCGACATTTACTCTGCTGCTTTGCCCGTTACCGCGATTGATGCAGACGGCAATCCGACAGCCTTTGGGGACCAGTTCGCGTACATCCGCAATAGCGATGGACGGCTTGAGTTTTCTCAGGTGCAGAATGAGGTCGACCCTTTCGGTGGCAACGTGTTAATCGAAGGCAGTGCTGAGTTGCTATTCCCCTTGCCCTTCATAAAGGACCAAAGCCAGATACGCACAGGATTCTTTCTGGATGCTGGTAACGTTTTTGACACCAGTTGCGGCTCTACGCAGGTAGCCTGCTATGACGTGGACTTAGGAGAGTTGCGCTACTCGGTTGGAGTGGGTTTGACCTGGGTGACAGGGTTCGGCCCGATGTCATTCAGTTTGGCTAAGCCACTGAACTCTGACGAGTTTGATCAAGAAGAAATTTTCCAGTTTACACTGGGTCGCGGATTCTGATTTTTTGTTGTGTTAATCACTGGAGGGGAACGTGTCTAGATTATTCAAGGTTGCACTAGCTGTTGTGGCGCTGTCGGTATCCACGCTGAGCTGGGCGGAGGAAAAAATAGCTGTGGTGGATGTGCAGGGCGCTATCCTGCAGACGGATTATGCTCAGAAACGTCTGGGTGAGATCCGCGATCAGGATGATTATAAGAAGAACAAGGTGGAGTACGATCGCCTGAAGGAGGAGGGTGAAGCGCTGCTCAAGACGTTTCAGAAAGATGCCGCAGTCATGAGCCAGGAGCAGAAATCGGCTGCACAGAGCAAGCTTGCCAGCATGCAGGAAGACCTGGATCACGTCACGGGCAAGCTGCAACAGGCTGAGCAGAATGTCGCTCAAGGACTGCTGCAAGAAATGGCGCCTAAAGTTCAGGAAGTACTGCGCGAAATCATTGAGACCGATGGCATCGGCTTGTTGCTGCAACGCAATTCTGTCATTCATGCTGAACCCGGTTACAGCATCACTGCAACGGTGACCGATAAACTGAATCAAGTGAACGTGCAGTAATCTTGTGCGGGGAAGCGAAGCTATGTGCTGCATCGCTTTGTGTTCCCCGACCTGCAGGTAAAGGAGCAATAGCAGTGATGGATATCACAGATATTCGCAAGTATCTGCCGCACCGCTATCCTTTTTTGCTGGTGGACCGTGTGGTTGAGGTCAATGTTGGCGAGTCCATTATCGCCTACAAAAATCTTTCGGTGAATGAGCCCTTCTTTAGCGGACATTTTCCGGATAAACCGATTTTTCCCGGCGTATTGTTATTGGAGGCTATGGCGCAGTGCGCAGGCATTCTGGGCTTTTGCAGCCAGGGTAAAACCAATGATGATGGCTCCACATACTATTTTGCAGGTGCCGACGATGTGCGCTTCAGGCGACTCTGTGTGCCGGGCGACCGGGTGATGTTGCGGGCCACCGTGGTGTCGCAGCGGCGCGGTATCTGGAAGTTTGATGTCAGCTCTGATGTCGACGGTGAGTTGGCGGCCTCAGCCACCATACTCTGCGCTGATCGTTAAACATCTCGCCTCCTGATTATTTCCCCATGCAGGAACTGTTTGAAGCGAATTACCGTGGTACCGATTTAGCGGGCGTCGACGAGGTCGGTCGAGGTCCGTTGGCCGGCGACGTGGTTGCAGCGGCTGTTATCCTTGATCCTCTGCGGCCTATCGCAGGTTTGCGCGACTCAAAAAAACTCTCAGTCTCGCGCCGGGAAGAACTCGCGCAATTGATTCGAGAGCGTGCGGTGGCATGGGCTATTGCCAGTGCGACAGTCGCTGAAATAGACGAAATGAATATCCTTCAGGCCTCCCTGTTGGCGATGCAACGGGCAGTGGAGGCGCTGCTGCCACAGCCAGGGTATGTGCTGGTGGACGGCAATCGCTTGCCACACTGGCATTATCCGTCTGAGCCAGTCGTGCGCGGTGATGATCGAGTGCCAGCGATCGCCGCCGCTTCTATTCTGGCCAAGGTGCACAGGGATGCAGCATTGATTGAGCTGGATCGCCAGTATCCCGGGTATGGGTTTGCGAGGCACAAGGGCTATCCGACAGTGCTTCACCTTGAGGCCCTGCGAACGCTGGGGGTCACGCCTGTGCACCGGCGCAGCTTCGCCCCGGTAAAAAAACTCCTTTAGGTATCGTACCTGTCGTGCAACAAAGTAGCCAAGTCGCGTAGAATCATGACATGACCGAATTTGTTCACTTGCGACTGCACACCGAGTTCTCTCTTGTAGACGGACTGGCTCGCATAAAGCCCTTAGTCGCGCGAGTGGCCGAGTTGGGTATGCCCGCAGTCGCTGTTACCGACGTCTGTAACTTCTATGGACTGATCAAATTCCGCAAAGCCGCTTTCGCGGCTGGAGTAAAACCGATCTTTGGTGCGGATTTGCGGGTAATGGAGGCGGATGATCCTGAACGCTCGTTCCCGCTATGCCTGCTTGCCATGAATCAGGTCGGCTATCACAACCTCACGTTGTTGATTTCGCGGGCCTATACGCAGGGGCAAAATCTTGGCGTGCCCTATGTCAGTAAATCCTGGTTGGAGGAGGCGGCAGATGGCCTTATTGCCTTGTCCGCCGGCGCGGTTGGGGATGTTGGGCAGGCCCTGCTAGGGGATAAGGCTGCGCTTGCTGTGGAGCGCGCCGAATACTGGATGGCACTGTACCCGCAACGCTTTTATCTGGAGTTACACCGCACTGGGCGCGATGGCGATGAAAGGCATTTACACGCTGCCGTCAACCTGGCGCAGGAACTTAACTGCCCCGTGGTGGCCACCAACGATGTGCGATTTTTAGCCGCAGGCGAGTTTGAAGCGCACGAGGCGCGTGTCTGCATCGGCGAGGGCCGTACGCTGGATGATCCGCGGCGGGCCAGGCATTACACGGAACAACAGTACTTGCGCTCACCGCAAGAGATGGCAGAGCTATTTGCTGATATACCCGAAGCGCTGGCCAACAGTGTTGAGATCGCGCGCCGTTGCAGCGTAGTACTGGAACTCGGCAAGCCCTATCTGCCGGACTACCCGGTACCGGAAGGTCTTACCATGGACGAGTTCTTTCGGCAGCAGTCCCATGAGGGGCTGGACAAGCGGTTGCAGCTTCTTTTCGACACTGCCGCTGACGATTTTGAGTGCCAGCAAAAAGTATATCGCGAACGGCTCGATTTCGAACTCGAGACCATCATTGAGATGGGCTTTCCCGGTTACTTCCTGATCGTGATGGACTTTATTCGTTGGGCCAAAAGGAACGACATTCCGGTCGGTCCCGGGCGCGGTTCCGGTGCCGGTTCGCTGGTGGCCTACTCGCTGGAAATTACCGATATCGACCCGCTGGCCTACGATCTTTTGTTCGAGCGGTTCTTGAACCCTGAGCGGGTTTCCATGCCAGACTTCGATGTCGATTTCTGTATGGAAAAGCGCGATCGCGTCATCGAGTACGTGGCACACACGTATGGTCGTGAGGCTGTGTCGCAAATTATTACCTTTGGCACCTTGGCGGCTAAAGCGGTGGTGCGGGATGTCGCGCGTGTGCAGGGTAAGCCTTATGGCTTGGCTGACAAACTGTCCAAGATGATTCCCTTCGAAGTGGGCATCACGCTGGAGAAGGCGCTTGACCAGGAGGAGCCACTGCGCGAGTTCCTTCAGGAAGATCCCCAGGCCCAGGAAATCTGGGATATGGCGGTGCAACTCGAAGGTGTGGTTCGCAATGTAGGTAAGCATGCCGGTGGGGTGGTCATCGCGCCATCCAAGCTCACGGATTTTTCACCCCTGTATTGTGACGACACGGGCTCTGGCCTCGTAACACAGTTTGACAAGGGTGATGTGGAAGACGTCGGTCTGGTGAAGTTTGATTTTCTCGGATTGCGCACGCTGACCATCATTGACTGGGCAGTGAAGATGATCAACCCCGCACGTGAGCGGGCCGGGGAGCTGCCGTTGGATATCCTGCAGATTCCGCTGGATGACGTCCCCACGTATGACCTGCTGAAATCGGCGGAGACTACGGCGGTATTCCAGCTTGAGTCGCGCGGCATGAAGGAGCTGATCGAGCGACTGCAACCGGATTGCTTCGAAGATATTGTGGCCTTGCTTGCGATCTATCGGCCAGGACCGTTGCAGTCAGGCATGGTGGACAACTTCGTCAACCGCAAGCAGGGTCGAGAAAAACTGTCTTATCCGGACGCCCAGTATCAGCACGTGTTGCTGGAACCCATACTGCAACCGACCTACGGCATTATCCTCTACCAGGAGCAGGTGATGCAGATCGCGCAGGTGCTGGCCGGCTATACGCTCGGCGGTGCCGATGTACTGCGTCGGGCCATGGGTAAAAAAGACGAGAAGGAGATGGCTGCGCAGCGCAAGTTCTTTGAAGACGGTGCCAATGCGAAAGGCGTAGATGGCACTCTGGCAATCAAGATTTTCGACTTGGTAGAAAAGTTTGCGGGATACGGCTTCAACAAGTCGCACTCCGCCGCCTACGCATTGGTGTCTTATCAAACGGCCTGGCTGAAGGCGCGCTATCCGGCGCATTTTATGGCGTCGGTGATGAGCTCCGAAATGGACAACACCGATAAAATTGTGGTGTTGGTGGATGAGTGCAAGAGCATGAAACTCTCGCTGAGACTGCCCGATGTTAACGAAGGCCATTATATGTTCACGGTCAATCGCAACGGCGACATTATCTATGGTCTCGGCGCAATCAAAGGTTTGGGCGAGGGGCCAATAGACAGTATTCTGGCCGCTCGCAGCGAGGGCGGCCTGTTTATTGACCTGTTCGACTTCTGTGCTCGCACTGACCCGCGCAAGCTTAACCGGCGTGCCGTGGAGGCGATGATCCGCGCCGGCGCGCTGGACTCGCTGAGCGTCGAGCGCTGGGTCCTGCTGGCAGCGCTGGATGATGCACTGAAGACGGCAGAGCAAAGCGCTAACAATCGCGACAGTGGCATGGCTGATCTGTTCGGGGAGGTCGTGTCCAGTGAAGGTAATAGTAACGGAGATGTCTACGCAGATTTCCGCGCGGCACGTGCGTGGTCTGACAAAGAGCGCCTGGGTGGCGAGCGGGATACACTGGGCCTTTATATCAGCGGGCATCCCATTGATGAATACCGTGCAGAGGTGCGCAAGTTTGCGCCCAATCGAATCGCGGATCTCAGTCCGGATACCTATAGCAAGCCAGGAAACCAGACCATTGTTGGACTGATTATGGCAACGCGCACTATGAACAGTCGGCGTGGCACGATGGCGGTTATGACGCTGGATGATAGCAGTGCGCAAATAGAGGTGACGTTGTTCTCGGAGGCCTATATAGAGTTTCGGGAGTTGCTGGTAAAGGACACTATAGTGATCGCCGAGGGCCGGGTATCGACAGACGATAGAACGGGGAATTTGGCATTGCGGGCGAGTAGCCTGCGTAGCTTGGCTGAAGCCAGGCAGAACAGCGTGTCGGACCTGTCCATTGAAGTGAGCGCCGAGGAGGTCACGGAAGCGTTTGCCGAACGGCTGGAAAAGACACTTGCGGCAGCCGGAGGAGGAAAGTGTCCTGTTTCTTTAGTGTACCGACAGACCTGCAATACCGCGCGCGTCCGCCTGGGAGAGCGCTGGCACGTATTACCGACTGATGAACTGCTGCAGGAATTACGTGAGGTGGTGGGCATTAAAAAAGTCGCCCTGCAGTATCGGTAAATTCTTGCTGCAGACTTTATCGTTAAGATCACAAATGATTCACCCTCAAACGATTGGAGAAAGAAACGATGTTGCTCAAAGATAAGGTGGTAATTGTGTCTGGTATTGGCCCGGGGCTGGGTCAGGAGCTGTCCACGTTGGCGGCCAAAGAGGGCGCAAAAGCCGTGGTAATAGCAGCGCGTACGGCGGCTAAGCTGGATGTCGCGGAGCAGGAAATCAACGATCTTGGTCTGGGAACCGCCGTTCTCAAGGTGCCAACCGATATCTCGGACCAGGCGCAGTGCCAGGCGCTGGCCGACCGTGCCGTAGCCGAGTTCGGGCGCATCGATGTGCTCTTCAACAGCGCCTACGATCCAGGCAGTTTTGAGCCGATAGAGAGCGCCGATATGGACGGCTGGCGTCGTGCTATGGATGTTAATTTTTTCGGTACCATGCACCTCACGCAGGCTTGCGTGCATCATATGAAAGACAATGGTGGCGGCGCCATCGTCATGATCGCCACGATGGTAGAGCACAAGCCGCTGGCAACGCAGGCGGGCTACGGCGCGTCCAAAGCTGCCTTGCGTTGCGCCACCAAGCATCTGGCGCTGGAGCTGGGTAAGTACAATATCCGCGTCAATAGTTGCCATATGGGATGGATGTGGGGCCCCAGCGTTGCGGGCTATTTCTCCTGGCAGGCCAAAGCGACCGGCAAAAGCCAGGAGGAATTGATCGCCGAGGTCACACGGAGTATCCCGCTGGGCGTTATTCCCGACGATGGTGAATGCGCCAAGGCAGCATTATTTTTCGGTTCGGATTACGCCAGTGTGGTCACTGGCGCGGCGCTGGACGTCAATGGCGGTGAATATATGCCAGTCTAGTGGCAGTCTAGTGGCAGTCTTGAAAAGGAGTAAGGCGAGATGAGTGAGAGGGACAAGATAGAAGCGGCGGCGTTTCGCCGCTTACTGGAGCATCTGGACAGCCGCAAGGATGTACAGAATATCGACCTGATGAATCTGGCTGGATTCTGCCGCAACTGCCTGTCCAAGTGGTACGTGGCGGCGGCGGCAGATGCCGGCGTTGACGTTGATTACGAGAAGGCCAGGGAGCATGTCTATGGCATGCCCTACGAGGAGTGGAAGAAGAGCTACCAAGCGCCAGCCACTGCGGAGCAGCTCGCTGCAATGAAATAAGCCTGGCCGGATTGGCCCGGGCGTTACGCCCGGTGAAGCTCTATAAGGGACCGTAAGGCAGATAGCGGTTCTGGTTTACGTCACGCAGCCATTGCAGTAACGGCGTGTCCAGACGCACCCCGCGTTGCCGCAGAATTTTTGCCAGCGGAATGACAGGGGAGTCTGCAGCGGCCTCCCAGCCGGGGAGGTTTTCGGCGACAGCGAAAAAGCGGATGAGGTGAATGACATCGGCATCGCTCAGGGCCTCGGCTGCTGCCCGCCACAGGCCATGATCCAACTTCATCAGCCCTGCCATTCGTTGCTTGTCTTCCTCACTGAGCACTTGTTCCAGTTGTGACAGTGCGTCGTCACGGTCGAAGTCGATAAGGCGATTCAGTAATGCCGGTTCGAGCGCCAGTTCGCTGCCCGCCGCTCCAATGTTTGGATCCCAGGTGCCCAATGTCATGCTGTTCTCGCCAGATAAGAATGAGCCGACAGTGTACTGAATTTGCGCCGCGGACGGAAAGTATCGCGGACGGCCGCCCCGGCCCTCCATGGCCTCAGACGGTTCCTGCAATTTCTACTGGCTGTGACGCCTATGTGTTTCCCTTGAGCTAGAGTAAAGGCCGTTCGGATGTGAGAAGATCGGCGCAATTATAATGGAGAGACCGCTATGAATGTTCGCTCGTTAAGTGCTGTCCGCTTACTGCAATGCGTTTTGTTGAGTATCGTTTGCCAGGCCGCACTGGCGGAAGAGCTTATTGGCATTGTCATGGTAGAGATATCAGGTCTGAAAGACGCCTCCGGCAATGTTTATATCGCGGTATACGACTCCGATTCCAGTTGGTTGGGTGATAAGACAGTGATGGCGAAGGCCGTGGCGATTGCAGATGCTCTCGACGGAGATCTGGTGCGCGCTGAATTGCAACTACCAATGGGTGATTACGCATTATCGGCATTTTTTGATGTCGATAACGACGGCGAATTGGATGCCAATTTTATTGGGATGCCCAAAGAGCCAATAGCCATGTCCAACAATGCCATGGCGAAATTTGGGCCACCCAAATACAGCGACGCGGTTTTTACGCTGGGCGCAGAACCTATTATTCAAAGCATGACGATGCGTGATCTCTAACCCGAAATAGCCGTTAGCTGGTGGGAAGCCGTGAGTTTGAAGCGATCAGTAGATCAGCGCTCCGCTCAGACTGACGTCAGGTTATCCCCGCTCCAGTAAGCCTTCATACTGTTGACCCGGCCCTCGTCGTTGAATTCGAACACATCGATAATATCGATGGTAGCGCCCGGCATGTGTACCTGAAAGGGGAAGGCCACGGCACTGCCGCTGCAGCGGGGATTTCCCGACAACACCAGCTTCGCGCCAGATTTCAAGGCGCCTTCATAGAAGGCACACACTGCATCTATGCCAGAATGGACGTCGGTACCCACGGGATCCTCTACGATGGCGTCGTTTGAGTAAATCTCCCGGATGATGTTCATGTCCTGTTTTTCAAAGGCTTCCACGTATTTGTGAACCATGGCGATTTTGGCGCTTGCTTCCATAAGTCAATCCTCGGTGTTAGTAGCCACACAGCGTGGCGTAGCGATCCTTGTGATAACCAGTGTCGCCATAGATCTGCATGGCGACGCGGGCGCGCTTCAGAAAGAAGCCGATCTCCAGTGCGTCGGTTACCCCGATTCCGCCGTGCATCTGCACCGCCTCGTTGGTGACCTGTTTTGCTAGTTCGTTCAGTTTGGTTTTGGCCAGGCTAGCCAGCAGCGGCAGATCCTGCGGTGCATCGTCGACTACTGACAGAGCCTGCAACAGAACAGAGCGGCACAGTTCGATCTCAGATTGCAGATGTGCCTTTCGGTGCTGCAATGCCTGAAAGGAACCTATAACCTTGCCAAACTGCTCACGCTCCTTGAGATAATCCACCGTGCGGTCAAACGCTTCCAGCGATAACCCCATCATTTCGGCGGCGAGCGCTACCCGCGCCCGGTCCAATACGGGTTCCAGAACGGCCCAGCCCTGGTCAATTTCCCCGAGAATACTGCTCGCCGGGACCACTACATTTTCCAGGCGGATATTGGCCGCATTGCGGCTGTCCATGAGGGTGGTGCGTTGGCAGGATACCCCTTCGGCTGTGCGGTCAACGAGCACCAGCGTCAGCCCATTACTATCGTCCTCAGTGCCTTTGGTGCGAGCCACGACGATCAAGTGGTCGGCGCTGTGGCCATCGAGCACAAAACATTTACTGCCGTTTAGTACAAGGTCATCGCCCTGGCGCTGCGCTGTGGTGCTGATGTGCGTTGGTCTGTGGTGGTGTGATTCTTCCAGTGCCAGTGCCAGCGTCAACGTGCCCGCTGCGACGGCGGGCAGCAGGGTTTGCTTTTGCGTCTCGCTACCGCCCAGCAGTATGGCGGACGCACCAACCACGGCCGACGCAAACAGCGGGGAAGCGGTCAGTGTGCGGCCCGCCTCTTCCAGCACCACACCGAGCCCGAGAAAACCAAAGTCCAGACCACCGTACTCTTCTGGCAGTATAATACTAGACCAGCCCATCTCTGCCATCTGCTGCCAAAGCTCGGGGGAATAGCCCAGCGAATCTTTTTCATCACGCAACTGGCGCAGCGCTGTAACGGGTGCTTGAGTCGCCAGAAAATCCTTCGCGGTGTCCTGCAGCAGACGTTGTTCTTCATTCAATACAAGTGCCATGTTCTATCGCTCCTAGGGCTGTGGTAGTTCGAGAACATTTTTAGCAATAAGGTTTAGCTGCACCTCGGAGCTTCCCCCTGCGATGGTCATTGCCTTGGACATGGCCCACAGGCGCGCTGTATCAATCTCCAATTGGCTGAAGGCGTCGCCTTCCCAGCCCAATCCACTGCTGCCCATAATGGCCAGCAACAATTCGCTCTTGACTTTTTCGGCCTCTGTTCCAACGTATTTCATCACTAGAGGTGCTGGGCTGCGGATGCCCGCTGCTTTTTCCTCGAAGGTGCGAAAGTGGGTAAGCGCGACGGCCTGCATTTGCATGTCGTAATCTGCCAGGTCGCTACGCAGTTTTGCGTCGGCGATCTTGCCGTTGTCGAACTCCAGGTACTTGTGCGCAGCAACGTTCGGCACCATTACCTCGCGGGGACTGTCGCTACCCATTTCGGCCATCAGCTTGCGCTCATGCACCAGCAGGGCCTTGGCCACTGACCACCCTTTGTTGAGTTCTCCGATGAGGTTTTCTTTGGGGACTTTTACGTTGTCAAAAAACGTGTGGCAAAATTCGGACTCACCGCTGATCAGTGCAATCGGCGTAGTACTAACACCCGGATCATCCATATCGATAAGCAGGAAGCTGATGCCCTCCTGTTTTTTGACATTAGGATCAGTGCGCACCAGACAGAAAATCCAGTCGCATTTGTCGGCGGCTGTTGTCCAGATCTTGCTACCGTTAACCAGGAAATGATCTCCCTGGTCCTCGGCTTTACACTGCAGGCTGGCCAGATCAGAGCCGGCGCCAGGTTCAGAATAGCCTTGAGCCCAGCGCGTTTCTCCGTTAACGATAGCACGCACATGCTGTTGCTTCTGTGCCTCATTGCCGTACTCCAACACGGCTGGACCAAGCATCCACAGGCCAATGCCGTAGACGGGAGTGCGTGCATTGATGCGTTTCATCTCTTCTTTCAATAGGCGACCTTGTTGAGCGCTGAGTCCGCCACCGCCGAACTGTGTGGGCCACTCGGGTG
This sequence comes from Halioglobus sp., assembly GCA_041688425.1. Classification (GTDB taxonomy): domain Bacteria; phylum Pseudomonadota; class Gammaproteobacteria; order Pseudomonadales; family Halieaceae; genus Marimicrobium. The sequence continues at coordinate 12,155 of JBDNIE010000246.1, read as the reverse complement.
CGGTCCATCCCTTGTCGCGCATGCGCTCAAACCAGAGCTGCGCATCGGCGCTGGGAAATTGTCCGCGGCGACCGCCCCAGTACTGATCCTCGGGCTTCATCGGCTGGCGCTGCGATTCAGGGCAGTTGGCTTCCAGCCATTGTTGTACGTCCAATCGAAATTGTTCCAGGTCTTCCAAAATATCTCTCCTGAGAGGTGCAGATATAGCGCCACTTAATGATGTTGTGTAACTGAGGGCTGCCGCAGGGTCTATATGATACTGGCGCATCTCAGACCGATAAAGGTACACCAGTGGTCGTTCAGTGCAATGGCTTAAAAAGTCAGTCCGAATTGACTTAATACGCCAGTCAATGCGTCACAGATCAATCATCGGCAACCAGTTCATTGCGTCGAACCGCGTTGTTTGACCGAATGGTCTGTGAAAGGCATCCTGCACGGCCAACTCAAGGAGTTACACCATGCAAAGGTTTACGGACAAAGTGGTACTGGTGACAGGTGCTGGCAGCGGAATCGGCAAGGCAAGTGCGCTGCGTCTGGCGCTGGAAGGCGCTGCCGTGTTTTGTCTGGACCTCAACCTCGAGGCGCTTGACGCCACCGTTGCCGAGATCGCGGCTGCCGGTGGAGAGGCCTGCGCGCAGCAGTGCGATGTGAGCGATGAGACCAATGTGCAGGAGAGTGTAGAGGCCTGTATTGCTCGCTATGGCAGCCTCTATGCTGTGGTCAATATGGCGGGCATCCTGCGCTTTGACGACACCCAGGAGTTGCAGACCAGCCACTGGCAAAAAGTTATTGATATCAACCTGACTGGCACTATGTTCCTGTGTCGCGCCGTGCTGCCGCACCTCATAGAGAGCAAAGGTAGCATCGTCAATGCTGCATCGACGGCGGCACTGTCGGGCTTGCCCTGTGGCCTCGCTTATTCCGCCAGCAAGGGTGGCGTGCTGGCCATGACGCGCAGTATCGCGGTCGAATATGCCAAGCGCGGCGTGCGCGCCAACTGTATATGCCCTGGCGATATCAACACGGGTATGACAGACGGCATCAAGTTTCCCAAAACCATGAATTTTGACCTGATGCCCCGCATCATGTCACTTAGCGGCGCCAAATCACCCGATGTGGTGGCGGGCGTGATCGCCATGCTCACGTCCGAAGACGGCGTGCATATTACGGGCGAGGACATCCGCGTGGATGGGGGTACTTTGTCCTGAGTGGAGTGAAGCTGACTTAACCCCGCGGCTGGAAGGCTTCACCGAACGCACGGATACGCTTTGCATTGGCGCCTAAATCGCCCTCGCCAACGCGTGAGACGGAGCGTAAGTCGATCAGCGTTCCTTCAGCATTAGTGCGCACCCGAATCACAATGTCGTCTTTGAATGCCATAACGGCGGTGGTATCCACCGCTTCGATCACCCCGGCATTGCGATCTTGGTGGTAGATCTCCCAGCCGAGATCCGTCGCGACCTGCACGGCGCGGTCAAAGACCTGATCGACGGGCTGGGCACTCGTCAGAGTTTGTAGGTCAGGGAAAGCCACTTCCTGCTGCGCTATGACGTCCTGGTCAATCGCCAGCGAATTTGCGCCCGCGCCGCGTTGCTGCTCTGCGGTGACAAAAATGGGTGGCTTTTGCGTATCGGTGGTAACGTCGTGAATGCGTGGCGCGTCGCCGCCGGAGAGCAGTGATAACAACAGTAAAGTACCCGGAAGCGCGCACAGCGCCACGCGGGCGATATTTTTCCGCCATGTGGCAAAACGTGGCAACAGCATCAATACGATTGACAACAGTACCAACAGGGTGCTCCCGAAGCAGGCGATGGCGTACAAGAGCAACCCTTGCTCCCAGCCGCCGGAGCGCACGGTAATCACTGCTAGCGGCAGTATCACCAGGAAAGTAATCGCGAGATAACCCGCCCATTTAACGAGGCCGGGTACTTTTTGCTGATCTGTCATTACGAATCCCTTGTGGCTGGCGTTTATTTGGAGGGTAAAGAATACTATCCGCCAGCCGCGCTGGCGAGGCTTGATCGTGGTTCAATTGGGTATCCCTGCGGCGTGTTTAACTCAAGGTTATTTGAGCACTGCGTGGGCATCTGATTTACTTGCGCGCAGTTGGCGTTGCCTCGGTTCGTCAGCAATATTGGCAACTACGAAGGCGGGCAGTTTTCGCATTCATTCATTGAGAGAGAAGAAATATGGACAGAGTCGCAGGCAAAGTCGCCCTGGTTACCGGGGGCGCCAGTGGCATGGGTAAGGCGGATGCGCATCTATTGGCAGCGGAAGGGGCCAAGGTGGTCGTTGCGGACCTCAATGAGATTGATGGCAAGGCCGTTGCCGATGCCATTGGTGAGAACGCGGTGTTTATGCGACTCAATGTGTCTGATGAAGAAAACTGGAAAGCTGTGATAGAAGCTACTGTCGAAAAGTTCGGTCGGCTCGATATTCTGGTCAATAATGCGGGCATCATTGCATTGGGCACGATTGTCGACACCACATTGGAGTCCTGGCGCCTGGTAAACTCCGTCAACAGCGATGGCGTGTTTCTGGGTTGTAAGCATGCTATCCCCGCGATGGCGAAGTCAGGGGGTGGGTCCATCATCAATATGTCATCGGTGGCGGCTATTCACGGCCAGTCGTTTGTCGCCGCCTATACGGCCAGCAAGGGTGCGGTGCGCGCGCTCACTAAAAGTATCGCTATGTTCTGCAAAGAGCAGAAGAACGGGATTCGTTGCAATTCCATTCATCCTGACGGTGTCAAAACACCGATGGTGGTCAAGGTCGCCACGGGGAAGGAAACCGCAACGCAGGAGGACATCGATGCTCTCGGCAAGTTTGGAAATATGTGCGAGCCTGAAGATATCGCGAATCTGGTGCTGTACCTCGCATCGGATGAGTCGCGGTTTGTTACCGGTACGGAGATGTTGATCGACAATGGCTCAACGATCACGCCACCAGTCGGTCTATAGCCAGCAAAGCGGAGAGCGAACCATGGAGAAATTGCTTTATCCACTGTGGAAATTGCCAGCTTTGAGCAGTGACGATTTTCGCGATGAGCTGTTGCAGCAGCTCGCACCCAAACTCAGCGATCTTGAAGGTGTGCATGGCCTGCGCCTTTGTGTTGCCGACAGCGCGGTGGCGGCGGCGGCGGGTCGACGTATGGAAAGTCACGCGCCAGCGCCGGATGCAATGCTGTCGCTGTGGGTGGATTATGCGGGCGCTGCAGCGAGCTGGGAGCCGCTGATCGATGGCTATGTTGATCGCAAGTGCGGGTATCTGGTGGCGGAAGCGGAGCCGCTGGTGAATCAGCAGATGCATCCATCGAAGCCTGGCGAACGGGTCTACGGCATGTGTCATGTGGTGTTTATGTCGTCACCGGCGGCTATGGATACACAGGAATGGCTGGCTGTGTGGAAGGACAGTCATACTCAAATTGCTATCGACACGCAGTCGACGTTTGGCTATCGCCAGAACCTCGTAGTGCGCCAGTTGAGCGACGATGCCGTGCCGTGCCACGCGATCGTCGAGGAGAACTTCCCACCGGAGGCCATGACCTCAGACCACGCCTTTTACGCTAGCGGCGGTGATGAGGCACTGCTGAAGAAGAACATGTCAGCCATGATGGAGAGCTGCTCACGCTTTATCGATTTTGCACAGATTGACGTTCTTCCCATGAGCGAGTATCTGATCAAGCCGCTTGCAAGGCCTTAATTCTATCTTCCAGCGGCGGGTGCGAGCTGAATAGTCCGGCAAGCCCCTGCTTCATTTGCTCGCTGATGCCAAAAGCGGTCATCTCATTGGGAAGGTCCTGATGTTGGCCCTGTTCCTGTTGTAACCTTTGCAGCGCGGCGATCATATGGGCCTTTGAGGTCAGCGTGGCACCGGCATGATCAGCCCGATATTCGCGCCAACGGGAGAACCGGAATACGATAGCGCTGGCCAGGAAGCTGAGCACCAGTTGCGCGATAATCGTCACTACGAAGTAACCAATGCCGTAGCCTCGCTCGTTTTTGAAGATCACCCGGTCCACGGTGTGGCCAATGATGCGCGCCAGGAAAATAACAAAAGTATTTATCACACCCTGTATCAGTGTGAGTGTCACCATATCGCCGTTGGCTACGTGACCGATTTCATGCGCCATTACAGCTCTGACTTCTTCTGGTTTGAAGCGTTGCAGCATGCCCGCGCTGACTGCCACGAGTGCCTTGTTGCGGTTCCAGCCGGTAGCAAAGGCGTTGGATGCCTCTGATGGAAATATCGCGACTTCCGGCATACCAATGCGAGCTTCAGCGGCCAGTTCCTTTACTGTGTCCACCAACCATTGTTCGTCGCGATTGCGCGGTTGTTCGATGACATAGGCACCGGTGCTGCGCTTGGCCATCCACTTGGACAGGAACAGCGAAATCAGGGAGCCGCCAAATCCGAACACGGCGCACATTATCAGTAGCGCGCCCAGGTTCAGGTCCACGCCGTTCTCCGCCAGTATGCCCTGCATCCCCAGCATATTGAAGATGATGCTGACCAGCAACAGCACGGCCATGTTGGTGGCAAGAAACAGAAGAATTCTCATGGTATGTCTACGATCCTCGTCAGGTTGCAGTGTTCAGGTTCTTCCAGCAGCAGTGGTATCTGGCTCGGTTCGATGATGGGTTCACCACGCTCCGATAATGGCGCTGCGATGACTGCGCCGCGCAGTTCGATATCGCGCGAGCTCAGTTCAACCAGTGTATTGATGGCCTCGTCCTCGTGCTTCGCGCGCATCACGGTCTTGGGGCTGGAACCGTCCACCCAGACTTTGCTCTTACCCCAGTAGTGGCCAAGTTGGTTGCGAACGATGAATACAGCAGTCACGGGATTCGTATTTCCTCAAAAATCTGCGCGCAAGTGTAAGCATTTGCGCGATTCTAAGCCAGCTTTGACGTCACCCCAGCAGCAGATCCTTGGCCTGGTTAATCTGCGCGGCGAGGTAGTCGTTGCCGCCGCGATCAGGGTGCAATTTCTGGATTAGTTTGCGGTGAGCCGCAACGATCTCTTTCTCCGTTGCGTCCTCCTGTAAACCCAGTGCGGCCAATGCGTCAGCGCGATTCATGGCATGGCTGCTGCCCGGACTGGCCTGTTGTTGCCCGCCGCTAAATCCGGGATCGCCGGGGAATCGTTGTTGCAGGTAGCTATCCAGAAGCTGCACGGAGTCGGCGTCTTCACTTTTGCAATAGGTGAAGAAATCCTCTAGTTGTTGTCGGTCCATATCTGCCAGGCGCCATCCATGGAAGCTGCCCTTAAGGATCTCGCCCTGTAAGTCGCCGGAGTCGTGATCCAACTGCATGCGCAGTAGGGGCGTCTCTACGGTGGAGTTTTGGCCGCTCGCCGAGGCGCTCTTATTTCGCAGGCCGGCCAGCATGGGGAAGAGTCGTATTACGAGTGGCAGGCCTTGGCGCGCGGCCACCAATAACCCGGTGAACGCTGCCCCAAGCCAGTTCATGCGGCCCGTCGCCGCCAGCATAACCGTAATGAAAAGTGCGATGCCTAGACCCAGTTTGATGTATTCAGCCCTCCGCTTATGGGGCGGCAAGGCCTGCGCTCGACGCATCAAGATGTAAATAACGGCGATGACCGCCATAAATAGTAGGAGTTTACCCACGGTGTCTCTCAGGATTTCAGCTGTTGGAGTAACAGTTTAGCACTGTCTCCGCCGCGTTTTTCAAGGGCGGCATGACCGCCGCTGGCAAAGCTGGCTACGGCGCTGAGTAAACCGGCCAGTTTCGTCGCACTGCTGCCGTCAAAGCGGGCATAGGCGCCACCGCTGAGCTTGGCCATGCTGCGGAAGGTTTGCTCCACCATGCGGTCAGGTCCCTCCTGAAAAAGGAAAAGGGGTAAGCGCAACATGCCGCACTGCCCGGCGAGGTTGCACAGGCCGTCCGGGCTTTCCTCCACGGCATCGCCGATAAACACCAGCGCGCGCACTGCTGTCTTGCGGTGCTCGCTCTGGGCATGTTTCAGCAGTCTTGCAATCTGTGTATGACCACCTTCGCAGCGCACTTTTCCCATCAGAGCGGCGAGTTCTTCGCTATCGCTCAGCCAACGGCTGGCACGGAAATTACTGAAGCCGCGAAAATAACACAGCTGCACACTGAGAGACGCCACCTTGTTGCTGATGACAAACATTTCCTGCTGCAGCTGCGTGGCACGATCCCAGGTGGGTTGTCGACTGGCGGTGGCATCGACAGCAAACATAAGGCGCGGTTGTTGCTCAACGAATTGTGAAATGTCCCTGCTTTTCTGCAAAAATTGTGCGATCGCCTTTGGAGACGAGCGTTCTGCGGGGGGTTTGGCCATAGTGTAGTCGTTAGTCAGGTGGCGAGTTCAGTAGTTAAATCAGTAGATGCCGCAGGGGGGCTCTGGCCCTGCTGTGTGTCCTTGAGCTGACCAATCTGCTGCAGTGTGTCCAAGTCATGGCAGCGTTTGGCTAACTCGGCAATAACATCCGTCAGTTCATCGGCGCTGATTTCATCTTTAGTGCGCGTTTCAGCTAACTGCCAGAGCTTGCGACTGGAGAGCTCCTGAGCGTTGATTCGTGGTGTAGTCGGTGTATTCATAGTGCGTTACCGTGCATTTGCCTCACCTTTTTAGTACGTACCCGGGGCTACCCCGGATTAGTGATCCAACCGGGTGGATACTATGCAGTCTTTGTGACAATGGCGTGAAAATACCCCTCAGCTTACACCGTCCCCGCCTTGAAAGGGAAGGGCGGGTCGCCTTCAAAATCCGGGCCCGCCAATTGCGGTAGTGCGCCTTTCTCCCAGTGCGGGAGACTAAACTTAGCGACGTGCCTGATGGCGGGTGCCTGCGCAAAGTCCCTGCGGCAATCCTCAATGGTGATTAATCGGACATGCAGCTCGTTCTTCTTAATTGTCACTAAACCGTATCCATTGGCTGTGGTATCCACGTAGCGTAAGCCGGGGTTGGCGGCGTTGGGCCCCAGCAAGTCCGGCAGTCCAGCCAACCCTGTTTTGTTATAGGCATAGGCGGCCACAACGCCATCCAGCATCGAAATATTCCAGACGGGCTCCACGCCGCCATTCACAGTGCTATCCGTCTGGCGGTATACAAGAGAGGCAAAGTCCGGGTGGTCTTTCCTGGCGACGGCGAGCAAATCCTCGAAAAGAGGCGCGGAGCTTATACCTGCGACATTAAAGTCGACCGCGACGGGGCGCGCAGTGGGATCGGTGGTCGAACGCTGCGCCGTGCCGGCGCCGTGCATATGATGGTCACCCGAGAGCGACACTACGCCAGTAATTCCCACGCTTTCGATCTCGCCTAACAGCATGCCCAGTTCATAAGGGTAGCCGGCCCAGCCGTCTATGCTAAAAATACTGTCCTCGTAGCCCGTCATCGGTAGCGACGACATATCGAGCCGCATGGGCAGCAGCGGCAGTGCGTTGGCCCAGATCTTCCAGGGCGCTGAGGAGGTTTTCACCACGTCAAGAAACCATTCTCTCTGCTCTTGACCCAGCAAGCTACCGGGTGCGCGCTCGCGAGCCGGATTAGCCACTGTGCCATCGCCGTATCCCAGAGTGGTGGGCGGTTGGCCGTCGGCATAGGCGCTGCCTGCATCCGCAATGGCAACCAGATCCACAGTATTGAGCGGTAAACCCAGCGTGGTGGAAAAGCCGTCTGGCAGGCAGGCTTCGCTGCGGTAACTGCGACTGTCAGTCAATACGATGTCAACATATTTACCCCAATGTAGCTTGCGGTAAATACGCAAGCTGCTGACGGCTGCGCGGTTTTGGGCCGCGTCGTCACCCTCCAGTTCGAGGGGCGAAAAATTGTGGGCAGGTTGGTCTTCGAGCTCATCGAGTACCGCAGGAATAAACTCGAACCAGGCCTGGTTGGCATCAAGTTTGCGCTGAGCCGCCATTACACTGGGAGTGTCATAGGTGACATAACTCTGGTAACCGTCGTTGGCAAACTCGTGGTCGTCCCAAGTGCAGATGAACGGCCAGTTAGCACGCGCCTCCTGCAGGTGTGGATCACTCAGGTAGATTTTGTAAAGATGCCGATAGTCGGCCAGCGACACCGCATAGCGGTTCTTGGGCGTGTCTACCCCGTCGGGGAACGGCGGTACTATCCTCGGCAGCGGGCGACCATCGGGAAGTGTTTTCCAGCATCGTTCATAGATGAAATCGCCCAGATGTAACACAAAATCAATGCGGTCCTCCGCCGCCGCAGCATGATCATCTGCCAGCATACGGGCCCAACTGCCATAGTAACCCTGTTCAAAGCTCTGGCAACTGGCGAAGGCCAGATTCACCCGGCTGGGCTCGTCGGCAGCGGGTGCGGTGCGCGTACGCCCGGTTCGTGACACGGACGCCTCGCCATTTTTCATAGTGCTGCTATCCGAGGACAGGCCGCCGAGAAAGCGATAGTAATACTGCGAGTTTGGCGTTAAGCCGCTGACGTAGGTGCGCACTGTGTAGTCGGCATCGGTGCCAGTGTGCAATTGTTCTTGCAGCAACAGTGTCGAAAAATCGCGCTCACTACTGACCTGCAGGAGCAGGCTTATCGGTCCCGCGGTGGGTTTGGCCGGCACCGCGCGGGTCCACAGCATGATGCCTTGCGGCTGCGGGTCGCCAGAGGCTACGCCTTGTGGAAAATCCAGCGGTGATGAGTCCGCCGGCAAGCGCGCGGCAAAAGCGCGTCCTGCCGAGACGGTCAGGAAAAATGTGCTGCTGGACAATAATCCCAGCAGGTTTCTGCGAGTGATGGGCATTGTTATTGGGTCTTTTGGGGTGGAAGCCAACCACTTTATAACATTTGTGGCTATACTTGGAGGCTATGAGCCTTTTTGATATTCGCAGGAAACACGCTATGCCAACCCCCGAGACCGCGCTTCCCGGGCGCACGCAGAAGATGCCTGTTCCGGCCGCGCACTTTGTCAACGGCAACCCACTGTGCGGACCTTTTGCGAAAAACCTGCAGCAGGCCGTGTTTGGTATGGGGTGTTTCTGGGGCGTGGAACGCACGTTCTGGCAGCTTGATGGTGTCTACACAACCGCTGCCGGATACGCCGCGGGAGAGACACCCAATCCGACCTATCATGAAGTGTGCAGTGGGCGAACCGGGCACAACGAAGTCGTGTTGGTCGTGTTTGATCCAGCGCGCATCCGTTATGAGCAACTATTGAAAGTGTTTTGGGAAGGACATAATCCTACACAGGGTATGCGTCAGGGCAATGACATGGGCACCCAGTATCGCTCAGGCATTTACACCTTCGATGAAATGCAGGCCGCGCAGGCGGCTGCATCTAAAGCGGCTTTCCAGGACGCATTAGATGCAGCGGGATACGCGGCTATTACTACTGAGATCGAGTCCGCGGGGGTGTTTTATTACGCTGAGGATTATCATCAGCAGTACCTCGCCAAGAATCCGGGCGGGTATTGCGGTCTGGGGGGAACCGGGGTGGCATGTCCTGGGGGGCTGCAAATCGACTGAAAAATTCACCTCACAACGCAAAAGGGCCGGAATGATCAGATCATTCCGGCCCTTTTTTTTAGCACAATTTACCAGGTGTAAGCAGCTTCTATGCCATAGGTACGCGGCAAGTTGTAGATGGTGCCCGCTGTTGACGTGACATCAACCAGCGGCGTGCCACCGGTTACGTAGCGATTATCGGTCAGGTTCTGGCCATACGCTGTGACCCGCCATTCCATGTCCGGCGAGTTCCAGGTCAAACGTGTAGTGATATCAGTTTGATTGACCTTGTAAATGCCGGAGAGACAGCTGGAGGAGTCAAAGCAGTTATCCAGGTTGGTGCGGTAGGAACCGGACACCAATGGCATGATGGTGCCATACTGGGTTTCGAACGTGTACTGTATTGCCATATAGAACGCCGCATCGGGCAGGCGTGGCAGGTTTTCGTTTGAACGATCGATAGGGCAGTTGAGCACTGGAGTGCCGCCAACGATTGGCGTGGTGCAGCCTTCCGGAACGGCTTGTCCTGGCGTAAAGGTAGTGATGCGCTCGTCGTCATACTCTTTGATATCACTTTCGTTGAAGGTCATGTTGGCGGTAATTTGCAGGTTCTCGACAGGCAGCACAACCGCCTCAAATTCTATGCCCGAGATATAAGACGATTTGGCGTTAATCAGCGCGCCGGAAATACGCCCGTCCACAGGATTGATACGGACCGTGGTTAACTGACGATCTTTGTAATCAGTATAAAAAAGTGCTGTATTTAAGCGTAGCTTGCGGCCCCAGGCGTCCATTTTAAAGCCCAGTTCGTAGTTCCACACTTCCTCTGGATCGTATTCTTCCACCAAGCCGGTAGCCGTGCTGACAGTATCTGTCAGGCCGCCGGATAGGAAGCCGTTGGCCACAGTAAAGTATGCGTTACCAAAATCCATGAAGCCGATGCCATCAAATGTGCGTTGAATACTGAACATCGGGTTCACTTTGGAGGTGTCGTATCGCTTGGTCTGGTCGGCGTTCGGGTCGGCCGTCCCCGCAGCAGGATTCCAGGTGACTTGTCCGGCCGGAGTAACGAGAGGAACGATAAATTCGTGATCAGGATTAAATGATTCTGGACCACTTGGGAAGCTGAAAAAGGTGCTGAAATCGTAAATCGCATCGCCTTGGGTTGAAAGTGTGGCTAAATCTGGAACGCGAAACCTTCGCGTTATTCTGCGCTCTTCCCATGTGTAGCGAGCGCCTACAGTCAGCGTCCAGTAATCGTCGAAGTGCCAGTCTGCCTGGCTGAACGCGGAGACTGACGAGTTCTTGGCCAGAAGCTCCGTAAGGTTAGTATTGTAAAAAGCTCTATCAGGAGTGCCCAATGCGTTAAAGAACAAAGTTGGTCCAGTGGTCGCGCCCTTATCAGTCTCCTCATGGAAGCCGAACGCGCCGACGACATAGTCTAACTTTTCATCAAAGGCACTGCCCGAGAGTTGGAATTCCTGACTGTAGGCGTCCGTATTGCGCGGCGCGGCACCATTGCCTTCAAAATTGCTTCGGCCCAGCAGTGCGATGCCGATCGCGTCAAGCTCGTTGACTTCACCGCCCTCGGTATTACGCCACGATGAGATGCTCTGGAAGTTCAATACATCGTTGATGTCCCAGTTTGCGGTAAAGGCAAGGGTGTTGACTTCAGCCTCGTACTTGTTGGGGTCGAGGTTCGCCATGATCTTGTCTGGGCCCAGATCATCGTTAATTTGACACCACTCGGCGATAGTTAGTCCGGTTGAGGGCACAATAATCGCAGCATTTTGCAGAGCGGATTGCCACCCGGTGCCATCAATGCCGGTGACGACCTCGCAGTTCTGGCCGCGGGCGTTCTGGTCGGTTTTACCGTAGTTGTAGTTTAGGTCAAGCAACAGGTCGTCGGTGGGTACCCAGCGCAACTGGGCTTGCCCGCCCCAGCGATTAGTGTTGTTGTACTCGTCTTCAAGGAAAGGTGTGTTGCCCGCCGCCTGCTCTGGCAAACCCTCGGGGATGACGCTCTGCACATAGCCGTCGCGCTTGGTTTGGTAGAGTGAAATGCGCGACATCAGTGTGTCGCCTATTAACGGCACGTTGAGTGTAGCCTGGCCGTCCTGCTGATTGTAATTACCGCCGCGCACTTCCACGTGGCCGCCAAGCTCTTCATTCGGCTTATTAGTCGTGTAAAGAATCGCACCACCGGTTGTATTTTTGCCGAACAGTGTGCCCTGCGGGCCGCGCAATACCTGCACGCTCTGCACATCGACGTTGTCCAGCACTGCGCCGTCTGCACGCGACACATACACGCCGTCTACATAGATACCGACACCGGAGTCAAAGTTGATGCCGGTGTTGCGCGCGCCGATGCCGCGGATAAAAATGTTGCCGGCGCCGGTCGTGCCATTGCCCGAATACATGTCGATGTTCGGCACCACTTTGGTCAGGTCGGAAATATCGCGGATGCCGAGCTCCACCAGGTTTTCGCCACTGAACGCGGATACCGCAACAGGGCTTTCCTGCATGGTCTCCTCCCGTTTACGGGCTGTGACCACTACTTCTTCAAGTACAGCCTGGCCGAAGGCAACAGTGGGAATCATGCCCACAGATGTCACCGCTAGAGCAGCAGACAGATGGGAGACAATCAAACGTTGTTTTCTGGACATGGTGTAACCTCTTCATACTTAGAATTATTG
>JBDNIE010000245.1:0-32968 GCA_041688425.1 Halioglobus sp. | reverse complement strand
TAACAGTTAAGTATGAGGAATCGGTCAGACACCCCAATTCCATATAAAGTAATTTTCATTCACCGATTTAAAACAAATATTCCAAAGATAACAACCACTTCCGCTAGTGGAGTCATTGCCAGGCGTAGATACATGGAATTTTTGAGAGCAAGAACTCATCATTTCCAGCCAGAGTTTCTGAAGGTTCATACTGGAAAGTTTCGTAAAATCAAACTCTTAGCTGCCCCTTATCTTTCGTCGCAGATAATTCCGTTGAAAAATCGCCTTGAAAAATACAGATTCTCATATACTGTATATATATACAGCATATGAATAGGCGCGCAACGTGGACGATATTCGCCCGGCAATTCCTTCTGGCTCACAACGGTTTATCCATTGTCTTCAACGCAGTCTGCGGGACAAGGGTTATGCCTACCAAACCGAAAAAACCTATATTCACTGGATAAAGCGTTTTGTCGTTTTTCACAAGAAGCAGCACCCGAAAAGTATGGGCGCGCAGCACATCAACCAGTTCCTCAGCTCTCTGGGGCATGATCGGCATTGCTCTCCTGCCACGCAGCGTATCGCGCTCAATGCAATCATTTATCTGTATCGCAAGCATCTGCAGATAGAACTGGAGCCGTTAGACTTTGAAAAGGCTCCTCAGCGGCGGCGTTTGCCTGTGGTACTCACTCATGCAGAGGTGAAAAGTGTTTTTGAGCACCTACATGGCAAGCACCGGCTTATGGTGGAACTTCTTTACGGCTGTGGTCTGCGCTTGAATGAGCTGCTGTCTCTGCGGGTGAAAGATCTGGACTTCGAGCTTTCCACAATCACTGTACGTTCCGGAAAGGGCGACAAAGACCGAGTCACCCTTATGCCACAAAGTCTGAGAGAGCGCCTGCAATTACAAATAGAAAGTACTGCTCTACTACACCAGCAAGACCTCCGTGACGGCTATGGAGAGGTCTATATGCCGAACGCGCTGGCTAGAAAGTATCCCCGCGCTGCACGCGAAATCGGCTGGCAGTTTTTGTTCCCTGCCACCAGTATCGGGCGCGACCCGCGCAGCGGTGAGTTACGACGCCATCATCTACACAACACCACCCTGCGAAAATCCATCGGGCACGCCCGACGCAAGGCGGGCATCACTAAGTCCGTAAAGTGCCACACTTTCCGTCATAGCTTCGCCACGCGTTTACTACAGCAAGGCTACGACATCCGCACTATTCAAAAACTACTAGGCCACAGCGATGTCCGCACCACAGAAATTTACACCCATGTATTGGGCCGTGGTGCTATGGGTGTCATCAGTCCGGTTGATGGCTGACCATGTCCTACGCCGAACTCCACTGCCTCAGCTGCTACAGCTTCCTGCGCAGCGCTTCCCACCCCCATGAACTGGTGGAGCGCGCCGCTGCGCTGGGTTATTCGGCGCTGGCTATCACCGACGAGTGTTCTTTCGCCGGCATTGTGAAGGCGCATGTGACGGCAAAGAAACTGGGCCTGCAATTGATCATCGGCAGTGAACTGCTGCTGGAGGAAGGGCTGCATCTTGTCGTGCTGGTGCCATCACGGCAGGCCTATAGCGAACTGTCTGGCCTTATTAGTATGGCGCGTAGGCGCAGCCCCAAGGGTGAGTACCGGGTGGCGCTGCGGGATGTCATTTTTCATCTCAAACGCTGCCTGCTGATCTGGTTGCCCCGCTGCGACGACGAACACAGTCACGCCTACGGCTTGCAACTGAAGCGCCTGTGCAAGGACCGCCTGTGGCTAGGCGTGAGCCACCTGCTCGGCAATAACGAAGTACAGCGCTACCTTGAGCTGCAAGGGCTGGCGCAGGAACTGGGCATCCCAATGGTGGCCTGCGGCGACGTGCGTATGCATGTTGCCACGCGCAAACCGCTGCACGATGTACTCACCGCGCTGCATCACAACACCAGTATCGCGCAGTTGGGCAAACGGCGTCTGGGCAATAGCCAGCAACATCTGCGCACACTGGAGAAATTGCAACGCCTCTACCCTCCCGCACTGCTGGATGAAACGTTGCGCATCGCCAACCTGTGCCATTTCAGCCTGGACGAATTGCGTTATGAGTATCCCGAGGAAGTGGTGCCGCCAGGCTACAACGCCAACTGTTACCTGCGCGAGTTAGTGGCGCAGGGCTCTGCCGTGCGCTGGCCGCAGGGTGTGCCTGCTGAAGTACAACAACGTATCGCCACCGAGCTGGCACTGATAGAGGAACTCAACTACGAGTACTATTTTCTCACCGTATACGACATCGTGCGCTTTGCCCGCGCCCGCGACATTCTGTGCCAGGGACGTGGCTCGGCGGCTAACTCGGTGGTGTGTTACTGCCTGTTCATCACTGAAGTATCACCCGATCAAATCTCGCTGCTGTTCGAGCGCTTCATTTCACGCGAGCGCGACGAGCCGCCGGATATCGATGTGGACTTTGAGCACGAGCGACGCGAGGAAGTCATTCAGTACATCTATGAAAAGTACTCCCGTAAACGCGCAGCGCTCGCCGCCACAGTGATCACCTACCGCTCGCGCAGCGCGGTGCGCGACGTGGGCAAAGCACTGGGGCTGGACCCTGTGTTCGTGGATGATCTGGCCAAATCCATGGCCTGGTGGGATCGCACGACAGACCTGGCCAAACGCTTTGAAGAACAGGGCGTCAGCGGGCACAGCAGGCAGGCAGAACTATTTTATTCGCTGGTGCAGCAGATACTGGGTTTTCCCCGGCACCTGTCGCAGCATGTGGGGGGGTTTGTTATTACACGCAGCCCTATCTCCACCCTGGTGCCGGTGGAGAATGCCAGTATGGCTGATCGCACGATCATTCAGTGGGACAAGGAAGACATCGAGTCCATGGGCCTGCTCAAGGTGGATGTGCTGGCGCTGGGCATGCTGTCGGCTATCCGTAAGAGCCTGCAGATGGTGAATCGCTACTGCCCCACCATTAAAACTGTGAGTGACATCCCGAAGGAGGATGCGTCCACCTACCGCATGTTGCAGCAGGCCGACAGCCTCGGGGTGTTCCAGATCGAGTCGCGCGCGCAGATGTCGATGCTGCCGCGGCTCAAGCCCAATTGTTTTTATGATCTTGTCATTCAAATCGCCATTGTGCGCCCCGGCCCAATACAGGGCGACATGGTGCACCCCTACCTACGGCGCAAGGCGGGGCTGGAGGCAGTCACCTACCCCAGCGAAGACATCAAGGCGGTGCTGGAGCGCACTCTGGGTGTGCCTATTTTCCAAGAGCAGGTGATCAAGCTGGCGATGGTGGCCGCGGGCTTTTCCGGCGGCGAGGCAGACCAACTGCGCCGCGCCATTACCAACTGGGGCAAGAACAGCAAGCTGCTCACCTTCGAGAAGAAGCTCACCCACGGCATGATCGAGCGTGGCTACAGCGAAGATTTCGCCCACCGCCTGTTCGAGCAGATCAAGGGCTTTGGCGGTTATGGTTTTCCAGAATCGCACTCCGCCAGCTTCGCACTGCTGGCCTATTTCTCTGCCTGGCTCAAGCGCCATCATCCGGCGGCGTTTTTTGCCGGCCTGCTCAACAGCCAGCCGATGGGGTTTTACAGCCCCTCGCAATTGATTCAGGATGCGCGCCGCCACGGTGTCGGCGTGTTGCCTATCGACGTTAACCACAGTGACTGGGATCACCAGTTGCTGGGCCGGCAGTTGCCGAGTCAGGGCTCGGCGCAAAATCCCCAACCGACACTGCGGCTGGGCTTGCGTCTGGTGAGAGGACTGAGTCGCGAGGGCGCGCAGCGCGTGGTAGAAACGCGGCAACGCCAGCCGTTTCGCCAGATCAGCAACTTGCGCCAGTGGGCCGCACTGGACAAGCGCGACATGGAGGCGCTGGCAGATGCCGATGCACTGCAATCGTTGAGTGGTCATCGCCATCAGTCGCAGTGGCAGATCATGGCGCTGGAGTCACCCAAGCCTTTGCTGCGCGAAGAGCAATATCAGGCCGCCAGCTACTTCGATGACGGTGTGCAGTTGCCAACGCCCCAGATAGCCGAGGAAGTGCTCTCGGACTACCGCGCCACCGGCCTCACCCTGCGCGCTCATCCCATGAGCCTGCTGCGCGATCGCTACCCGTTCAATCGCTGCAAGCGCCACACCGATCTGGCCGCGATGGGCAACAAGCGTTTCGTGCGCATCGCGGGCCTCGTCACCTGCCGCCAACGTCCCGGCACCGCCTCAGGCGTGCTGTTCCTCACACTGGAAGATGAAACCGGCAACAGTAATATCGTGGTGTGGAAACGCACGCAGGAACATTTTCGCCAGGCGCTGATGGGCGGAAAGTTGTTGTTGATAAAGGGCATTGTGGAGACCAAGGACAACGTCATCCACGTGATCGCCGGCGCCCTGTACGACTACACCAACGAGCTGGAACAGCTGCGTGTGCAGTCGCACGATTTCCACTGACGCAGGCAGCAAAAGCCTACAACGGCGAACGCCCCTTATTCGCGGCAATACGCATACGCAATGCATTGAGCTTGATGAAGCCCTCCGCATCGGCCTGATTGTAAGCGCCGGCATCCTCCTCGAAGGTAGCCATGCTCTCGTCGAACAGGCTGTCATTTGACTGACGACCCACAACGATCACATTGCCCTTGTAGAGTTTGAGCCGCACCTTGCCGTTGACCACGCCCTGTGATTCGTTGATGGCGGTTTGCAGCATCTTGCGCTCCGGCGACCACCAATAACCGTTATAAATCAGCTTGGCATAGCGCGGCATTAGTTCATCTTTGAGGTGTGTCACTTCCCTGTCCAGGGTGAGCGACTCGATCGCACGGTGCGCCTTTAGCAAGATGGTGCCGCCGGGAGTCTCATAGCAGCCACGGGCCTTCATACCCACGTAGCGGTTTTCGACGATATCGGCGCGACCGATACCATTGGCTCCGCCCACCTTGTTGAGGTGCGCGAGCAGGGTCGCGGGGCTCATGGCCTCGCCATTGACGGCCACCGGGTCGCCGCACTCAAAATCCAGATCGATATAGGTCGCTTCATCCGGTGCGGCCTCGGGGCTCACGCTCCAGCGCCACATCTCCTCTTCAGGCTCGTTCCAGGGGTTTTCCAACTGATCGCCCTCGAAGGAAATGTGCAGCAGGTTGGCATCCATGGAATAGGGGGATTTCTTTTGTGCATTGGCAAAATCCACCGGGATATTGCGGCTCTTGCAGTAGGCCATCAGGGATTCTCTGGACGTCAGGTCCCATTCACGCCAGGGGGCAATCACTTTGATGCCGGGCTTGAGGGCATAGGCGCCGAGCTCAAAACGCACCTGGTCATTGCCCTTGCCAGTAGCGCCATGAGAGATGGTGTCGGCGCCGGTCTCGTTAGCAATTTCAATCAGGCGCTTGGCAATCAGGGGACGCGCAATAGACGTGCCCAGCAGGTACTCGCCCTCATAGATCGTATTGGCGCGAAACATGGGGAAAACGAAATCGCGCACGAACTCCTCGCGCAAATCATCGATGTATATTTCCTTAACACCCATCGCCTGTGCCTTGGCGCGCGCCGGCTCTACTTCCTCGCCCTGTCCGATATCGGCAGTGAAGGTCACCACCTCGCAGCTATAATTGTCCTGCAACCAACGCACAATAACCGAGGTGTCCAGACCACCCGAATAGGCCAGCACTACTTTATTTGTCTCAGGCATGTCACGCTCTCCAGCAAGGGGATGAAAAAAAGGCGCCCAGTTTAACGCCCGGCAGTGGCAATTCCCAGTCTGCACTGCCTGAAAATTGTCCAGCACCATACGGCCACGAATCCTTTTGTGATAGCATCTGCGCCTGCCTTTACTCCATAAGGATCCCCGTGATCGATCTGACGATTACCCGCCCCGATGACTGGCACGTGCACCTGCGCGACGGCGATGCCCTACAACAGACCTGCGCCGACATGGCTCGCTACTTTGGGCGGGCCATTGTCATGCCCAACCTCTCGCCACCTGCGGTGACGGTCGCGCAGGCGCTCGCCTATCGAGCGCGCATAATACAGGCAATGCAGGCTCTGCCGCGCCAGTTTGAGCCGCTGATGACCCTGTACCTCACCGATCAGACTGACGCCAATGAGATTCATCTGGCGGCCAAGACAGAGGGCGTGTATGCGGTAAAGTTCTACCCCGCTGGCGCTACGACCAATTCCGCCGCCGGCGTGAACAAACTTGAAGCTCTGTATCCAACGCTGGCCGCAATGGAAGAAGCAGACCTGCCATTACTCGTCCACGGCGAAGTCACTGATCACGAAATCGACATCTTTGACCGTGAGAAGGTTTTTATTGACCGCCACCTCGCACCGATCACACAGCGCTTCCCCGCGCTACGCGTCGTGCTGGAACACATCACTACCTCTGATTCCGTGGATTTTGTGAACGCCTCTGCAGATAACGTTGCCGCGACGATCACCGTTCATCACTTGCTGTTCAATCGCAATGACATGCTGGTCGGCGGTATTCGCCCGCATTATTACTGTCTGCCCATACTCAAACGTCACAGCCACCAGCAGGCATTACAGGCAGCCGCTGTTTCAGGCAATCCTAAATTCTTCCTCGGCACAGATTCTGCACCACACAGCACCGCCAGCAAGGAATCAAGCTGCGGTTGTGCCGGGGTGTACTCTGCCCACGCGGCGATAGAGCTGTATGCGGAGGTTTTTGAACAGTTGCAGGCATTGGACAAACTCGAAGCCTTCGCGTCGCATTTTGGGGCGGACTTCTACCGCCTGCCGCGCAACACAGACACCATTACGCTGCGCAAAAAAAGCTGGAAGGTGCCCGCACAGTATCCGCTGGGCACCTCCGCACTGACGCCGTTGCGCGCTTCACAGACGGTTGATTGGCAGGTTGTGGGCAGTGGAGAAGCACATGCCTGAACACCACATCAGCGACCGCTTCCGCGGCTTCCTGCCGGTGGTTATCGACGTGGAGACGGGGGGCTTCATCGCCAGCACTGACGCCCTGTTGGAAATAGCCGCGACCACTTTGCGCATGGATGAAAACGGAGTGTTGGAAGTACACCGCACCTACGATTTTCACGTGCAGCCTTTTGTCGGCGCCAATATCGAACAATCGGCACTGGACTTCACCGGCATAGACCCGTATCACCCGTTCCGCGAGGCAGTAGCCGAAGAGGCAGCACTGGAAGAACTGTTCACTGTCGTGCGCAAGGAAATGCGCGACCAGAAATGCACCCGCGCCATTTTGGTGGGTCACAACGCACACTTTGATGCCGGTTTCCTCACGGCCGCCGCAGAGCGCTGCGCGATCAAGCGCAATCCGTTTCACCCGTTTTCTTTTTTCGACACCGCCACGCTCTCCGGGTTAGCCTTTGGGCAAACAGTGCTCGCCAAAGCCTGCGCCGAGGCGGGAATTACGTTCGACAACAACGAGGCGCATTCTGCCGCGTACGACGCGGAACGCACCGCAGAACTGTTTTGTGACATCGTTAATCGCTGGAGGGAGTGTGGTGGCTGGATACCGGACTTCGGCTGATACGTCGGGCGAACAGTACTTACTCGTCCTGACCGCCAATCTGGTTTAAAACGGCCTGCAGCTCTGCCATCAGGTCGTCGATAGTGTCGATGCCGAGCCATTCGTATTTCAGCGCTTCATCCAAAGGCAGCAGCTGTAGCAATGTGTAGGCAACCTGCCAGGCATCGTTGTAATCCACACGCAGATTCATGCGCTCAACATGCGGATGCGTCTCCAGGCTACGCAATACGTCGAGCAATGGTAGCCAGGTTTCAGACAGCGGCGCCGATGTCATCGCGGGGTGCTGCTCTACTTGCCCCACCACCAGGCCGTTACTGCGTGTTTGCGTCTCAAAAAGATCAAAACGCTCGCCGCCCTCAATGGTGATGCCGAGCAGCCCATTGGGCAATTGGTCCCAATCGACAATCCGCGCGCAGGTGCCGTAATCGCCAAGCTCAGGGGACGCGCGGCCGCGCTGCGCAATTTCTGCGCCTTGGCGAATCCACACCACACCGAACGGGGTTGTTGACTTCATGGAATCGCGCACCAGATCCAGGTAGCGCGGCTCAAATATTTTTAGCGCCACGCGGCCGAAGGGCAGCAACACCCCGGACAGTGGAAACAGCGGTAACTCAGTCATCCTGGGGATCCTAAAGGCATTGGGTCGGGCACGCTTTGCACTTCGAGTTGCGCCAGTCTCGTCAGGGCCTGCTCGCGGTTATCGCCACAATATTCTTCCTCTGCCATGAACGCATCGCACACAGCGGGACGGCGCGGATCACCATGCAAGACGCAAAGCATGGCCGGACTCAGATGGACACACGGCACGCTGGCCGGTTTTCCGCCGGGCATACCGAAGAACGGTGTAGAAATGGAGATAGCGATACAGCAGGCACCACACCTTGTGCGGCACTGCATTAGCGACGCATCCCGCGCATTAAAGGATGATACTGGCCGCTACCTGTCACTGGGCCTGGCCCTCAGGGCCCAACGGTTGGAACACTATAATCAGACGCGGCAGCAGCAGTAACGCACCCAGTACCGCCGCAATCATCGCCAGCACCGTCAGCAGGCCGAAGTAAATACTCGGATTAAAATTGGACAAGGTTAGGGTAGAAAACCCGATCACCACCGTCAGCGTGGTGTAGTACATGGCGCGGCCAATACTGTTATGGCAGCGGTACATACTCAGGCGATAGTCCCGGTCCACCGCAAATTCCTTCATGAATCGATGCACATAGTGAATACAGTCATCGACGCCGATGCCGACCACAATGGCTGCAATCGTAATGGTCATGATATCCAGGGGTATGCCCACCAGCCCCATCACCCCCAAGACAATGCCGGCGGCCAGCGCATTGGGCGCCAGCGTGATTAGCGCGATTGGCACCGAGCGAAATAACAGCATGAACATCAAAAAGATCGCGCAGAACACCGCACCGAGTGTCAGTATCTGTGACCGAAACAAGCTTTGCAGAACATTGTTGTATAGCACCAGCATCCCGGTAAATTGCACACGATCAGGAGACAGCCCTAATGAACCCTCAAGCTCCTGGCGCACTTCGCGCAAAAATTCATCGCGGCGCAGGTCTTTGCTGGTTTCTTTCACACGCACAGTCAGCCTCGCCTGCTGCGTGTTCTCAGAGTAATAGGGGGAGACCATGAGCTTCTTCATGTCATCGGGGAAGCTCTTCTGCACAATCGCCAACTCCACACCACCGATGTCCTCACCCATAAGGTTCTTGACCACTGAGAATACCGTCGACAACGACAACACCTTGCCGGTTTCGGGCAGAGAATTAACGTAGTTATGGATTTTATCGAGTTCACGCATACCCGCCAGGCTAAACCAGTAGCTTGGCTTGAAACTGTCTTCCACACTGACAAAATCCACGTCACTGCCGAACTCATCGTCCCAATCGTCATCACCACCGGCAAAGGCATTATCGTTGCCCAACTGATCGTCTGCAGGCGTACCCTCTGCTGCGGCTACAGGAACATTCTCCAGGCCGGGAAGCGGAGTATCGTCAAGCGGCGGAGTGATGATGATATCGAGCGGAATCGTACCCCCGAGCATGGTGTCGAGCAGTTCCATGCCCTGATATATTTCCGTCGACTTGCTGAAGTAGTCGATGAATCGGTTTTCCACTTCGAGACGACTAATGCCCACCCCGGTCAGCACCACCACCAGCGCCGTCACCACCAGGATGCTGCGGCCATACTGATCGGTGATGCGCGCGAAATAACCCGTCAGCGCAGGGTCGCTGCCCGCGTGGCGATGCGCCCTACCCTCCGGCCAAACGAGCATCAAACAGGGCACTACGATAAACGCTGTTAGCAATGCAACGCACACACCTACTGTCATCATCCAGCCAAAATCGATCACCGGTTGAATACCTGACACCACCAATGACATAAACGCCACGATGGTCGTGATGCTGGTATAAAAACAGGGTACCGCCATCAGCCCCATGCTTTTTGACACGCGTTCGCGCACGTCACCGTCTGGCTGCTGCGCATGCAACTCGCGGTAGCGCACCACCAGGTGAATCACGATGGACAGTGTAATGATCAGCAACACCGCCACGAAGTTGGACGAGATGACAGTCATCCGCCAGTCCAACGCGCCCAGCAAGCCCAGCATCAGCGTCACTGTGACGCCGCAGGTCACGAGTGGAATCACCACCCAGCGCACGCGACGAAAAACTACTGCCATCACCACCGCCATAATACCCAGGATAGCGCTGCCAAAAACCACAAGATCGCTGGCCACGAAACTGACCATGTCGGCGGTAATCATCGGCACACCGCCGACGAAGAGGCGCGCATCGCCCCGGTATTGCGCCGCGATGTCGCGCACGTTTTGCACCAACAGTGCATCACGTTCTAACACAATCGACGAGCGCGCCCTAAAGGCGGCTTCAACTGCGCTCAACTCTGCGTCTTCGGCGGGGGATAACGTCTCTTTGCCGCGCTTGATACGCAGCGCTTCGCGTTGCTGTAATAGAGTGAAATAGCGCTCATCGCGCTCCAGATTGATCTGCACAGCACTGACGAGGCCGTCGCGACTGACCAGCAGGTCGGCATAGATCGGACTGGTAGTGAACTCACGCAACACCATATCCAGGTCGAGGCCAGGCTGTTGCAGCGTTGGCAGCGGGTCGCTGGCCGTCATATCCGACAGCGTTACCGGTGGGCTCTCCAGTAATGGCACATCCAAAATGGTGACGACACTCGACACGCCCCCCAGCGCACGCAGGGCCTCCGCCATCTCCTGCAACGGCTGCAGGGATTGCGGTGAAAGCAGCGGCGCATTGGGCTGCCACGTGATCAGCAGGAAATCTTCTGTGGCGTACTCTGTCGTGACCTGCCGGTAAAACTCCAATGAGGGGTCGCCCTGCAACATCAGTGAATCAGCGGATGCATCGAGTTTAATTTTACTCAGTTGTGTCGCCATACCCGCGGTAAGCAGCGCCACCAGTAGCAGGGACAGCCAGGGCCGCCGCAGGACCAACGCGTCGTAAACGGACATCCATTTTGGCTTCATAGGGGTGACGCGCCCTGCAAATGGTCCATAAGTTTTTGATGAATTCCGCCAAAACCGCCGTTGCTCATGATCACTACCTGATCACCCGGGCGCGCCTCTTTGGCAACCTGTAATACCAGCTCGTCGACATCGCTTACCACCGTCGCCGGCACCGGGCTTTCTGCCACCAGCGACTCCAGCGACCAGTCGATACCCGCGGGCTGAAACCAGTATATCCTGTCTGCCGCTGCCGTCGCCGCCATCAACTGACCGCGATGCTCTCCCATACGCATGGTATTGGAGCGAGGCTCTATCAGCGCTATCACACGGCCACTGTCGGCGCGCGCGCGCAGTCCTTGCAAGGTGGTAGCAATAGCGGTGGGATGGTGGGCAAAGTCGTCATAAACCGTCACACCGCCAGGACTACCCAGCACCTCAAGCCGGCGCTTAACACCTTTAAATTGTGCCAGTGCCGCGGCAGAAAATTCCGGCGCAACACCCACATGGCGCGCGGCGGCCATGGCCGTCAGCGCGTTTTCAACATTGTGCTGGCCACACTGGGACCAATTCACATCAATTGCTTGCCCTGCGCTGGGCAACACGCGAAACGCCGAGCCGTCATCTGCGAGTAATTGTGCGCGCCAGTCGGCCGCGCAGTCTTCACCAATGCCAAAGGACGTGACTGGCGTCCAGCAACCCATGGCAAGGGTTTCGTCAATCGCCGGCACACCGTGGCGATAGACGATAAGCCCCTCACCCGGCACACAGCGCACCACATGATGGAACTGCCGCTGTATCGCCGCCAGATCAGGAAATATATCGGCGTGGTCAAATTCCAGGTTATTGATGGCCAGCGTACGCGGGCGGTAGTGAACAAACTTGGAACGCTTGTCAAAAAACGCTGTGTCGTATTCGTCGGCTTCCACCACAAAGAAACTGGAGTCACCGCCGCGCGCCGAGACGCCAAAATTGCCAGGCACCCCGCCGATCAGAAAACCCGGCGCCATACCGGCATGTTCCAGTATCCAGGCCAGCATACTGCTGGTAGTGGTTTTACCGTGGGTGCCGGAGACAGCGAGCACCCATTTATCCTTTAACACGTGCTCTGCCAGCCACTGTGGACCGGAGGTATAGGGCAGCCCGCTACTCAAAAGGTATTCAACCAGAGGATTGCCGCGTGTCATGGCATTGCCCACGACCACTGTATCCGGCTTCGGCTGCAGGTGCTCTGGCAAGTAGCCTTCCATCAGCTCAATGCCGGCTGCACGCAACTGTGTACTCATGGGCGGATATACGCTGGCGTCGGAGCCGGTCACCCGGTAACCCAACTCCCTGGCGAGCAGTGCAATACCGCCCATGAAGGTCCCGCAGATACCGAGAATATGAATGTGGCCTGTCAAAAAACCGCTCCTTTCAAGCAGCGCGCATAGTAGCATGGGTGTGACGAGGACCACAGTAACAGGGACAAAACGAGCGCTGCTGTCCACAAGCCGTCGTAATTGCCGTATCATCCCGCCACGCACAGACTAATATCATTAATTGACCGGGCCACGGACCGCGCCCGTCATCAGGAACGGACCAGCACATGCCAGCGAAGAACGCCTTCTACGCCCAGTCCGGTGGGGTGACTGCCGTCATCAACGCCACGGCCTGCGGCCTTATCGAAACTGCCAGAAAGAACCGCTCACAGATCGGCAAAGTCTACGCCGGACGCAACGGCATCATCGGGGCACTGTGTGAGGATCTGATCGACACTAGCAAGGAGAGCGCCAGCGCCATTCGCGGCCTGCTGACCACTCCCGCCGGTGCCTTTGGCTCTTGTCGGCACAAACTGCAGAGCCTGGAGGACAATCGGGCAGAGTATGAACGCCTGATCGAAGTCTTCAAAGCACACAATATCGGCTACTTCTTTTATAACGGCGGCGGCGACTCCGCGGACACCTGCCTCAAGGTCTCGCAGTTAAGCCAGACAATGGGCTATCCCTTGCAAGCCATCCATATACCTAAAACCATCGATAACGACCTGCCACTGACCGACAACTGCCCGGGTTTTGGCTCGGTCGCCAAGTACATCGCTATCTCCACACGCGAAGCGGCTATGGATGTGGCTTCGATGTGCGAGACCTCCACCAAAGTGTTCATTCTGGAGGTCATGGGCCGTCACGCGGGCTGGATCGCCGCAGCCGGCGGACTCGCTGCCACGCAGGAAGGCGATGCGCCGCATATCATCCTGTTCCCGGAAATCGCCTTCAATCGCGATAAGTTTATGGCACGAGTACAGCGCACTGTGAAGCGCCACGGCTACTGCGTGATTGTGGCTTCCGAAGGTGCGCAATATAAAGACGGCACGTTTTTGGCTGAATCAGAGCTCAAGGATGCCTTCGGCCACAGCCAGTTGGGCGGCCTCGCTCCGCATCTGGCACAAATGATCAAGACAGAGTTCGGTTACAAGTACCACTGGGCAGTGGCAGACTATCTGCAGCGCTCCGCGCGACACATCGCCTCGCAGACGGATGTCGACCAGGCGTATGCGTTGGGCAAGGCGGCGATTGAGCTTGCCTTGCGCGGCCACAATGCCATTATGCCCTGCATCGTGCGCGGTAAGGGCAAGCGCTACAGCTGGTCGATCGGCGAAGCACCGCTGGAAAAGGTCGCCAACCGCGAGAAAAAAATGCCGCGTAACTACATCACTCGCGACGGCTTCGGGATTACCGAGGCCGCGCGCGATTATCTGGCGCCACTGATTGCCGGCGAGGCCTACCCCCCTTACAAGAATGGCCTGCCAGACTATACGCGCCTGAAAAATCTGGCGGTGCCGCGCAAACTCAAAACTCGCTTTAAACTGTAGGGAACAATCTCCAGGCAAAGCGGATTTTTGTCCGCTTCGAAGAAGATTTTACCTGCCTTAATCGGTACAATGCGCGCCTTCTGAATCGGCCAACACAGCACGCACGAACCCTAATAACTTCATCCCAATCACTTCGAGGACTTTTCATGTACAACAACACTGAATTTAACCGATGGCGCCGTCACCCCTGGCACGGCCTGAACGTCCGCAGAGATGGCATGGCAGAAGACCATGTTCAGGTTTACATCGAAATGACCCCAACCGACGTGGTCAAGTATGAACTGGACAAGGCGTCCGGCTTCCTGATGGTGGACCGCCCACAGCGCGCCACCTCAAACCCTCCGGCATTGTACGGGTTTATCCCCCGCACCTACTGCGCTGAAGAAGTGGCCAAACGGTGCCCGGATGTGGATGTAGCCGACGGCGATCCGCTGGATATTTGTGTTTACTCTGAGCGCAACATCACACGTGCGGATATCGTGCTGAGGGCGCGCGTGGTGGGCGGCATTCAGATGATTGACGGCGGCGAAGCTGACGACAAAATTGTGGCTATTCTGGAAGGCGACAATATTTGGGGTGACGTGCACGACATCGCCGACCTCCCCGCCATCAAGGTAGAACGCCTGCAGCACTATTTCTCAACCTACAAGATGATCCCTGGCAAACAGAACAACGTCAAAGTGGACTATGTTTACGGTCGTGATGAGGCACTGAAAGTGATTGCCGCCGCGGAGCTGGATTACCAGAATCATTACGGACATCTGCACCAACAAGCAAAAGCCAAAGAATAAATCTGCGCTATGGCGTCTGCCGCACTGAGGATTCCTCGGCGGCAGACGTTTCTACCCCCGCACCGGCCACGCTGCACCTATCGCATGACTGTTACACCAATCGTTAGGGACATGCACATAACGCGCCATCAGCTGTTGCCAATTTTCTTCAATCTCCGCGCGCAGTAGCATTTCTTCACTCACATCGTCACAGTCCCAACAGGCTGCCAGCAACGCAGCATCGCACTGCTGCGCGCAGCTTACCGAGAGCGGCGCGTAGCTCAGATGCCAGCGCTCCGAGGCAACACCTCCGCGGTCCTTACCGTAGGGACGATAGAATCCGTGCGATGTCGCCGTGGCCATGCGCTCGTCCAGCCAGCGGTGCAGCGGATCAAACAGGCCGCCCGGGGCCACCTCCGCCGGGGATAACTGCAGCTGATACTGCGTGGGCAACGCAGCCGCGTCGAACACATCAAGATCGGTACCCCAATGGTGGCGCGACGTGCCCGGTATGGCAGAGAAGCGCATGATCGCATGCAGTGTCTCAAGCGCTGTTAACGACGCTATACAGACGTCACAACCGTCATCATCGTGCACCGCTCGCACGCCGCTGGCTTTGCCATTCCAGATGACCACCTGACGGGCAAATGACCGAAAACTACTGCCGATGGCCAACTCGAAACCCGCCTCGCGCGCGTCAGCCTGCAAGACCGCAAAGGCCTGTGCAACCTCACTCTGCAAACGGTGACCATCAGGCAGCGTAAGCAAATGACTGTCCTCCCGTCCCGTCAACTGATTAGGAGTGAGCGCACTGGGCATTATTAGTCTCTCCTCAAAAGCGGCTTGATCCTCACACCGGATGCGGCACAATACCGTCCGACGCAACACATCCTACCGCGAACCCCAAAAAAGCAGTACTGCATGAGCCTGATCGGCAACATCGACGATTTTCCCGAAAACAGCACGCACAGTATCAAAGCGGGACACCTGTCACTGTTAATTGTGCGGCGCGCCGGGCAGGTTTTTCTCTACGAAAACCTGTGCCCGCATACGCGCGAGACGCTGGACCCCGAGGGCGGCTCGCTGGCCATCAGCAACGGCCTCCTTATCCAATGCCAGCGCCATGCCGCTGAGTTTATTGCCGAAACTGGCGAATGTTTGGCGGGCCCCTGCCAGGGAGAAACATTAAACGCGATACCCTTCACCCTCAGTAGAGGGGACATCTACCTCGACTGAGCGCGCCCGGTGCCAGCGGCTTAGCCGAGCACTCGCGCAAGACGCTCCACGGCCAGCTCCAACCTATCCATGCCCGTAGTATAGGAAAAGCGCAGGTGTTCATTGGCCCGATGATGGCCAAAATCCAGCCCCGGTGTCAGGGCGATGCCATGCTGCTCCAGCAAGTCGAGGCAAAAACGCTGGCTGTCCTGGGTAAAGCGGCTGGCATCTGCGTAAATATAGAAAGCCCCTTGCGGACTGCAGGGCACGGAGAAACCGAGGTCCTGCAACGCCGGCAACAAAAAGTCGCGACGCTGGCGGAAAATATCACGGCGTTGCTCCAGTATCTCACGTGTCGCGGGTGCAAACCCGGCCAGGGCGGCATGCTGAGCCATGGTAGACATTGATATAAAAAAGTTCTGGGCGAGCTTCTCCATCTCCGCCACCGCGGCCTCGGGCGCCACCAACCAACCGAGGCGCCACCCCGTCATACCAAAGTACTTGGAGAAACTATTGATGACAAATGCGTCGGAGTCGACTTCCAGTACGGATGGTGCAGCACCGTCATAGACCAGCCCGTGATAAATCTCATCCACAAGCAGGTAACCCTGCCGGGATCGCACCTCAGCGGCGAGCGCGACCAGTTGCTCCCGCGACAGCGCAGTGCCGGTAGGGTTAGCCGGTGAAGCCACCATGGCGCCGATGGTATTGTGCTGCCAATTGGCCGCAACCAGTGCTGCGTTCAACTGGTAATTGCTGCTCCCATCGACCGGCACCAGTTGCCCTCGACCTTCCACCAACCGCATAAAGTGGCGATTGCAGGGATAGCCCGGATCGGTCATCAGCATACCGTCGCCGGGATTCACCAATAGTGCTGCTATCAGCAACAGCGCACCGGATGCGCCGGGTGTAATCATGATACGCGAGGGGGCGACATCTATCCCGTAAGTGTCCGCATAGTACTGCGATAACGCCTCGCGCAGCTGGGGAATACCGGCGGCTTGAGAATAGTGTGTCGCACCTCGCGCGAGCGCTGCGCGACCCGCATTGATAATAGGCGCTGCTGTAGCAAAATCTGGCTCGCCCGCCGCCATATGCACTATGTCTGCACCGGCCGCCTCTAACGCCGTGGCCCTGGCTAGCACCTCAACCACTCTGAACGGCTCAATATCAGCGTTGCGGAGCGCAAAACCCCGAGGCCTATGGACAGTAGTATTCGAACCAGACATGCAACAACCCCGCAGAGTGAGCGGCGCATTCTAACAACTGCCAACCGGGCGCGGTAGCGGATGAAAATCTATAATGAAAGGCTGGTACCGCCAACGGTTATCTGGTAGCTTCTCCGCCCTCGGAATTGAGGCGTTAAAAGTCCCCTCCGAAAAATTGTGTGTATTGCCAAGTTACTTAATGCCGTATGGGAACATAACCATGCCTCGAGCTGCTAAAGATACAAAAGCGACCAAAGCCAAAAAAGCGACTGTGCCTGCGGAAAAGGCGGCTGACGCAACTAAAGCAACGCCGAAAAAAGCAGCGTTAACAACCAAGCCCGAAGACGCGGCGACCAAACCAAAGGCACTAGTGAATAAACCAAAAACAGCAGCAAAAAGAGCGCCACGAGCCTCCAAAAAGAGCGCCGGTGAGCAGTTCAATAACTTTGAGCCGTACAAAACAAAGCGCGGTGAAAAGTATATGAATGAGCTGCAGCGCGCGCATTTCAAAGGCATCTTGGTCAACTGGAAATCCGAGCTGATGCAGGAAGTGGATCGCACCGTGAACCACATGAAAGACGAGGCAGCCAACTTCCCTGACCCCGCTGACCGCGCCACCCAAGAGGAAGAGTTCAGCCTGGAACTGCGCACCCGCGATCGCGAGCGCAAGCTGATCAAGAAAATCGACTCGACTATGGAGCTGATCGAGCAGAACGATTACGGCTACTGCGAAGCCTGTGGTATCGAGATCGGTATCCAGCGCCTCGAAGCCAGACCGACCGCCACCCAGTGCATCGACTGCAAGACACTGGCTGAGATCAAAGAAAAGCAGGAAATGGGCTAAGCCCCGGGGCGCTAACCTGCCCTCCTCCAACACACCCTATCGGGGGCGTTTCGCGCCCTCTCCTACCGGCCAGCTGCATCTGGGTTCACTCATTGCAGCTGTCGCCAGTTTTTTGGATGCACGCCATAGCGACGGCACGTGGCTGGTGCGGATGGAAGACCTCGACCCACCCCGTGAGGATCCCACTGCCGCCGCCAGTATTCTGTACAGCCTGCAATGCCACGGCCTGCTGTGGGATGAAGAGGTGCTCTACCAAAGCACCCGCGCGCCGGCCTATGCCCACGCGCTGAACACACTGGCGCAGGCAGACCACGTGTTTTCCTGCGACTGCAGCCGCGCAACACTGACGCCGGGCGGCGTGTGCCAGGGCAACTGTCGCGCACGCCAGGCACAAATCCAAACACCGCATGCCCTGCGCGCCGCTGTCGCAACAGATTGCCAAATCCAGTTCACGGATCTTCTACAGGGGCTACAACACACCGAGTTGGGCGCATCACAAGCGGACTTCGTGGTGCGCCGCAAGGACGGACTGAACGCTTATCAACTGGCGGTGGTGGTCGATGACGCCGAGCAGGGCATCACCCATATAGTGCGCGGCTCCGACCTACTTGACTCCACGGCACGGCAGATATACCTGCAACAGCTACTGGGGTGCGCACGCCCACGATATTGCCACCTCCCGGTCATCACCAACGCGGACGGACAAAAACTCAGCAAGCAGAATCGAGCACCGGCGCTAATCAACGACGCTGCGCCGCACAATCTGCGCTGCGCACTCAGCTTCCTGCGCCAGGCACAAGCGCCAGCCGCATTGACCAGTGTCCAACAAATACTGGCCCACGCCATTGAGCATTGGGCTCTGCAGCAGATACCCGCCACTATGGCGATATCAGCTACCGCTATTGGGCTCAGTAGCTAGTGTCCGTCACTGTGGACTTTGTCGCGCTGAGAGAGTCTGCCCCGAATGCCACCTACTGAAGGCCAAAAAATGGCACTTAGGCGGTGAATTGATTGGCCTAGAGTTGGACTGTGCGAGGCAAATCGCCGAGTCCAAGCCCTCATGGATGGGTTCACGCCGGGTCCCAACCCTATGCCAATCAATTCGGCGCCGATTCTGGAGCTTGAGCAAGTGCCACGGGGCTAGGGCACATCGCTGCCTGGCAGGCTCGCGGCTAATAAAATCAACCAAATTTCAACCCGAGATACTACTGCCGAGTTTGTGAACTTTACCCGCAGCGGTCGCTTCAGTACTATCCATCGGCGCATCCAGAGCGCTCGCTCCATCCACTGTTACTTTCACCGCCACTAAAGGGGAAACCACGGCCATGTACATCAATCGTCTGCTGCTGTTGTTTGCCGGTGTCGTGCTGATTTTCTTTCCGGCGATAGAGACCTGGATGTTCAGTTCCGAAACTGCCTGGTATCGGCCTTATCAACTGTGGCTGCTGGTCGTGGTAGGCGCCTACTGGAACCAGCGCTCCAGGTATCCGGATGAGCTTTAGCCTCACACAAATTCTGCTGTTTATCATCGCGTACCTGACCGGCCTGTTTGCTGTCGCTCATCTGGCCGACCGCGGAATCATCCCTGAACGGATTACTCATCACCCTGCGGTTTACGTGCTTTCGCTGGGCGTGTTGGCCGGCGCCATGGCCACCAATGGTGTGATCGCCCTCGCCCACCTTTATGGCTACAATTTTTTGCTGTACTACCTGGGCGTGGTGTTGATGTTTGTAGTCGCTCCGCTGTTATTGATGCCGTTGCTGCGTCTCTGCCGGGTCTACCAACTGGCTTCCATCGCTGATGTGCTTACATTTCGCTTTCGCAGTCCCTGGGTGGGGGCCACCGTCACGATCGCAATGTGCATCACATTGCTGCCATTGCTGGCGCTACAGATTCAGGCGGTAGCCGACAGCATCCATATTCTGGCCGGCGATGGGGCAGCCCTGTCATCTGGCAGTAACTGGGACAATCGGCTGGCGCTGCTTTTTTGCGTGATCATCACGGTATTTTCCATCCTGTTTGGCACGCGCCATGTGTCATCCCAGTATCGCAACACCGGCCTGGTCACCGCTATCGCCTTTGAATCACTGGTCAAGCTCGCCGCACTGATGATTTTGCTGGTAGCGGCCGTCTACTCGATCTTTGGCGGTTTTGACGGACTGCAGCAGTGGCTGCTGGACAACCCACAGATTAATCACTCCCTGACCCAGACCATACAGGGCAATGATGCGCGCGCCCTGCTGCTCATTTTCTTTGCTGGCGCAGTCTGCATGCCGCATATCTTCCACATGGCATTTGCAGAGAACAACGACAGTCGCGGTTTACGCACTGCCACCTGGGGCTTGCCGCTCTACCTTTTACTGTTGAGCCTGCCTATCCTTCCAATTGCCTGGGCCGGAATCAAGTTAGGGCACAACCTGCCGCTGGATTACAGCGGCCTGGCCATCGGTATCGCCCTCAATTCCATTCTCTTCAGTGGGGCGGCCTTCGTAGCCGGCCTGTCGGCCGCCAGTGCCACCATCATTGTGACGACACTGGCGCTGGCTAATATGTGCCTCAATCATCTGGTGCTGCCGTTCAGGCCGCTGCAAATTGACCGCGCGCAGAGTATCTATAGCCAGCTCAAATGGCTGCGCCGCACGTTAATTGCCGTTCTTATTTTAGCCGGCTACATATTTTTTGTGTCCCTCAGTGGCAGGCAGAGCCTCACACAGTTAGGGCTTGTAGCCTTTACCGGCATCCTGCAGTTCCTGCCCGGCATCATCGCGACACCCTATTGGCGTAACGCCAACCGCACGGGCTTGCTGTGCGGACTCGCAGGGGGGCTGGGTGTCTGGTGCTTTTCCATGTTGCTGCCGATGGCCGGCGTCGAGTATCCGCAATGGCTGGCAGCACTTTATGGCTCGGTACTCGGTGAAAGCGACAAGTTGTGGACCGCAGTAGCACTGGTATCGCTCACACTTAACACCATCCTGTTTGTGCTTGTCTCCTTAGTGACGCGAACCAGCAAGGAAGAAAAAGTTGCGGCGGAAATATGCTCGATGGACGACATGGTGCGGCCCACTCGCCAGATACTATCTGTTTATAGCGCGGCCGACTTCAGCCAGCGGCTGGCTCCTGCCATCGGCCAACGGACGGCAGAGTCCGAAGTGGCGCGAGCGCTGCGCGAGCTGCAGTTTTCAGCCAGCGAGACCAGACCGTATGCACTAAGGCGCCTGCGTGCAAGAATCGAAGCCAACCTGTCTGGCCTGCTCGGTCCGGCCGTTGCACATGGCATTATTGAGGGACGCATTCCGTTCCTGCCTGGTGTGCATGCCAACACCGAGGACATCCATCTGATCGAGCGCAATCTGGACCAGGCACAACCGCACTTTACGGGCCTCGCAGCCGATCTGGACAATCTGCGGCGACACCACAGGGAGACACTGGACAAGCTGCCCATAGGGGCCTGCTCAATTGGCGCTGACGGGGAGCTGCTGATGTGGAACCAGAGCATGCAACATATCACTGGCATCGCACCCACTGACGTTCTGGGTTCACTGCTGAGCGCCATACCGCAGCCGTGGGGGGATATTCTCAATGGGTTTTTGCGCGGCGATGCCGACACCGCTTTGAAAACCGAGGTGGTCATGGACAAAGGGCCTTCATGCTGGATCGGATTACACAAAACCCCCATTGAAGAGGGCTCCAATAGCAGTACTGTTATTATGGTGGAGGACATCACTGAGCTGGAACTGCTAGAGGAAGAACTGCTGCACAACGAGCGGCTGGCATCCATAGGCCGCCTGGCAGCTGGCGTCGCACATGAGATCGGCAATCCGGTGACCGGCATCGCCTGCCTCGCGCAAAACCTTGAGTACGAATCAGACCCACAGGAAATCCGCTATATGGCGCAGGATATCCTGAAACAAACCGGCCGCGTCTCGCGTATTGTGGAATCCCTGATGAATTTCTCGCATACCGGCTCGCAGTCAGTAGAGACCAAGCTGGCGCCCACTAATCTGGCAGATTGCGTTGATGAGGCGATACACCTGCTGGCGCTGGACCTGGAAGCAGCACCCGTTGAATTCCACAACCACTGTGATCGCGAGTTACTGGTGCTGGCAGACAGCCAGCGCCTGTTGCAGGTGTTTATCAATCTGTTGGGCAACGCTAGGGACGCGTGCGATGTTGACGGTGCGCAGGTGCACGTTCGTGCGAGCAACGATGGCAACGCTGACGAGCAGGTACGCATCGATGTCGAGGACAATGGCTGCGGCATCCCTCCGGAGCTGCAGAGCCAGGTCTTTGAGCCGTTTTATACCACCAAGGAACCGGGGGCCGGCACCGGGCTCGGGCTGGCTCTGGTATTCAGTATTATGGAAGGCATGAACGGCAAAGTGCATATCATCAGCCCCCTATCGCAGGACGCTAATCCGGGCACCCGGATTACGCTGTATTTGCCGCGCACCCGTTATGACGAAATTTTTCAACTGTAACCTCACGACACACTAGTCTTCCCCTGCTGCGCTGGAATATTCCATACTGGCGTAGTATGTTGGGTGAGTTGTACCCAAAGGTAACATTGTATGTATAGAATCCTCGTTGTTGAAGATGAGTCGGTGATCCGCGCAGCACTGCGGCGTTTGTTGGAACGCAATGATTATCAGGTCAGCGAGGCCGGGTCAGTGCAGGAAGCGGAAAAGCAATTCAACCTGTCCGACTTTGATCTGGTCATCAGTGACCTGCGACTGCCCGGCGCGCCCGGCACAGACCTTATAAAGAAAGCGGGCGATGTCCCTGTCTTAATCATGACCAGTTATGCCAGCCTGCGCTCTGCGGTCGATTCAATGCGCATGGGCGCCGTGGACTATATTGCCAAACCCTTTGATCACGGTGACATGGTGAATGCCGTGCAGCGCATCATTGCCGATCATCCCACCGGCCGCTCTGACCATCGCAAAGCGGCAACCGTCGCGCCTGCCAGTACATCAGCGGGCATTGTCGGCAACTGCCCCGCTATGCGGGTGCTGTTTGAGCATATTGAGAAAATGGCACCCACAGACTCCACCATCTTAGTGCTGGGAGAAACAGGGACTGGCAAGGAGTTGGTAGCCCGCAGCGTGCACCAGAACAGCTTGCGCGCAGACAAAATCATGATCTCTGTCAACTGTGCTGCCATTCCCGACACGCTGATCGAGTCGGAATTGTTTGGCTACGAAAAAGGCGCCTTCACCGGGGCCCACGCCAGTCGTATGGGCTTGATTGAGGCGGCCGATGGCGGCACGCTTTTCCTTGATGAAATCGGCGAATTACCCATGGAAGCGCAGGCGCGACTGCTGCGCTTTATTCAGGAGGGTGAAATTCGTCGCATCGGCTCGGTGCAATCGCGCAAGGTGAATGTTCGCCTCATCTGCGCTACCCACCGCAATTTACAGAGCCTGTCGGCAGAAGGCCTGTTCCGACAGGATCTGTACTATCGAATCAATGTGCTACGTCTGTCACTGCCGCCGCTGCGAGAGCGTGGCAAGGACATACTTCACCTGGCCGAGCGCATGTTGCAAACGCAGACTGAACGCCTTGGAAAATCATTGATGCAATTGTCGCCACGTGCCATACAGGCGATCACCACGTATCAATGGCCGGGCAATGTCAGAGAGCTGGAACACGCCATTGAACGTGCAGTTATTCTGTCGAACAGTGACGAAATCGATAACGAGGCACTGGGCATCGATCTGGAACTGGTCAATATCAACCGTATTCGCGGGCAACAGGGTTCCAGCAAAAGTCACAATTCGAGCGCGCCGACTAACAACGATCCGCTGGAAGATTTATCACTGGAAGATTACTTCCAGCGCTTCGTGCTGGAACACCAGGACTCCATGAGTGAGACAGAACTGGCACAAAAACTCGGCGTGAGCCGCAAATGCCTGTGGGAACGACGCCAGCGATTCGACATTCCCAGAAATAAAAACAACATGACGGCACGCGGAAAAATGACCGTCGTTGATGGGAAATAGGCGTTACCCAAATCGATAAACACACCCCAATGGGGAGTAGATAGGTAACAGTCCATGCTTAAAAGAGATGGCTCCGTGTCAATCCCATTCGATAACCATCTGTTTTATATACGTTATTTTTAGTTGGCACGACTAATGCATTATACTAGGCAGCAGACAATAAAAATAATTGCTACAACAATAAAAATAACAAAGCTAAATATGGACCTGGATGGGGGGAGACTTCTTCCCCTCAATTTCCATTTTTTGCTTATTGCGCCAAGCCTGACAATTCTGGCGAGTGCCAGAAAAGACTGCAGCTGACTCTTTCTGGCTATTAGGCAATTAAATACACCTGTATTTGTATTGAAGCTATAAAAATAACACCGCACAGAGATAACAATAACTCCTAATGTGAGACCTGGATGGGGAAAGCGCTGTTTTCCCCCTTCTTTATTTCTCACTTCCAGTACAGACTGAGTTCAACCGGCAAGCGGCGCACTTGTGTGGTAGGATTCGCGCCTGTCGAAACATCGGAACAGGCCCTAATTCGTTTGAATATCATCCCTAGAGATCAGCACTGTATCTCACGCAAAAATATCAGCGATGGCGCGCTCAAAGTGATGTCGCGGCTACGCAGCGGTGGTTACCAAGCCTACCTTGTCGGGGGCGCCGTGCGCGACTTGCTGCTGGATGGCCACCCCAAAGATTTCGATATAGCAACCGACGCTACGCCTGAAGACGTAACGGAGCTATTTCGCAATTCTCGCATCATCGGGCGACGCTTTCGTATTGTGCACGTGCGCTTCGGGCGCGAGATCATCGAAGTCACCACCTTCCGCGGTCACCACGACAGCGGCGGCAATGGCACAGGTCAGCATGAAACTGGCGGCAACCACTCAAGGCAGTCGGCCAGCGGTCTTCTCCTGCGAGATAATGTGTATGGCACGCTGGCGGAGGATGCGGCGCGGCGCGATCTCACGGTCAATGCGTTGTATTACGATTCCGGTACGTTCGAAGTCTTTGATCACGTCCATGGTTTGCAGGATCTCGAGAAGCGCAGTGTCTGCATCATCGGCGATCCCGAGCAACGCTACACTGAAGATCCCGTGAGAATGCTGCGTGTCGTGCGCTTCGCTGCCAAACTGGGTTTCGACGTCGAGCCACAAACAGCGGCGGCTATACCTCGTTGCGCGCATTTGTTGGGAGAAATCCCTGCCGCGCGATTGTTTGACGAATTTCTAAAGCTGTTTCTGGCGGGCTATGCCGCCAGCACCCTGGACAAATTGCTGGAATACGACCTGCTGCGCTACCTTTTCCCCGCTACCTATGCCTGCATTCGTCAGGATGACAGTGCTCTAACTCTGGTACAGGCCGCAATGGGAAATACCGATGAGCGCATTGCACAGCAGAAGCCTGTGACACCGGCATTTATCCTTGCAGCATTGCTGTGGCCCGTAGTTAAAGCGCATAGTACTCGCCTGGAAGACAGCGGTGATGCGCCAATGCTGGCCATGAGCAATGCCTCGCAGCAGGCGATTCAGGACGCAGTCAATCACATTTCAATTCCTCGCCGCTTCAGTCAACCGATGCGCGAGATATGGGAATTCCAGCTACGGTTGCAAAGACGCACCGGGCGCAAAGCGGCAGAGTTGATCGAGCATCGACGCTTCCGCGCCGCCTATGATTTTTTACTGCTGCGCGAACAGGCAGGTGAAGAGACCGACGAACTGGGCACGTGGTGGACAGAAGTGCAGGAGCTCCCTGCGGAGGAGCGCCTTGCCACCATGGCTGCCCCACCG
Source organism: Halioglobus sp. (assembly GCA_041688425.1). Classification (GTDB taxonomy): domain Bacteria; phylum Pseudomonadota; class Gammaproteobacteria; order Pseudomonadales; family Halieaceae; genus Marimicrobium. The sequence goes on along the minus strand of JBDNIE010000245.1, from coordinate 7,302 downwards.
GGGCAGCGCAAGCGACCGCGAAGAACGAGGACGCGTCGCCCCAATCCAACACCGTGATCGCAGCTTATGTAGCGCTTGGCAGTAACTTGAGCAACCCTCAGGGGCAGCTTGATAGCGCCCTCGTGGCATTGCAATTACTGCCGCACACACAGCTTGAACGAGTATCGAGTATTTACCGCAGTGCGGCGATAGGGCCAGGCATACAACCCGACTACCTCAACGCCGTCGCGCTGTTGCACACGCAACTAACACCACTTTCACTGCTGGATGCCCTGCAAAAGATCGAGGCAGATCAAGATCGCGTCCGTGACGTCCGCTGGGGACCGCGCACGCTGGATCTGGATCTCCTGCTATACGCCGACAAGATAATGACATCGCCCAGATTAACCCTACCCCACCCAAGGATGCAGCAACGCAATTTTGTGTTGTATCCACTGCGCGAAATCAGCAGCGACGACCTGCTAATGCCTGACGGCACAACACTTTACGCCTTGCTTGAAGAGTGCTCCGAGTGCGGGCTGGCAAAGACTCAATTACACTTATCGGCATACACATTAACGCACTGAAAATGGCACGAAAGGACACGCTGTGATGACAGAGAACGAAGCCATCACCATCAATTTGAACGGGCGCCAGCCGCCCACCTTTATTGCGATAGAGGGCTCCATTGGCGTCGGCAAGACAACGCTTGCCAAAAAGCTCGCCGCAAGCTTTGAGCACGCGACTCTGCTTGAAGACGCGGAAGACAACCCTTTTTTAGAGCGTTTCTATCGCAATAAACAGCAGGCAGCGCTGGCCACCCAGTTATTCTTCCTCTTTCAGCGTGCGCAAAAAATTCAGGATATGCGGCAGAAAGATATTTTCCAACCGGCGCGAGTGGCCGACTTTCTGATAGAAAAGGACCCCCTTTTTGCCAGAGTCAACCTGGATCAGGACGAATACCAACTCTACGAAAAAGTTTACCGACAACTCACTATAGACGCCCCCAAACCCGACCTCGTAGTCTACCTGCAGGCCTCTACGGACGTACTGCTGAGGCGCATAGAACAACGCGGCCTGGCAATGGAACGGGGCATCGAAAGGCGCTATCTGGAACACCTGAACGAAGTGTACAGTGAGTTCTTTCTATATTACGATGATGCGCCTTTGCTTATCGTGAATGCCAGCGAAATTGACCTGGCAAACAGCGCGACCGATTATCAGGACCTGGTGGATTATCTGCTCGATATTCGCAGCGGCCGCCACTATTTCAATCCCACATTTTTCAGATAGTATCGACGCAGACCAGACTGCAAACAAGAGTGCGTGGCAAAACGTCTTGCAGGACCTGAAGTGACGCCAACAAACCAGACAGGACTCTAGCCATGGGCAAGACTACGATCAGTACCCTGGACAAGATGAAAGCCGATGGCGAGAAATTTGTCTGCATCACTGCGTACGATGCGACCTTCTCACGGATTATAAGCGACGTCGGTGCCGAGACTATTCTGGTGGGTGACTCCCTGGGGATGGTACTGCAAGGGCATGACAGCACTATTCCCGTCACAATTACCGACATGGCCTACCATACCCGCAGTGTCTGTCGTGGTGAACCGCAGTCGCTGGTCATCGCTGACCTGCCGTTTATGAGCTACACCACCGCAACACAGGCCATGGAAAGCGCTACGCAATTAATGCAGGCAGGTGCTCACATGGTAAAAATGGAAGGCGGCGCCTGGTTGAGCGAGACCATCAGCAAACTGGTGGAACGCGGTATCCCGGTGTGCGCGCACTTGGGTCTTACGCCACAGTCCGTTAATACCTTTGGCGGCTTCAAGGTACAGGGCAGAACACCGAAGGAGGCCAAATCGATTCTAGCGGATGCCGTAGAGATACAGGATGCAGGCGCACGACTTTTAGTGCTGGAATGTATTCCCTCGCACCTCGCCGCTGATATCAGTCAAAAATTGGATATTCCTGTTATTGGCATAGGCGCTGGTCCAGGCACGGATGGCCAGGTGCTCGTCATGCACGATTTACTGGGCCTCACCGAGCACACGGCACGTTTTGTACAAAACTTTATGCAAGGCCAGTCGACGATTAAAGGGGGCCTCAAAGCCTTTGTCGACGCCGTCAAAGCGGGCACCTACCCGCAGGACGTACATACTTACCGTTAAATCTGACGGAAGTATTAGACATAGAGCCCTCTGTAGGTAGCAAGCACTTACTTACAATATTGTGTCTCAAGGACACAAAGCGCGCCACACCACTGCTTCTTTCGGTAACAAATATTGTGAATTTTGCCTAAAAATTGATTGCCGGGCCGCAGGCGTTGGGGCATACTTTTCCGCCAATCCTGAGTAGCACACGCTCAGGACACAAGATGAAACATGTGTTTTATCTTGGTTTAGCATCGCCATTCCAAATCACGGGGATCAGGTAGATATGCGAACGTACAGCAACAACGAACAGTTACAGTCTGTCCTTCTCGGCTTTCATCGCAATAGCCAATCCATTGCTTTTGTGCCGACCATGGGAAATCTGCACGAGGGTCATCTGGATCTTGTGCGCAAGGCGCGCCAATTGTGTGATGTCGTTGTTGTCAGTATTTTCGTAAACCCTCTCCAGTTCGGCCCCTCCGAAGACCTCGATGCTTACCCGAGAACGCTGGCAGCGGACAAAGAAAAGTTGTTCAGCGAGGGTGTTCAGGTGCTGTATACGCCAGATGTCGACGATATCTACCCAGAAGGTATGCAAGCACAGACACTCGTGCATGTTCCGGAGCTAGGTGAAACCCTCTGTGGTAGCAGCCGTCCGGGGCACTTTGACGGTGTCACTACTGTCGTCAGTAAACTCTTCAACATCGTACAGCCCGATGTTGCCGTCTTCGGTGAGAAAGACTACCAACAGCTGTCTATCGTTCGAAAAATGGTACAGGATCTGTGCCTGCCTATAAAAATTGTTGGGGTTGCCACCACGCGTGACGAGGACGGTCTGGCCAAGAGTTCGCGCAATGGTTATCTGTCTTTCGACCAGCGGCTTACAGCACCCGTCCTGAACCAGACACTCAACACCTGCCGCGAGGCCATCGCCTGCGGCTTCGATAATTTTCTGCAACTGGAGTCACACGCGCGCATTAAGTTGCTGCAGGCCGGGTTTGACCCCGACTACTTTGCCATTCGCGATGCACGCACACTGCGACCGGTTACCGAAGACACTGAAGAGATCGCCATTCTGGCCGCTGCTCGCCTGGGCTCTACCCGCCTTATAGACAATGTAAAACTGTCCCTCAACCCCGTTTCAGATTGGGGCATGCTGGCCAGCGGCCACTGACCCCAGAAGTACCGCCTTTTCGTCCATTCCAACGCGCCCGACCTTGCACAACCCTGTCGGGCCAGTATCATTCCCTATTGACGTAAAATTCTAAGGACAAGACCGCATGTCTGTATATCCTGTGCGACCAGTACCGGCTAACTTCAAGGACGCGCATATCAATGCGGAGCGTTACAAGGCGATGTACCGGCAGTCGCTGGACGATCCAGACTCTTTCTGGGCGGAGATGGCCGATACCTTTTTGTCCTGGGATCAAACGTGGAATCGCGTCGTCCACTACGACTTCATCAAGGGCGAGACAGAGTGGTTCGGTGGCGGCAAGCTCAATGCCAGCTACAACTGTATAGACCGGCACCTGCCACAACGCGCCCAACAGACTGCATTGCTTTGGGAGGGTGATGACCCCGCCGACAGCAAACACATCACCTACGGCGAGTTGAAAGACCAGGTCTGCCGACTGGCCAACACCCTTAAAGCTCGCGGCGTGCGCAAGGGCGATCGTGTTTGCATCTATATGCCGATGATTCCGGAAGCGGCCTACGCCATGCTGGCGTGCGCGCGTATCGGTGCTGTGCACTCCGTGGTCTTTGGCGGCTTTTCTCCTGAAGCCCTCAAGAATCGCATACTGGATTCCGATTGCCAGACACTGATCACTGCGGATGAAGGCATGCGCGGCGGCAAACAGATTCGTCTAAAGGCAAATGTCGACAAGGCACTGACGGCTTGTCCGAATATCCATACCTGCCTGGTTGTAAAGCGCACCGGAGGCAACGTCGACTGGCAGGAAGGCCGGGACCTCTGGTACCACGAGACAGTCGCTCAAGCAGACAGTGACTGCGCACCAGAATCCATGGATGCAGAAGATCCGCTCTTCATTCTTTACACCTCCGGCTCCACCGGGATGCCAAAGGGCGTGCTGCATACCACCGGCGGCTACCTGCTGCAGGCCGCCATGACTTTTAAATACGTATTTGATTACCGTGAGGAAGAAATTTTTTGGTGCACGGCCGATATCGGCTGGATCACCGGGCACACCTATATTCTTTACGGGCCTCTGGCAAATGGCGCAACCTCTATTATGTTTGAAGGCGTCCCCACGTATCCCGACGCGGGACGTTGCTGGGAAATAGTCGACAAGCATCAGGTCAATACATTTTACACCGCACCTACTGCCATTCGCGCTTTGCATGCAGTGGGTGACGAACCCGTTACCCGCAGCTCCCGGGCAAGCCTGCGGCTGCTGGGCAGCGTTGGTGAGCCTATCAACCCGGAGGCATGGGAATGGTATTATAACGTCGTCGGCGACGCGCGCTGCCCGATTGTTGATACCTGGTGGCAAACTGAAACGGGGGCGCAAATGATTACGCCATTACCCGGAGCGACGGACCTCAAACCCGGTTCCGCCACTCTGCCTTTCTTCGGTGTTGAGCTCGCGCTGCTGGACGAAAGTGGTGCAGAAGTTGAGGGCGCGGGTTCCGGTTATCTGGTCATCAAATCCTCGTGGCCCAGCCAAATTCGCACCATCTATGGCGATCATCAGCGCATGATAGACACCTACTTCAAACCTTACCCTGGCTATTACTTCAGTGGGGACGGCGCCAGTCGCGATGAAGACGGCTACTACCGCATCACAGGCCGTGTAGACGATGTGCTAAATGTCTCCGGCCATCGTATGGGCACCGCCGAAATTGAGAGTGCACTGGTATTGCACGAGCAGATTGCCGAAGCGGCCGTCGTGGGTTACCCGCACGATATCAAAGGGCAGGGTATTTACGCCTACGTCACACCAATGCACGGTGTAACACCAACGGAACAACTGCGCACTGAACTGATAGCCCTGTGCGCGGCGGAGATAGGCACCATCGCCAAGCCCGATATCATTCAGTGGGCACCGGGCCTGCCTAAGACACGTTCAGGAAAAATCATGCGCCGCATACTGCGCAAGATCGCTGAGAACGAACTGGAAAATCTGGGTGACACCAGCACCCTCGCAGATCCTTCGGTAGTGCAGGATCTGATCGACAACAGGCCCGGCTAGGATATCCGCTCGAAGCCAGTTGTAACGCACCTTAGTCCGACACGCCGTTGCCGCGGAGAAAAAAAAGGGATGTGCTCTTCAGCACATCCCTTTTTTACTACTTGCGGTAACGCCGATGTTTATTCAGCAGCCTCCTCAGCGGGAGCTTCAGCATCTGTTGATGCTTCGTCTTCAAGCAGTTCCTTGATGGACAGCTTGATGCGACCGCGCTGGTCTACGTCCAACACCTTCACTCGCACAACTTGCCCTTCCTTCAGGTGATCTGATACATTTTCTACTCGCTCATTGGCGATCTGCGAAATATGCACCAGTCCATCCTTGCCGGGTAGTATATTGACGAATGCGCCGAAATCGACGATACGCGCAACAGTACCTTCATAAACCGCACCGACTTCTGCCTCTGCGGTAATTTCCTGCACCATTGCGACAGCCGCATCGCACGATGCCTGGTCCTGGCCGAAGATACGCACTGTACCGTCGTCATCGATATCAACCGTTGCGCCCGACTGCTCGGTGATGGAACGAATGGTCACGCCACCCTTACCGATAATGTCACGGATTTTGTCGGAATCGACCTTCAGTGTCGTCATGCTGGGGGCGTTTGCAGATGTAACAGTACGAGCTGCTGCCAGCACCGCATTCATCTGTCCCAAAATGTGCAGACGAGCCACTTGCGCCTGCTCCAGCGCAACTTCCATGATCTGCTCATTAATGCCTTCGATCTTGATGTCCATCTGCAGTGCGGTCACGCCTTCAGCGGTACCGGCCACTTTGAAGTCCATATCGCCCAGGTGATCTTCATCGCCGAGGATATCGGTCAGCACAGCAAACTGATTGCCCTCTTTGACCAGACCCATAGCGATCCCGGCAACCGGTGCTTTGAGGGGTACGCCCGCAGCCATCATCGCCAGTGAGCCAGCACACACGGAAGCCATCGAACTGGAACCGTTGGATTCGGTGATCTCCGATACCACACGAATAGTGTAGGGAAACTCTTCACTGGTGGGCAATACAGCCGCCAGACTGCGTCGTGCCAGACGACCGTGGCCAACTTCGCGACGATTGGTAAAGCCAACACGACCGGCCTCACCAACAGAGTAGGGAGGGAAGTTATAGTGCAGCATGAACGAGTCACGACGCTCACCTTCCAGCGCATCAATTATTTGTGCATCACGCGTCGAGCCTAGCGTCACAGCGCCAATTGCCTGCGTTTCACCGCGCGTGAAAAGGGCGCTGCCATGAACCTTGGCCAACACATCCACTTCACAGGCGATAGGACGCACAGTGCGATTGTCACGGCCATCGATACGGGACTCACCCGACAGAATGCGCTTGCGCACCAGATTCTTTTCAATTTTCTTGAAGATGTCCTTCACGGCATCAGCAGAGGGGCCACCTTCTACGGCCAGCGCTGCAACAGCCGCGTCGCGAATGGTGCCCACGCGCTCGTAACGAGCAGCCTTTTCGGTGATGCGATAAGCTTCGCCAAGATCGGCTTTAACCTGGCCTTCAACGGCTGCCAGCAGGTCTGCGTTGACCTCCGCGGCCACCCACTCCCAACGGGGTTTGCCCGCTTCGGCGACCAGTTCACTGATCGCCTGAATGACGACCTGCATTTCCTGGTGAGCGAAGAGTACAGCTCCCAACATCTGGTCTTCGCTCAGTTCCTTGGCTTCGGACTCAACCATCAATACCGCGTCCTTGGTACCGGCAACGACCATATCGAGCTTACTGCCCTTCAACTGTTCGTAGGTAGGGTTCAGGAAGTAACCTTCTGCTTCATTGAAACCGACACGTGCACCACCGATGGGACCATTGAACGGACACCCGGAAATCGCCAGTGCGGCCGATGTACCAATCATGGCCGCAATATCAGGATCGATATGTTTGTCAGCGGACATCACAGTACAAATAACTTGTACCTCATTCATAAAGCCCTTGGGAAACAGGGG
>JBDNIE010000244.1:0-22803 GCA_041688425.1 Halioglobus sp. | reverse complement strand
GGCAGCATGCTCTTAGTGGCTGCAGGCAGAAACGCAGCAAGCTCCCCGCGCTTCATTTGCGTACACGTTGGCACGGGATAATGGTCAGCCCCAATCCAACGCACGGTGATATAGCCCTCAACATGCGCCGAGGGATCAAGCCAGTTCGGCACACCCGGATCATCATGCGCCACCACAAGAATCAGCTCACCGGTGTCCTCTAATTGCGCGTGATGGCAGTTCGTACTGCATAAGCGGTAGCGGTAATCCATCGTTTCCCACCAGTAATTGCCGAACTCCACCGCCCAGTAGTCAGCCTGCGGCGGCGTAACACGTATCACCAGTACCTCATCGACCGGAACGCGCCAGTAACAGATCAGTGGCTCACCGCCGGGTGTGGCATCAATGGCATTGTCGTCCAGCTGGCGATAGGAGAGGAAATTATTGGGCTGCGCTTGCCATTTATCCAACATGTCTGCCCAGTAGTGCGTAGATTCACGCACCCAGGCGGCAGCTCTGGTCAGGCCATGGGATAATTGCTCTGGCGTGAAAGCGGGGTCGTGGACCCGTTCTCCCAGACGGTCAATATGCGCGACCATGGGCTGCTCGTTCTCCCAATCGGCAAAGAACTGTCGCACAGTTACGCGCCAGCTGCCGGGTGTCGTTTTAATCCAGTTCCCCTCATGTGGCTCGGGACTGAGGATAATGTCGAAACTGCCATCAGCATCGACGACGATGTCACGGTCGATCAGGCTTCCCACGACGGCACCACCCCAGGGCGTGGCACCATCTTCCAGAACGGTGACGGCAAAATAACGCGCACCGCCGCGCTGTCCTGATATTTTGTACGTGTGCTGACCGTTGATCGGAGCGCCCACATACAAGGCATCAGTATTGTCTCCGGCCTGCTTCCTTAGCGGGTCGAAGTAATGCAGCAGCTCCGGGAAATCCGGATCATTGTTCTCCAATTGGAACTGCAATGCGAGTGCGATATTGCGCGCCAGCAGGCGAAAGCCCTTGGCGCGGTCGATATCATGCGCGGGGGTCGAGTCGCGAAATACAAGGTCACCGGCGGCTTTCAACTGGTCGCAGAAAGCCTCCCAGTCGGCCTTCAGCAGCAGGTCTTTGGGGTTGTCGCCAAGCATGGAAAACCTCTTCAGCAGTAAGCCCGTCAGAGTATGACAATCGCGGCGGATAAATCAAACAGCGGCATCTTTATACCTGACTTCGCATGCCCGTCGGCAGCGTGTAGAATCGCGTGACCATTACACGAGGAGCGCTCGCATGGATATAAAACTGTCAAGCACACCCGAAGGTCCCCTCAAAGGTATCCGCGTCATCGATATCACTTCCATGATCACCGGACCACTGTGCAGCCAGCAACTGGGTGACCTTGGCGCAGACGTGATCAAGATCGAACCCACCCATGGCGAAATTTCGCGCTGGATGGCACCACCGCAAAAGGCAGGCCTGACCGGCTTTTACACGCAGATGAACCGTAACAAGCGCAGCCTTGCATTGGACCTGAAAAACCCCGAAGGCATTGCCATCGTCAAAAAATTGGCTGAAACAGCAGACATCATAGTAGAGAACTTTCGCGGCGGTGTGCTTGATCGTCTGGGTATTGGATACGAAGCGCTAAGCAAGCTGAACGACAAATTGATCTATGTATCCATCACCGGCTTTGGACCCACAGGGCCTTATTCCCACAAACCCGCCTATGACCCTCTCGCGCAGGGACTGGTGGGCATGATGTATATTCAGGGCATGCCCTTTGGCGGCAAACCGCAATTGATCCAATCGGCCATAGTAGACAAAACAACGGCTACCACGGCGGCAGGCGTTACTATGGCGGCGCTGTATGCCCGTGACCGCCCGGGCGGCACCGGTAAGGGTCAGCGCGTGGACGTCCCGATGATCGACGCCTGGGCTACCAACTCGCTGGCCGATATGATGCCTGTGGATAGCTTCGTACCCAATGATATGCAAGATCCGGCACCGCTCGCTGTATTGCGAACCTTTGAAACCCGCGATGGCTTCGTGGTGGGCATGGCATTACAGGACAACCACTTTCAGAATTTATGCACAGCTCTGGAGTGCACAGAGCTTTTAGAACGCGAGGGTATGCGCAACATCGGCGAGCGTATCAATGATTTTGGCCCCTGGCTGGATGCCATTGGCGACGTCATGAAACGATTTACTACAGAGGATTTACTGTCGCGGCTGGACGCGTTGGGTGTCCCCTTCGGCCCCGTAAAGACGGTGCGCGAATTCGCCGAGGATCCGCAGGCAAAACACAATCGCACCATCTTTGACGCCGAGCACCCCGAAGCAGGCATGCTACGCTATGTGCGCTATCCGGGACATTTATCGGAAACGCCGGCCGCGCTGTATCGACATCCACCACGATTGGGGGAACACAGTGCTGAAATTCTGCGTGAAGCTGGCTATAGCGCTGGGGCGATCGACCGTTTGGTTACAGACGGGGTTGTCGGACAATAATCGTCGGGCTATGCACTTTGTAGAGTCTGCAGTGAAACGCACTTACTTAAAGCCAAAGGTGGCACACAGGCGTCAAAGCGAGTGGAGATTGCAGGGACCGTCTGAGGCCACCACCGGTTTAGTGCGGGGAAAAATACAGTAGCGGTTGCTATTGTTGGCGTTGCCGAAGGTCTCGAACAACACCAACTCGCCGTCGTTGATAAGCGCCACCTGCAGTGACGGCAGAGGGCCCTTGACGGCGGCGTGTCGTATACGACTGCGCAGCTTCTCGATGGCGTCAGCGTCCAGACCCGATTTCTCGTTGCGGTTCTTTATGCTATCCAAGCGCGATCAGTCATTTTGCGCGTGTATCGCAACAAGGGGCGCAACAAAGGGTGTAACAAACAGCCGAGCTGCGGGCACACTGCGGCCTAATCGCACGCGGGCTGCTATTCCTGCGACGGAAAAATCAGGCTTGCAGTATCGAACCCAGCCTCACCAGCTCTATCAATAAAGCGGTCAATCAGGGATTGGTCAACGTGTGGCGTGCGGGCCAGAAGCCACAGATAGGAAGTATCCGGGCCACTGACGAAGGCGTATTGATAGTCTTTATGGTCTAGCTCAAAAATGACATATGACCCGTAAAAGGGACCAAAGAACGACACTTTTAGATAACCCTCGTCTGGTGCATTAACGAAATAGGCCTTGCCCTGCGCCTCTTTCCAGCGACTCTCCTGCGGCAAAAATCCACGATTGGTAACGTCGATACCGCCGTCATCACGCAGCGAGTACCCTGCCGTAACATTCACTAGGTCTCTTTCGAAGGAATGGTCCAATCTGGCAATCTCGTACCACGTGCCCAGATATCGCGTGACGTCAAAATCCTCTACTGGCTTCACCGCAACCGGATGGCCCAAGCAACCAAAGAGCAGCGTGCAGAGCAATAATAACGTACACTTTCTGATGAGAATCCCTCGTTAGCTGACGCCGGCCATGGCACTTGGCAGCGTAGGTTGTTATGCCTTCTTTGAAGACTGCATTGCGAGCCTACCACAGCGTCGTTACCTGCCTCCAGCGGAGCACGTACATCTGCCGGGCTATTCTGGCCAGAGCAACGCGATGTGCGAACACCCTCAGCTCAGCGGTTCAATAAATTGGTTCCCTGAGGGTAACTTTGATTCGATGCAAGTCTGCTTGCGTGTGGGTCGCGTAACATCGCTTAGAGTCATACACTAATCGCATAATACGGAGACCACGATGAATATAGCCCTGACCCATGAGCAATTGGCGCTGCGCGAAGAAATTCGTGACTACATGATGCGGCTGATGACACCTGCGCTGGTCGATGAACTCCATGGAGAACAGCGTGAGGGCGGCGGACCAGAACATCGCAGCGCTTTGCGACAGATGGGATCAGACGGCTGGATCGTCCGCAGCTGGCCCACGGAGTATGGTGGCAAGGACGCCGGACCGGTTGAACAATACATCTTCTGCGACGAGGTGATTCGCGCAGGCTTCCCCTACCCCTTTCTGACCACTGACGGCGTGGGCCCCGTGCTAGCTGACGTCGCCAGCGAGAAAATAAGAGCTTCTGTGGTCGACCCAATTTTGCGCGGTGAGTGCATCGTTGCCATCGGCTACTCTGAACCGGCAGCGGGTACTGATCTGGCGTCGCTGACCACTCGCGCAGAACGCAAAGGCGACAAGTGGTTGATCAATGGCCAGAAAATCTGGACCAGCTACGCAAACGTCGCTGACTATGTATGGCTGGCTGCGCGCACTGACCCGCATGCTGCCAAGAAGCACCACGGTATTTCAATGTTTCTGGTACCCACGTCGGCACCTGGATTCAGTTTTACGCCCATCAATACGCTGGGTGTCCGCACCAATGCGACCTATTACGAGAACATTGAACTGGATGATCAATGGCAGGTCGGCCCCCTCAACCAGGGCTGGCGCATGATCACAGAGCAACTGAATCGAGAGCGACTCAGTCTGGTCAATCACGGACCTTGTGAATTGCTTTATGAACGCGTTGCGCAGTGGGCAGCAGAGATGGACGCAGGTAACGGCAACGGTAAAGTCATTGACCTGCCCTGGGTGCGCACCAATCTTGCGACGGTAAGATCGGGTCTTGAAGTATTGCGGCTGGTCTGCTTTAAGCAGGCGTGGAGCATGAGCCACGCTAGCCTTGGCATGGATCAGGCTTCTGCCGCGAAGATTTATGGCTCGGAGTTTTTTGTCGAGGCATGGCGCCTGCTATTGGAAATAGTCGGTCAGGCCGGCGCACTATGCAGCGGTTCGGAAGGCGCAGTACTGCAAGGCGCACTGGAGCATCGCTACCGCTCAGGTTCGGTGCTGACTTTTGGTGGCGGCACCAACGAAGTCCAACGCGACATCGTCGCCGCCGCCGGCCTACTCATGCCACGTTATCGTTAAGGAGAACATCTATGGATTTTTCACTGTCGGAAGAACAGCAAGACGTACAAAAACTGGCTGCACAAATACTGACCCAAGAGGTCACAGTGGATCGCCTCAAAACCATTGAGTCGGGTGAAGAGCGTTTTGATGAAGCGCTTTGGCAACAACTCGGCGAGTCAGGACTGCTGGGCACCGCTATCGCCGCAAACTATGGCGGCATGGGCTTTGACTTTGAAACACTGTGCCTGCTCATTGAAGAAGTTGGCAAAACTGTAGCGGCAGTACCGGTGATTCCAGTGCTGGTAGGCGCTGCACACACTCTGCAGCAATTCGGCAGCGAAGCGCTGTGTGAGCGATGGTTAAGCGGCGTGGCCAGCGGCAAGACAGTGCTGACGGTAGCACTCATCGAGCCCGGGTGCGATGACCCAGCCGCACCCCAAGCGCGGCTGGAGCAGGCCGGCAATGAATGGGCCCTGTATGGTCAAAAGAGCATGGTTGTCTGTGCTGATCGTGCCGGACTTGTTTTGCTGACCGCACGGCTGGATAGAGAACTCGTGCTGCTAGCCATCGACCCCACCGTGCGCGGCGTAGCACTAACGCCCCAGCATGTCACGACGGGAGAACCACAGTTCAACCTCTGTTTTGATGCGGCGCCAGTTACGCAGGACAATATCATCGCCACCGGTGCTAGCGCGCAGCGTGCAGTGCAGTCTCTGGTCCAGCATACGCTGGTCGCCAATAGCGTTATGACGTTGGGCGTAACCGAGACCATGCTCAAAATGACGGCAGCCTACACCTCACAAAGAGAACAGTTTGGCCGGCCCATCGCAACGTTTCAGGCGGTATCCCATCGCGCCGCAGACGCTTACATCGATGTCGAAAATTTGCGGCTGGCCTGCCAGCAAGCAGTATCACTACTGAGTGCTGGTGCCGATGCAACTGAAGCGGTGCTCATCGCCAAAATCTGGGCGAGTGATGTTGCCCATCGTGTCAGCCAGTCAGCGCAACACCTGCACGGCGGCATTGGTGTGGACAAGGACTATGCCCTGTTTCGTTACTGCCTGTGGGCCAAGCAGTTGGAACTGACACTCGGTGGCGGCAAAGCGTACCTCACAGCGCTGGGAGATTCTATTGCCGAGGACTTTAAGCGACGCAATGTTGCACAGAAAGTTACTCCGCACGCCGCCTAACTTCACCCACCTATCTGTGAATAGCAGTGCCGCTCACCACGGTACTGTCCTACCGTCCCAATCGAGAAATGAAAGCTCACCATTCGGCTCCGCCTGATCGAGCAACTTAGTAAGGCGCGCAGCCACAAACTCTGGCGTAAACAGTTTTCCAGCGGGCACCCCTTTCTGAAACGGACTGGACAATTCAGTGTCTGTTGTGCCCGGGTGAAACGCCACCAGCTTCACCTTCGGTGCGCGCCGTGCGTACTCCACAGCCGCCGTCTTTAGAAACATATTGAGCGCGGCCTTGGAAGCGCGGTAGCTGTACCAACCGCCCAGGCGATTGTCCGCAATGCTGCCAACCCGAGCGCTCAAAACTGCTACAACACAGCCTGAAGAACGCCGTAACTGCCCTACCAACGCGCTGACCCATAGCGCGGGGATAATGGTATTTACCTGAAAAACCTGAGCCATTGACGCCGCCTGCACTTTCTCTAATGCCTTCTCGGGCTGCACTTGCGACTGATGCAGGATGCCATTACAAATCACAACCCGGCGCAACTGCACATCAGCGGACGCAATGAGCGCAGTTGCGGAGGCAATAGACTCTTCACTGTAGTCGCAGCGTATCCACCAGAGCCCATCTGCATATCGAGCCAAGCTGTCAGGGCGCTCAGCGCGACTGACTGCAATGACGCTTGTGAACTGCTCAAGATCAAGAAACTGCTGTAATACTGCGGCCCCGATCCCGCCAGATGCACCCACAACCAAGGCAGTATCCATCGGTGATATAGATGTCATGAGTACTGAACAGTATGACGGGGCCTGCAGGCCAGATGGATTTCGGGCAGCGGTGACATAAGCAACTCTCTTCCTGAAATGACGCCGATTATGGCAGACTCAAATGTTACGCTAAAAACGCGCCACCGGATTGATGCACAGCGAGGAAGCGCTAGTTCGCACACCTGCAACCAGGATTTCAGCTTCAGAATCCTACTACGGCTCTATTTCGACCCACTTAGCGTCCATCACCCGTATATCGGTACGCTCATTCGTCACGATGCCGGTAGCTCCCTCTACCTGATGGTGCACAATAAAGTTGATCTCTGTTGCGATATGAACATACTCGAGAGAAAGATTGTAGCTTACTGCCATTTAATCCTAGGACAGCTCCTTTAGCGAAGCATCTTTCTCTCCTTGATAAACGGGAAGTGCTGCGCAATCGATAGGCGTTTGCGCAACGTCCCGGACCCACTCGTATCTTGCTTTCAATACACCAAACCCGCAAAATCCCACGATGACGTTACTACCCAGATTTCTCTTTCTGTTTGTAGCTCTGCTGCTCTCCCTACCCGCCATCGGTGACAGCGATTATCCGCCAGAGATAAAACCTATCGTCGAGCAACGCTGCATGGTCTGCCACGGTTGTTACGATGCTCCCTGTCAGCTAAAACTGGATGCCTGGGCGGGTATAGAACGGGGTGCGAGTAAAGAGCAGGTATACGCCCTGCGCCTGAAAGCAGCGCCGCCAACACGTTTGTTTGAAGATGCACAGACAGTGGAGCAGTGGCGAGAACTGGGCTTCTATCCCATGCTCAATGAACAAACCCCCGATCAGAGCGTACTGGTGCGTATGCTGGAACTAAAACAGCAGCACCCTCTTCCGGTTGGTAACCTGCTTCCAGTTGACGTTTCCTTGGGTCTGGATCGACAGCAGCAGTGCACCAAGCCCGAAGACTTTGACACCTTCGCTGCGAACAATCCACTGTGGGGCATGCCTTATGGCCTGCCCGGATTAAACAAGGATGAACACGCCACTCTCACCCAATGGCTTTTGCGCGGAGCACACGGCGTGCCAGTTACGCCCCCCTCCAAAGGAGAGGTTAAAGATGTGCAGCGTTGGGAGGTTTTTTTCAACGGGAGCAGCCTGAAACAACAGTTGATGTCGCGTTATATTTACGAGCACCTGTTTATCGCCAGCCTGTATTTCTCTGATCTGGGCGAAAATGACCGTTATTACACACTGGTCCGATCAAGCTCTCCGCCTGGCCAGCCGATAGACATTATTGCCACACGACGTCCCTACGATGATCCAGGCACTACTCGCGTCTACTACCGCATGCAGCCAATGACTTCCGCGCCCCTGGATAAGCGCCACATGCCGTATGCGCTGAACAGCGCGCGTATGCAACGGTGGCAGTCGCTGTTCCTTGACCCCGGGTATGAGGTCACCGCCCTTCCCGGCTATGTAGACGAGATCGCGGCAAACCCGTTCATCACTTTCCGTGAGTTGCCGCAAACTGCCCGCTACAAATTCATGCTCGACGAGGCACAATTTACCATTATGGGCTTCATCAAGGGCCCGGTTTGCCGCGGACAAGTAGCGCTAAACGTGATCGACGATCACTTTTGGGTCGCATTCCTCAGTCCAGACAGGAAAGCCGTAGCGGAGAACGCCAAGTTCCTGGCGTCACAAAGCCAGCACCTGCGCCTTCCCGCCGACAAAACGAAAGGTGCTCTCGTTTCTATAATCGAGTGGCGCGGTTACTCACAAGAACAGCTGAAATACCTACAAGCCAAGTTCGAATATATACGAAAAATGACGGGCCCAGAAGGAACTAAGGTGAATCTGGATTTGTTCTGGGATGGTGATGGCTACAACGACAATGCGGCGCTCACTATCTTCCGCCACATAAACAGCGCCTCAGTGGTAAAAGGCTTTGTAGGCCAACAGCCTAAAACGGCCTGGGTGATTGATTACTCACTACTGGAGCGTGTTCATTACTTGCTCGTTGCCGGCTACGATGTTTTTGGTAACGTAGCGCATCAGCTTGAAACGCGGCTCTACATGGACTTTCTGCGCATGGAGGGTGAGCAAAACTTCCTTCTCTTCTTGCCGCCCAAGGAGCGCATCGTGCTCCGTAATTTTTGGTACCGCGAGGCAATAGAGGATGCCAGGAAATTCATGATGACCGATGCCATGGCTTATGATCGCACCACAGACATCGAGTACAAGACAGCCGACCCCAAAAAAGAGTTATTGGAAATGATGCAGCAGCGTCTACCCGGTGCTACCGCCAAGCGCTACCAACCCACTGACTCCCGATTCGACACACTGCAGACACTTGAAGGCGAGCCCTTCAGCCTGATGCCTGAGGTATCATTCCTGCAAGTAGTTACTGCCAATTCCCAAGATCGTTTCTATACCATCGTGCATAACGATGGTTACTTGAATAACGCGCAAGTCTTCAAGGAAGCGCAACGCCGTGTTCCACAGGAGGACTACCTGACGGTGGTTAATGGATTCATCGGGTCTTATCCCAACGTGTTCTTCCGTGTGCCGGACAGTGAGCTCGATGACTTCGTCCAGATGATAGAGTCGCTGCGTAACGAACAGGACTATGCGAAACTGGTCTCATTCTATGGCGTGCGCCGCACTCAGCAAGAATTCTGGACGCAGTCGGATGCTATCAATGCACATTACAAAAAGACTTTTCCAAGGGAGTCCGGGCTGTTTGACCTGAACCGGTACGAAAATCGCTGATTAGGCCCTGCGCTAAAAAGACTCACGCGCATGACGCAGGCGCATTGTATTTTTGGGGTTACGATGACGCTGATCTAATCTGAGCTATCCAATCAGAACTTGGACGTATGAACATGGGGAAAACGAAGTCAAACATCGTGCTGGTAGGGATGCCCGGTTCGGGCAAAAGCACTATCGGCGTTATTCTAGCCAAGCTTTTGTCATACGATTTTATCGATACCGACTTACTCATCCAATCATCCCAAAAAAGAATACTGCAGGATATTGTAGATGAAGACGGCTACCTGGCACTGCGCAACATAGAAGAAGAGACGCTCCTTCAACTCGATACCCAAAATCATGTCATCGCAACCGGCGGAAGCGCAGTGTATAGCACTTCCGCCATGAAGCACCTCGCAGCCAGCAGTACCATTGTATTTCTCGACATTAATCTGGCTTCTCTGCAACAAAGAGTTACCAATTTGACAACCCGTGGCCTCGCCAAGCGGCCAGAGCAGAGTCTGGGTGATTTATTTGTCGAGCGAGACGCATTGTACAGACAAGTCGCGGACATCACGGTAAATTGTTACGGACGCACGCAGGACGAAATTTGCGAGCACATTCTTCGTACCACTACTTGCTAAAAAATGCTGCACTGAACCCGGATATAGAAGCGGAGTAGCATCGGTAAACTGAAAATATGTCTGCTAGTTATCACTTAAGCCGCTCGACCCAAAAACCGTACAGTACAGTATCGGGTCAGCAAAGTGCCAGCATAATCATCTGCCTAAAGATAATGCGGGAAGAAATTCTATGAGTATTGACCAAGCATTCAACTACCGAAAAATGCACGAGACGGTATGTACCTCCGGACTGCTAAGCGAGGCACAGATTTCCGCTCTGGGCAGTGAAGGGAATGAATGCGTTATCAATCTTCTGCCCAATGACAGTGAATATGCATTGGCCGGCGAGAATGAAATTGCCGAAGAGCAAGGACTGCTTTACACTTATATTCCTGTGGATTTTGGCGCGCCGCACAAAGACGACTACGTGAAATTTGAGAAATCGATGAGAGCGCTACAGGGCAAAAAAACGATAGTGCATTGCGCAGCTAACGATCGGGTGTCTGCGTTTTATGCGATATATGCCTGCAAGCACCTTGTCTGGTCTGCCGCTGATGCCAGTGAACATATCACTTCAATATGGAGTCCGATGGACCATCAGCCATGGCAGAGTTTCATAGCCGAACACATAGAAGGCAGTGGACGTTAACAGTATTACAGGCCCTGCAAGTATTGCATTGGGCGAATTTTCGCCCCGCATGACGAAAGCACTAACAACCGGGTTTATTCCTCCACTAATGGCAACCTTATGAAACTAATCAATAATCTGTTCTTTGGCATCCTCTTCGCTTCAATCTCTAGCCTCGCGCTTTCCATCGACGCCACCGAAGCAGTCAAGGTAACGCCACTACTAAAAACCCAAAAGAGCTGGAATGGCGAGGCGATTGTGTATCCCGAAGGCCAGGCGGAAGTTACGGTGATACTTATTGAAGTCGCACCTGGTGGCGAAACCGGTTGGCATTTGCACCCCGTACCTTCATTTGCAATGGTCTTGGAAGGCGAACTCAAGGTCGAACTGAAAACCGGTGAGACCTTATTCCTGAAGGCAGGCGATGCCGCTGCGGAAGTCGTCAATGTACTTCACAACGGCCATAACATTGGCGATGTGCCCGTCAAACTGGTGGTATTTTATGCCGGCAATAGCGCGGATAAGCTAACCATTGGCGAAAGCGATGGCAAGTAAGGTATCCCGATACATCATGCGGAGAAATATCCAACTATTTCACCCCTGCGTAGCGCTCATCCCACTTTTTGATAATGGCCTCCAGCGAACCCGTTTTCTGTTCGGCTTCTAAAGCGCGATTGAACGCTGCAATCATATTTTCGGCTTCCGGCCAGGATCGACTGGCGGCGACATGTCGCTCTACCGGAGGGAGGGATATTTTCGTGACGGAAAATTGCGTGATCTTGTCGGCGAAAAACGCGTGTAGTTCCATTGCGGCAGTCCGTTGGTCGGCTATCACGAAATCTACTTTTCCATTCAGTAAATTGAGAAGATTAGGTACGAGTTGGTCCTCCTGCACCAATGTCAGATCCGAAATCGAAGAAAAGTCTACGCCATACGCGTAATCAGTCCTCACACCAACTCGGCTGCCCGCCAACTGATCAAGGGTGGAATACTGCCCCTGGTTTGATCTCAATTTTAGAATTAGCAACTCACTGCTTAAGTAGGGCTTACTGAAAAGCAAGTCCTTCTCGCGCTCCTTGGAATACCAGACCGACGCAAGCGCATCGTAAACATCCAGCTCCGTCCCCTCGAGCGCGCGAGCCCAGGTTTCTATCTTGATCCGGGGCGCATACTCCGTTTGCGCAAAGATCTTTTTGACCAGCTCCAGCGCAAGACCCTGCTCAGGTAGGCTGGCATCCACATAAGGCGGCGATATACTGGCCATCAGGCGAAATTCTTGTTGACCATTGACTCCTGCACTAAACATTGTGGCAACAAGCGATAAACACAAAAATCTCAACATACCCAATCTCCTATTCAGAACACGTTTTTTATGCTGCACAATGCAAACTAACAGCCAGGAACATCCCCGCCTCAATCCCCCCGCCAGACACACCTACCACATCAGGTCATCCGGGATCTGATAATCGGCGTAAGGATCATCCTCATCCACACCTTTTGTCTCATACTGATTCAGCGCCACGATGACCTGCGGATCACGCTGGATTATTTTCTCCGCAGCTGGCGCTGGCAGTAGCTCATAGTCTGCGCCGAGCTTGGCAATTGCCAAACGCCCGTTAATCAGATCCTTCTGGATCTGCCGGGTGACATACATTTTCTTTATGCGCGTGCCGTCCGTAAACTGGTAGGGCACGTCGCCATGGTCGCGTTTTATACAGTTCATGGTGATAAGCTGCACGATCTGGGCTTTTATAGCCTTCTTCTCGGCCTCCGCTTGCTGCTCTTTATTCAGTTGGCGATCACGCTCTACTTTTTCAAGCTGTGCACGCTTGGCCTGTTCCTTGTGCTCATCAATATGGGGCTGACCTTTCTGGCGGCCTTTGGTTTCTTTGCGATGCTCGTGCTTTAGCTGCTTGGCCTTCTTCTTATCGACGAGGCCAGATTGGAGAAGTTGATCTTGCAGCGAAGCCATGGCGCCTGCCTGTCGGGGATAAAAGGGTGCCAATTATGGTTAATCGAAACGCTGCTGGCAAATTTTGCCGACCCTGCATATGGCCATGCATCCGATGTTGCACTTGCCCGGTATTCCAGCGGTGCTATGCTCCCACCAAGGTTTGTACATCATAGAGGCCCACTGTTGAACAAAAAAAGACTGTTCTGGTCATTGATTACTGTTGCAATCATTGGCATCGGGACCATCCAGGTTGTCCCGGGGCCAGCACTGATGATTCCTGCCAAGCTGCCTGAAAGTGAGCGCTCTGCTCACCGCCTGATCAATTTTGCGGGTATCGCAAACTTTCGCGACGTCGGGGGTTATACAACCATCGACGGCAGACACGTAAAATGGGGTGTGCTGTACCGCTCCGGTACATTTGCTGATAGCTCCAAAGCCGATCTACGCGGCCTTGAAACACTGCACCTGAAAACACTGATCGATTTCCGCTCATCCGCCGAAAAAGAGGCAGAGCCAAATCATCTGCCCGATCCAGCAGGCTTTAACGTTGTAGAAATACCCACTCTCGATGACGGCAATGAGGCCATGGTCGGGGAAATCATGGCGCGTATCGAAAGCGGGAATTTCGAGGATTTCGATCCTAATGAGCTGATGCTGGAAGGCAACCGCCAGTTCGCCGACACCTTTACACCCCAATATCGGAAGTTCATGCAGACCGTACTTGCAGCAGATGGGCAGCCGATCGTCTGGCATTGCAGTGCAGGCAAGGACCGCACCGGTTTTGCGGCAGCCATCCTATTGCGTATTCTCGGTGTTCCGCAGGATGTGGTGATGCAGGATTACATGGCCAGCAAGAAGAATGCACTGGAAGCGCGCCAGTCACAGTTAGTGATGCTACGCCTGTTCAAGGGTGATGAAGCAGCGGACAAAATGGCCGTCATGATGGGTGTTGCGGAGGAGTGGCTGGAAGCGGCCTTCGAGCAGATTGATGCGACATGGGGCAGCTTCGACAACTACGTGCATGAAGGCCTGCAGCTGACTGATGCCGACATAGCTCAACTGAAAACCACGCTGCTCAGCTCGCCTACATCCGGAGTTTAGTCCGCTGGTCCAATTACTTGAGCCACCCGCTCAGGTAGTTTCTCTATAATTGACTCTTGCAAGCCCACATCGCTTGCCCACCTTACCTCCGTTTGACACTACACCGTGGCAGCCCAACATGAATTTCGAATTCTCCGAAGAACAGCTCTTTATTCGCGATCAGGCCAGGAACTTTCTACGGCAGGAATGCGGTCCTGCCGTAGTCCGAAAAGCGCTGGAATCACCGAACTCTTTCGACCGCGACCTATGGCAGAAAGTTGTGGAACTGGGCTGGACCGCGACGACCATCCCGGAACGTTACGGTGGCCTCGGTCTGGGCTATCTGGAGCTATGCGTTATCGCCGAGGAGTTGGGTCGCGCGCTGGCACCGATACCTTTTTCATCCAGTGTGTATCTGGCAACTGAAGCCATTAAGAGCTGGGGCAGCGAGGCGCAAAAGCAACACTACCTGCCGAAACTGGCGACAGGTGAGCTAATCGGCACACTGGCCACGAACGAAGGTATGGGCATGCCGACCGTAGCCTCGCAATTACACGAGCACAAAGTCACAGCACAGAAAATGCCTGTGCCCGATGGCGACATCGCCGATTTTGCAGTGATCAGTGTAAAGGATGAAAACGGCACACTCGGCCTCTATCTGGTGGATCTGGGCAATGCAGGTGTCACGCGGGAAACACTCAACAGTATGGACCCGAGTCGCTCACAGGCGCGCCTGATACTCAACGAGGTCCCCGTTGAACCGCTTGGCGACAGCGCCGCTGGCGATGCTGAGCTGGCCGAGCTCCTCAATCGCGCGGCGGTGCTGCTCGCCTTTGAACAGATCGGTGGCTGCCAGGCCGCTATGGATATGGGTATCGCTTATACCAAAGAGCGCTATGCATTCGGTCGCCCGGTCGCCTCCTTTCAGGCTATCAAACACAAATTCGCCGACATGTTCGTGGCGCTGGAACTGGCCCGCTCCAACGCCTATTACGGTGCCTGTGCTCTGGCCAGCGACGCGGCCGATTTACCACTGGCCGCCGCCACCGCGCGCGTCAGTGCGACCGACGCTTTCTATCTGATCAGCAAAGAAAACATCCAGGCTCATGGCGGCATGGGCTTCACCTGGGAGTTTGACTGCCATCTTTACTACCGCAGGGCACAACTGCTGTCGGGTGTTATCGGCACGCAACCCCAGTGGAAAGAACTGGTCGCCCAACACCTGCTGCAAAGCGCCTGAGGAGCACGCCATGGATTTTCAAGACACGCAAGAATTGGCTGCCTTCCGCAGCGAAGTCAAAGCCTGGCTGGCGGCCAATGCCACCCGCCGCACGGATAAACGCCATATGGGCATGGAGGGCGAGGAGCCCTTTCGAGAGGCCAAAGCCTGGTACAAGAAAAAAGCCGAGGCGGGGTTTGCCTGTCTTACCTGGGCTAAAGAATACGGTGGCGCGGGGCTGACTGCTGTGCATGAGGTGGTGTGGCAACAGGAGGTGGAGAATTACCTGACACGCGACGCGCAATTCATCATCGGCATTGGCAACTGTGGCCCAGCCGTTATGCACTTTGCCCATGAAGAGGCCAAGCTTGCGCTGTTACCGCGCATGGCCAGTGCGGAAGATGTTTGGTGCCAGTTATTCAGTGAGCCTTCGGCGGGTTCCGATGTGGCGGGCCTGCGCACCCGTGCAGAGCGCGACGGCGACAATTGGAAGATCAGCGGGCAGAAAATTTGGACATCCGGCGCCCAGTACTCCGACTTCGGTGTCATTCTGACCAGAACCGACCCCACGGTCTCGAAATATCGCGGGCTTACAATGTTCATGATTGACATGCGCCAAAGCGGCGTGGAAGTGCGCCCTATCAAGCAGATGGATGGCGGCCAGCATTTCAACGAGGTATTTTTCCACGAAGCCGCAGTGCCAGACGCCTACCGACTGGGCGAAGTCGGCGGCGGCTGGACCGGCGCGCTCACGGTGTTGATGAGTGAGCGCCTGGCGATCAGCGGCATCCAGCCCACCGGCTTTCCGCAGTTTCTGGATCTGGTGAAGTCGCTGCAATTGAACGGTCGCCCCGTCGCCGAGGACCCGCTGGTACGGGAGCGCTTGGCCACCTGGTACAGCCAGTATGCCGGACTGCAAGCCGTCAACAAACGAATGGTCACGGCAGTAGCCAAGGGCGGCATCGCAGGTGCTGAAGCCTCTCTGGGCAAGCTCGTAGGCGCTGTGATGAACCAGGAAATTGCCAATTTCTGCTGCCAGTTGCTTGGCCCGGCGGGCGTCATTCAGGACGCTGCACTGAGTCCGCAGCGCGGGCACTTTCAGGAATCTGTGTTGTTCTCGCCCGGCGTACGCCTGGCAGGCGGCACCGACGAGGTAATGCGTAACATTCTGGCGGAGCAGGTACTGGGACTGCCGCAGGAACCCCGCGCAGACAAGGGTATCGCTTTCGAGGACATTCCTACGGGGCCCACAACTTAAGCTAGCCGAAGACGCCCATCACGAAGATCACTAGCACGGCGGGTGGCACCACATAGCGGATATGGAAGTACCAAATCGCGTACTCCTGCGCTGTGGTGCCCAGTTCGTCCTGCGTTGCCTCCCTGCGCAATATCCAACCGGCAAAAATGGCAATCAGCAATCCGCCGATCGGCAGTAGTATCTGGTTGGAAAAATAATCCAGGCTGTCATTGAAGTTTTTGCCATTCAAGGTCCAGTGATCCATTACGTTATAGGACAGGATAGACAGGACGCTGAGCACTGCTACTGAACCCACTACCAGCAGCGCGCTGCGGTGCCGCGGCATACCGAAGCGATCTTCCAACCAGGAATTCACCGCCTCGATCAGGCCTACCATCGAGGTAATTCCCGCGACCGCCAGCATCAAGAAAAACAATACGCTGAAAACATAGCCACCGGGCATCTGCGCAAAGCCTACAGGGAGAGTCTTGAAGATCAATCCTGCGCCGGCTGCCGGGTCCATCCCGTTTTGAAATACGACCGGAAACACCACCAGGCCCGCGAGCAGTGCCACGCCAGTATCCATCGTCACAATGATTAAGGCCGAGCGGGTAATCGATATCGATTTAGGCAGATACGAGCCGTACACCATCATGCCCGCCATCGCCACGCTCAGGGAAAAGAATGCTTGGCCGATGGCAGCGAGCACGGTGTCAAAACCGATCTTACTGAAGTCCGGCGTAAACAACCAAGTGAGGGTGCGGGAGAATCCCTGCCCATGCGAATCTGCGGGGGGTGCCAGATAGTTATAGAACGCCAAGCCGGCCATCAACACAAAGAGCAGGGGCATCATAACGATCACAGCGCGCTCGATGCCATCCTTAACACCGGCATAAATGATCAGGCCAGTGATGGCCAGACCTACCAAGGTCCAAAACAACATGCCGAGGTTATCGTCCAGCACCGCTGCAAATTCCGCATTGGCAGCAACGCTATCCACGCCGACAAAACCGGTGGTAATCGCCTTGAACAGATACCACAGTACCCAGCCGACGACGACGGCGTACACTATCTCAATAGTATAGGCAGCCATGAGGCCCATTGCCCCAACCAACCGCCAGTGCACGGACCTGCCACTCGCACTCGCCACACGTGCCAAAGCAGTTGTTGGGCTGCCCTGCCCACGGCGGCCGATCAGGAGCTCAGCAATCAGGATAGGCGCACCAATGCCGAACGCACAGGCTAAATAGATAAGGACAAATGCAGCGCCGCCGTTTTCGCCCGTGATGTAGGGAAAGCGCCAAATGTTACCCAGCCCGACAGCGAAACCCACCGAAGCCATGAGAAATCCAAATCGCGATGACCAGAGTGCGCCGCTCGCCGCTGCCATATGCCGACCCTTTAAATTGTTATCCGTGCAGTCTACACAAAATGATGCGCGTGTTCAGAGGCTAATCCCTTCCAGCGCACCGCTCAGAAGCGCTGTCTGGACAGCGCGACGCGCATTCACTACTGTGCTACCCATGAATATGCCACTCTCACAATGTAACTTGCAACAGGACGGGAAGACGATGAGACACCTGACATGCACATTCTTATTGCTGCTGAGCATACTGGCCGTCAGCGGCAACGCGAGCGCTATGACAATCAGCGAATATGAAGAAACGAGGGACAATAAAAAGCAGTGGCCAGTAACCCTGATCTATCTCAACGGCGTGGGCGTGGGCGCCTCCTTGGCGGCTTCAGCACTCATTCAACAGGGTCGGCCGCCGCTGTTTTGTCAGCCACAAGAAATCGAGCTCAAAAGAAACGACTACATCAAACTGATCGATGCCTTCATCGCCAAGAACAAAGTAAAGGACGCGCCCGTTGAATCGGTTCTATTGCTCGCTATGGTTACTGCATTCCCCTGTTCCTGAGTTTTTTGCTTAGGTAACGATAAGAGCAGGCATGCCTTTTCATGCTGCTAAAACGAGCGGTCGGCTGATCAACGCTTTATCGGCCTCGTAGCCTGTTCCAGCCAGTGGCGTTCCTTACCCTGC
Organism: Halioglobus sp.; assembly: GCA_041688425.1. Lineage (GTDB taxonomy): Bacteria > Pseudomonadota > Gammaproteobacteria > Pseudomonadales > Halieaceae > Marimicrobium. Next base: position 4,447 of record JBDNIE010000244.1, on the reverse strand, counting down.
AGCAGCGGCATGATTATCTCCGCAACACGCTGGTGGTAGCGGTTCAACCATTCGATTTCATACGCATCCATTAAGGTGACGTCTAGCAACCTGGTGTCAAAGGGCACCAGCGTCAGGGTTTCGAACTCCAGCATCGGGGTATCACCGGTGCCATCATCACAGGCGCAGACCACCTGCAGGTTTTCACAGCGCATGCCGAATGCGCCGTCGCGGTAATATCCCGGCTCGTTGCTGACGATCATACCAGGGCGCAAGGCAACGCCATTATGCGCCTTGGAAATGCGTTGCGGCCCTTCATGCACACTGAGAAAAACACCTACGCCGTGGCCGGTGCCGTGATCGTAATCAAAGCCCTCGCGCCAGAGGAACTGCCGTGCCAGTGCATCGAGTTGTGTGCCTGTAGTCCCGTGCGGGAAGCGTATCTGTGCGAGCGCGATATGCCCCTTCAAAACAAGGGTAAAAAGGCGCCTGACTTCGGCGCCAGGATCACCGATGGCGACGGTGCGCGTGATATCAGTGGTGCCGTCTGAGTACTGTCCGCCACTGTCGACCAGGTATACGCTGTTTGTGGTGAGGTGAGCAGGTATAGCGTTAACGTGATTGTAATGACACATGGCGGCATTGGCGCCAGCGGCAGAGATTGTATTAAATGAGACCGCATGAAAGTGCTTGCCCTGTTCGCGGAAACCCAACAATGTATCCGATAGGACCGCTTCGTCATGCAAGCGGCCGGCTGCGATTTCGCTATCCAGCCAAGCCAGGAATCGAATCTCAGCAACCGCATCGCGGCGGTGAGCATTGCGCGTACCCGCTATTTCCACCGAATTCTTACAGGCTTTTTCCAGCTGCACGGGATCCTCGCCATCCACCAGAATGGCGTCGAGCCTCAATAATTCCAACTGTATCCACGCACTGGCATTTTTCGAGTCGCTGAGCACTTTCATTGATGCAAAAGCTCCCAGAGCGCCACTGGCGTCCGCCTCTGGTCGCACGCTCACACCCTCGCCCACGTGGGCATCGAAGCCATTTGGCAGCCGACACGGGTCGATAAACAGGGTGAGCGCACCGGAACACTCCAGTACCGCAAAACTCTGCACCACAGGGAGTTGCGGCATATCCGTACCGCGAATATTCAATAGCCAACTGACTGAGTCAGGCGCAAATATCAGTGCTGCATCACACGCGCGCGCGCGCACCATCTCGGCGATACGCTGGCGCTTGTCACTGCTGGACTCACCTGTAAATGCAGCGTCGAGTAACAGCGCTGGACGGCACACGGCATCCGGACGGTCATGCCAGCAGCGATCAATTAAGTTACCAGTGTCGGCAACCAGTTCAATACCAGCCGCGGCAAGCGTCGCCTGCGACTCTCTGTACCATTGCAGGCTGTGCAGGCGCGGATCGCAGGCCACTCGCGCATTCTGCGGTAGTCTGGCGGCCAACCACTCAACATGCGGTTCATTGATCAGGTGGTGGCACTCAAACAGCGCTGCGGGTACTTCGTTGCGCACCTGCACGGTATAACGGCCATCGACAAAAATTGCCGCTTGCTCGCGCAATACCAAAACCATTCCAGCTGAACCGGTAAAGCCGCTGATCCACCGCAGCCGCTCCTTGTGCTCAGGAATATATTCGCCCAGATATTCATCTGCTCTGGGTACAACCAGTGCATCGTAGTTTGCCGCAACCATCAGCTGGCGCACTGCTGCCAGGCGCGGCTCAACAGCAGTCATCGCGCAGCCTGAACGAGACGTTGTGATAAGCATCTATAGCAACAGTGTGCAGCGATATGGATGCCCAATCAAACAGATGCAGTAGGTATTGCAATACTATTCAACGTAGAGGTCGAATTCTGATTTTGCGATCCCGCAATCCGGGCACTCCCAATCCTCGGGAATGTTTTCCCAAAGCGTACCGGGTGGAAATCCATCTTCAGGCAGTCCCTCCGCCTCATCGTAAATAAAGCCGCAAATCACGCACTCGTATTTTTTGTACTCGGGGTTGCTCATTGACTAGTCTCTCAAGTTGAAAATTAGTTGTGCCCTAAAAGTATACGTCGCGCCGATAGTCGATTATGGCTCGGCAGTCAGCGCTTCTAAACCCGTTACTACAAGTCTCCGTCCAACGCGAGACGAAACCCCGCATCCTCTGGCTGAGCGATCAGCGACAGCATTTGCTGAATCTGTGTATCGAGCGAGCCCTCACTGGCAATCAGAATATCCACCGCATAGCTCCTTTGCTGCAACTGCAATGTGCCGCTGGCCTCCAGTGGTCCGGAGAGGGTGAGTATCTGTCCTTGCAGGGCTTCATTCTCAGGCTGCTGAAAATCCAGTGCGTAGGTGCCCAGTGGCACCAAACCGCGAGGGGAATTCCAGCCTGCATTTTGCCATACCAAACGCCCCTCGCCACTGAAAGGCATGCCATCACGCACCTGCAATAGCCCGGACTGCAGACTGAAAAATCCATCGACAGCAACAGGAGCAAACCGACTTAACATGCCGGCCGCCAGTTGCGCTTCCAGATTGATAATATCGATATCCTGTTGGCCTCGCACAATCAGTTCGGCGGCGAACGCCTGCCTTCCCCATTCACTGCGCAGCGTTATATGAGGCGCTAATGTTAAGAGGGAGACTGGTTGCAACGACCACTCCACGGCACCCAACTGGAAGTATCCCTGCGGTAAGCGAATGATGACACCGCTGGCGCTGCCGTCCCATACTGTGCCCGACAGACCCTGCAATAGAATCTGCTCTTCGGGCACGAAAAAATTCAGCAAGCGCGCCGGCGCAGTTGCAACGAGGTTAATAAAGAAGAGCAGGGCCAGGACTGCGGCCCCGACAAGAACGGATATTCTCACTTCATCCCGCCTCTGCTATTCGCGCCGTTACATTGACGAGACCGGCCGTGTTGGATTGAGTCAGGGACACTTCGCGCACCAGCATGTGTTCTGTGTATTCCATCTGGTAAAGCCACTTAAGCACATCGTCAAAGACTGCATTCTCCAGGCGCACCTGAATCTCGCCACGACTGTTAGGCTGCAGGCGAATTACGGGTAATTGCAGCCGACTGGTAGATTCGTTGATCACCGAAGTCAGGTTGCGCCTGGCACTGGTCTGGACGCCGCTTTCACGTATCTGAATCAGCTCTGACACCATCGCATCGACACGCACCTGAGATTCGGCCATAGCGTTATTCTGCAGGGCCAGTTCATCGCGCCTGCTATCCAGCGGTGACCAGACAAAAAGATAAAAGAGATAGACAATCACCGCCAGACTCAACGTCAGCAAGCTCATTTGTTCGCGTTGATTCAGCTGGGCAAACCACTCTTTCATGATCGCTCCGTCACTCGCAGCCGGGCGCTGACCTGATCACCCTGTGTCGTGCTGCTTTCCATGATCGCTTCCAGTCCGGCCTCATTGATACGACTGCGTAACTGCTCAACGCCCTCAAAATCCGCCGCCACAATATTAAGGCGCATCTCATTACCCTTATCGTTGTAGTTGATACTGGCGATGCTGGCATCAGGCATACCGGCAATAGCACCGCCTACACGCTCGATTAGCGCAACAAAACCGCTGCCCTGCCCGGTGCCTCCGAGCACGTCGAGTTGCCGACGTAGTTGCTTCTCGGCGTCCACGATCGCACCCTGCGGAAAGGCCTGACGGTAACTCGCCTCCACTCCACCGCGCAGTGCCACGTTTTGGAGAAACAGGCTGCGATACTCCGCATAAGCTGCCGCCAATTGCAGCACACAAGCAGCGACGAGCACGGCAGCTACTGCGCGCCACTGTCGCCACCACAACGCTAGCGGCAAGCGCGGCACGAAACCGCCCTGCAGGAGATTGAGCTTCAACTCGGGCATCTCGCTCAGCAGCAGCGCGGTGCAAAGGTTACCGCGACGCCACTGCACTTTGTCGCGCAGTTGCTCCGGAACAAGCTCAGTATCTGCGACCTGATCCATACCGTAGATGATCAAAGCCCGAGGCTCGTTAACTTCAGGCTCTTTGAGGCGGTCGGCCTCCGACAATACGCTTTGCAACAAAGCTGGGACCAACTCCCGCTCAACCGTGAACCCCTCACAGGGTCCAATACGGATAATCGCGCTGCCTTCCTCTAATACCAGACACCACTCCCCTGCTTGCCAAGGCAGCAAAAGGGGCTCAGGCAACCACAGCCGGATGCCGGGAAATTCGGCGAGCAGTGTCTGCCATTGTGCCATCACGGACTTAGCGGCAATGGCCACCGCAAAGCGATCGTTCTCCAGCGGAGCATAGGCGAAGTGCAGCTTATCGACATCAGCGGCAACCTGCTCTTCCAGCATGAAGGGTAGCGAATTGTTAAGGTGTTTCTTCTCTTCGGGCGCGACCAGAAGCGTCAGCAGGCGAGCATCTGCCCCTGGAACCGCAAAGCATACTTTCGTGCGCCGCTGCGACAAGGTCGCGCGCAG
>JBDNIE010000243.1:0-2114 GCA_041688425.1 Halioglobus sp. | reverse complement strand
TTGACCTCGGCAGATACCAGAGGGGAGATAGACGTTGCCAAAAATGCAGCACCGAGTGCGGCTGCCAGCGGTTTTTTTGAAAGAGCCATATTTATTTCCTGTCAGTGATCATATTTAGAATAGTTTTAAAGCAAACTAACGCGAGGCGCTGTCATGTTCAATGTATCTTGCAGCGTCCTCTGGCAGTTCGGACAGGATAGCAAACGATTAGTTTCAGTGTCTGCCCCAAAAAAGCAACAATCGGCACCTCCTTCGAATGGCGCTTACTTAAGCCCGACAGTGGCACTTAGGCGGTAAATTGAAGGGTATCGGGTTGCGGCTATGCGAGGCAGGAAGGTGGAGGCGGCCTTCCGCAGCCCAAGCCTGGATGGACTCAGACAGCCCCTACAATCTCTACTCGCTTCGACGCCTACGTGCTTCCACTCAGATCAAGTAAGTGCCATTCACAGCTTATCCCACATGCTAATGGGGGTTATTTTGCAGCCACTGCTGCACCAGCTGCCACTGCTCCAGCAGTCTTTTTGGGGACACCGCCTGCCGGGTGCCGAGATTCTGCGCGAATAGTGACACTCTGAACTCCTCCAGCATCCAGCGATACGCGCTGGCCTCCTCACTCAGCAGCAGTAATCCGGGGCGACCTGCCAGCACCTTGTGAAGCGGGAGCGTCAATGAAGACAACATTTGCGTATATTTTTGGTCCTTTGGATACTGCCCAGCCACTCGCTCCAGGCGTTGCTGAATAGCTTTCATATAGCGTGGATACTGCGCCAGCCACCCACCTGGGGTGTCGCGTTGAAATGAGGCGTGCCACAAACGCACCAGTTGCGCACTGATATCCTCACGGGTATCGCGCCACTTGCCGCCCTCCAACGCCGCCAATCTGTGGCGCAGATCCGCCAGTATTCGTAGCGCGTTGAAGATCACCGCTTCAATGTCGGTGGCCCGGCCGAGAAGCTCCGCCCTGATCGACTCTTCAAGACCGAGAAATTGCTCCTCGCTGTAGGGCAGGTCTCGATCTCCATCGACACCCTGCAGGAACGCCGCATCAATCAAATCTTCCACTATGGCACTGCGCTCCAACTGGGCGCCCGCCAGCACCAGATTACTCTCATTGCTGCGCAGCAACTGCTTGCGCAGGTGCTTCACCTGCTGCACGGCGCTGAGCCGCAGCAACCGCAGCACCCCTAGTCGATGCTGAATACGTGCCGCAGCCGGATAATCACATAATTCGATGGCTACATGCTCGCCTTTGTCGACCAACGCCGGGTAGGCAACGATATCGATTCCAGCCTGCTGAAAGCGCCACTCCTGAGGCAACTCACCCAGATCCCAGCGCGTAATACCGTCGCGGGCCAGTGACTCCTGCGGATTGGCGCTGATACTCTGACGCGTATCTGTGCGAAAACACTGCACGAGTGCAGCCAGATCGCGCCCTTGCCCCATTAAATGATCTTGCGCATCCACCACTCGAATGTTCATGCGGTAGTAATCGTCGAGCTTCTGATGAGCCCAGTCCGCACGCCCCAGGTCGATGCCTCCCAGCAGCGACAAGCGCCGGGCCAGGCTGTCCTGCAAATCGATATTATCCGGTTGCAAATCGTCCAGTGCGCGGTCGACAAAGTCCGGCGCGGGCACCAGGCGCTTGCGCTTTTCTTTGGGTAAGCCTTTCACCAGCTGGATGCACTTTTCACGCAATAGTCCCGGCACCAGCCAGTCAAACAGGTAGCGTGGAATGCGATTCAGCAGTGCCACCGGCACAGTGACAGACACACCATCAGCAGCTTGACCCGGTTCAAATTGGTAGGTGAGTTTGAAACGCATGTCCTCGCATAGCAGGTGATCGGGGAATTGCTCACCAACGGCAGTACCGGGATCGCGAGCGATCAGCACATCGCGCGTCATATACAGCGTGCGCTCGCCCTCCGGGTTGCGTTTAAGCCAAGATTGCAGGCTGGCAGCAGTGACAGTGCCCTCGGGAATACGCTCAGCGTAAAAATCGAACAGCACCTGCTCGTCCACAAGAATATCGCGCCGACGGGTTCGCGACTCCAACTCTTCCAGCGCCAGGACCAGGCGCCGGTTATGCTCTAAAAACGCCGGATACTGACGAAATT